>NZ_QUJT01000008.1:0-166885 GCF_003480955.1 Clostridium sp. AM27-28
TTTCTGGCACTTCCATTAATGATTACAATTTTCATGCGTGTATCCTCCAACTTCCGATTTGTATTTCTGTTTGTTTTAAAAATGGGCAACTCCGATTGGAATTGCCCACTCATTGCACTAATTATGCGATTTTTTCTTGCTTGCACCGATTTCTGCATCAATTGATGTAAGTTTGATGTAAATCGTTGTTTTTTTAGTTTTTTATCAAATGAAGTACGTCCCGTCTATTCGGTAAAACGGTACATCTTTACATCACGTCGACTGGCGTCTCCGTGCGTTTTTCGCCTTATGTCGGTGTTCGCAAGCGCACACCGCCGCAAGGCTCAGTTTCTCATCTTAATAGAGCTTTGCACCTGCTGGAATGTGGTTATCAACCATCAGAAGATGAAGCTTTTCTTCGCCTTCTTCTTCATGAATAGCACTGAGGAGCATACCGCAAGAGTCAATGCCCATCATAGCTCTCGGTGGAAGATTTGTGATAGCAATAAGAGTCTTTCCAACCAGTTCTTCCGGCTCATAAAAGCTATGAATACCGCTTAAAATGGTTCTGTCTGTGCCTGTTCCGTCATCAAGAGTAAACTGTAACAGCTTCTTTGACTTCGGTACTGCAACGCACTCTTTAACCTTTACTGCACGGAAATCTGACTTGCTGAATGTATCAAAATCAACCATTTCTTCAAACAATGGCTCGACTTTTACCTTAGAAAAATCAATCTTTTCAACCGGTTTTTCAGCCTCTGCCGAAGCTGCTTCGGAAGTCTTGGAAGCTTTCTTATCAGCGTCCAGTGACTTCATCGTCGGGAACAGCAGTACGTCACGGATTGCCTGGGAATCGGTCAGCAGCATAACCAGACGGTCGATACCGTATCCGATACCACCTGTCGGCGGCATACCGATCTCCAGTGCATTCAGGAAGTCTTCATCCGTATGATTTGCTTCCTCATCGCCAGCAGCAAACGCCTCTTCCTGTGCTTTGAAACGTTCTCTCTGATCGATCGGATCATTTAACTCAGAGTATGCGTTACACATCTCGCGGCCGTAGATATACATCTCGAAGCGCTCAACCAGCTCCGGATTGGACGGTTTTCTTTTGGTCAGCGGAGATACCTCAACCGGGTGATCCATAACGAAGGTCGGCTGAATCATCTTCTCCTCGCAGAACTCCTCGAAGAACAGGTTGATGATATCACCCTTCTTATGGCGCTCCTCAAATACAACATTGTGCTCTCTTGCGATTGCCTTTGCTTCCTCGTCAGTTTTAACAGTGTTGAAATCAACGCCGGAGTATTTCTTAACTGCATCGATCATGGTGATGCGCTCGAACGGCTTGGACATATCAATCACAGTGCCGTTATAGCTGATGACAGAGCTTCCGCAGACTTTCTCAGCCAGGTAGCGGAACATACTCTCGGTCAGTTCCATCATGCCCTCATAGTCGGTGTATGCCTGATACAGCTCCATCAGGGTAAATTCCGGGTTGTGACGGGTATCAACGCCCTCGTTACGGAATACACGGCCGATCTCGTAAACACGCTCTAAGCCGCCTACGATCAGTCTCTTTAAGTAGAGTTCCAGAGAAATACGCAGTTTTACATCTTCATCCAGAGCATTATAATGGGTCTCAAACGGACGGGCAGCCGCACCGCCGGCATTAGCTACCAGCATCGGGGTCTCCACTTCCATAAATCCGCGTCCATCCAGGAAATTGCGGATCTCCTTGAGGATCTGAGAACGTTTTACAAAGGTGTCTTTTACTTCCGGATTCATGATGAGATCCACATATCTCTGACGATAACGGATATCCGTGTTGGTCAGTCCGTGAAATTTCTCCGGCAGAATCTGCAGACTCTTGGACAGCAGTACGATGGACTCTGCGTGAACGGAGATCTCACCCATCTTGGTGCGGAATACGGTACCCTTGATTCCGACAATATCACCGATATCCATCTTCTTGAAATCTTTATAAGCCTCTTCGCCTACGCTGTCTCTGGCAACATAAGACTGGATATTGCCCTTTAAATCCTGCACATTGCAGAAAGATGCCTTACCCATCACACGTTTGGACATCATACGTCCTGCGATCGTAACCTCTTTGCCATCCATCTGCTCAAAGTTATCCTTGATCTCGCTGCTGTGTGCAGTTACATCAAATTTTGTAATCTGGAACGGATCCTTTCCGTTGTCCTGAAGGTCTTTCAGTTTCTCGCGGCGCACCTTTAATAACTGATTTAAGTCCTTCTCTTCGTTCTTATTCTGCTGATTCTGCTCTGCCACTTTCTCTTTCACTCCTTCGTCTCTTTATGATACTCGCTGGATGTCCAGGATCTTGTACTGGATAACGCCCGCCTGTGTCTCTACGTCTACGGTCTCGCCAGCTTTCTTGCCAAGCAGGGCACGACCAACCGGAGACTCGTTGGAGATCTTACCATCTAAGCTGTTTGCCTCGGTGGAACCTACGATCTTAAATTCCATCTCTTCATCCTCTTCGACATCCAGTACCTTTACCTGGCATCCGATGCTGATCTTATCCAGATCGATCTCATCCTCAACAACAACCTCTGCGTTTTTCAACAGTTTCTCAAGGTCTACGATTCTTGCCTCGATGTCTCTCTGTTCATCTTTTGCTGCATCATACTCAGCGTTCTCAGACAGGTCGCCCTGCTCTCTCGCCTCTTTGATCTTCTGTGCGATCTCCTGGCGTTTATTTACTTTCAGATCATGAAGTTCATCTTCATACTTTTTCAATCCTGTGTAAGTTAAAATGTTCTTCTTTTCTGCCATGACAGCTATCCTTCCTTCTATCGATTCATCATTGAATCCCCTAATAATTGCATCGCACTATTATACATGATTCTTGGTGTAATGTCAAGAATCACAAAGTGCCATAATGGCTTTAAAAACAAGGGAAAATCCTACATTTTCGTGCTTTTTCTGTGCCTTCCGATTTCGTCCACCCATGTAACACAACCATCGTTTTGATTCCACACATTCATCCTTCTCTTAAATTCTCTCATCCACCAGCCGTTCCAGCTCCTCCAGCGTCTCCACCTGGTTTATATCATTGCGAAGCGCCGACGAATGTGGAAATCCTGCCGTATACCATGCCACATGCTTACGCATCTCCCGCATTGCGATCTCCTCGCCGCGAAATTCCGTCTGAAGCGTCCCATGGCGGACAATCATCCTCTTTACTTCCTCCGCAGTCGGCGGCGGCAGAAGTTCTCCGGTTTCCAGATAGTGGAGAATCCGTTTAAACAGCCATGGATTTCCTTTCGCGCCGCGCGCCACCATGATGCCGTCGCAGCCGGTTTCTTCCTTCATTCTCTTGGCATCTTCCGGTGTAAATACATCACCGTTTCCCCAGACCGGGATTGAAACCGCCTCTTTGACCTGACGGATAATGTCCCAGTCCGCCTTTCCGGAATAATACTGCTCTCTCGTCCGTCCATGCACGGCTACCGCCGCCACGCCGCAGCTCTCTGCCATCTTCGCAAACTCAACCGCATTGATATTCGAATCATTAAATCCCTTGCGGAATTTGACCGTAACCGGTTTATGAAGTTTCTTTACCATCGCCGTCAAAATCTGCTCTGCCAGCTTCGGATCCTTCATCAGTGCCGAACCTTCGCCGTTATTGACAATCTTTGGCACCGGACAACCCATGTTGACGTCGATGATGGCATACGGTCCTTCCTCCAGCTGCAGCGCCATCTCGCTCATGATCTCCGGATCTGAGCCAAACAGCTGCACCGCAACCGGCTCTTCTTCCGGCCGCGTCTCTAATAACGGCTTTGTATTGCGGTTCTTATAAAGAAGCGCCTTCGCGCTGACCATCTCCGTGTACATCAAACCACATCCCTGCTCCTTACAGAGCAGACGGAACGGCAGATCCGTCACACCTGCCATCGGCGCAAGGGCGATTGCATTTTTTAATTCTACGTTTCCAATCTTCATTTTATTTCTAATCTTCCTGATACCGTTCCATCTGCTCGTCGTCTAACAGTTCGTCCGCCGGGATTCCCAGCACCTTCACCTTATAATACAGCTCCAGCGATTCCAGCAGCTCACGCTTCTCCGCCTGATACTGCTTGATTTTAAGCGCGCTTCCGATCTCGTCAAAGAGGTAATCATTCTCCTCCGCCTCAACCTTAAACTGCAGTCTGCCATCCGGCATAAACTCCAGCAAAATAATACCGCCGATGTCCTCTGTGTACATGACACACATGATCTGCAATTCCTGCTTAATTGACTCCGGCAGCCCCGAAAACTGCTCATTCAGATAATATTTTTCCACATACGAATTCGCACCGCAGAGTACGGTGGAGTCCCCATCTGTATTGGGATTCTGCATTTCTGCCATTTTCTTGCACCTCCATCTGTTTCATTTTCCATTGCCCACAAACAGGGCTGACGCACGAACGGAGAGCAGGCTCTCCCTTTATCCCTGAGAAGCCTGTTCTCCGTTCATATGCCAGCCCATCTCACAAGCAGCCATCAAATTCCTTAACGAATCAGCAGCTTACTAATCTCATACTGATCTTCCGGAATATCCTTCTTCATATTCAGCGCCTCCTGAATATCAAAATCCAGAAACTCGCCGTGCTTATACGCTACCACGCGGTTGGTCTTTCCTTTTTCCAGCAGCTCCACCGCCTTGGCGCCCATGATGGACGCATAGACGCGGTCTTTACAGGTCGGCGCGCCGCCTCGCTGCATATAACCAAGGATCGTCGCACGTGTCTCGATGCCGGTTGCCGCCTCGATTCGCTTCGCCATCGACGCGGAATGTCCGATGCCCTCGGCATTAATGATAATATGATGTCTCTTGCCGCGTTTCCGGTTATCGATGATGCGGTTGATCAGCATCTGCTCATTGCCATCGTACCGCTCCGGAAGCAGAATATCCTCGGCGCCGTTAGCGATACCGCACCACAGGGCGATATATCCCGCGTGGCGTCCCATAACCTCGATGATACTGCAGCGCTCATGGGAGGTGGAAGTATCTCTTACCTTATCGATCGCCTCCATCGCCGTGTTGATCGCGGTATCAAACCCGATCGTATAATCGGTGCAGGCAATATCCAGATCGATCGTGCCCGGAAGACCTACCGTATTGATTCCCAGCGCGGATAACTTTCCGGCGCCGCGGTAGGAACCATCGCCGCCGATGACGACCAGACCGTCAATGTTGTGCTTGCGGCAGATTTCTGCGCCGCGCTTCTGACCTTCCTCGGTCATAAATTCCGGACAGCGGGCTGTGTATAAGATCGTACCGCCACGGCCAATCGTATCTGCCACGCTGGTTCCGTCCATGTCCACAATCTCTTCCTGCAAAAGTCCAGCGTAACCACGCATGATACCTTTTACCTTCATGCCCTTGTTGATCGCAGTCCGGACCACCGCACGGATCGCTGCATTCATACCCGGCGCATCGCCGCCGCTTGTCAGTACACCAATCGTTTTAACCTCTTTTGCCATCGCTTATTCCTCCGTCCTAAGGCTTTCCGCTTCACATCCCCAACCGTGAACCAGCCGTTTTATTTTCGAATCTTTTGACCCTTCTGATACCAAATTGTTCTGCACTGCGTGCTACCACAATTTTCAAACAATTTTATTGTAATTCATTTTATAGGTCATTTCAAGATTTTTTATGATATTTTTTTAACATGTCGCCAAAGCGTGTTACTGTTCACACATACGTGCCCAGTTACCAAAGCTTCCAATGTCCAATGCAACTTTTAACACTTATGAAGAAATCTTCCCCAGCGGCTTCTCCACCACCTTGACGTTCTTCTCGCCCAGCATCTCGCTGAGCGTCGTCACCAGCGCCTCGCCTGCCCGCACATTCCAGTTGCGCGGCAGAACCTTTTTCGCGCGCTCACGTCCCAGGTAAATGATCACGGTGTCATTTCCATCACTTGTTTTCAGGAGGTCGAGAAGTTCTTTCTCTCCCGCCAGATACGCGTCCTTGTCCGCATACTGAATCCACAGCTCGCGCGGCACCTGCGAAAATGGGATAATCTGCTCGCAGATCAGTTTTCCGACCGGCTCATCGCCGACCGATGCGCGTCCGCGGATAAAGACTTTTTCATCCTTTATCAGCATATCGCGCCGTTTTTCATAATCCTTCGGGAATACCAGCACTTCCACACTTCCCGCCAGATCTTCCACCGTCAGGAACGCCATCATTTTGTTATTCCGGGTCGTCTTAACCGTTTTCTCGGTGATCATTCCGCCGATCGTCACATACGCGCCGTCGTGAATCACCGCCGAACCGGTCTCCTCATCCACAACAAAATCGGAGCTCTTCGCCGTCACATTTTTCTCCCAGGTGCCGATATATTCCTCCAGCGGATGCCCGCTGACGTAGACGCCCAGCATTTCTTTCTCGTATGCCAGATATTCTTCCCTCGAATACTCTCCGACATTCGGAAATGTGATCTGAAAACTCTTCTTGTCCTCTTCCGCTGCAAAATCAAAGAGTGACATCTGCCCTTCCATCGTATTTTTCTTCTCTTTATTCTTCTGATCGACCATCGAACCGCAGACCATACATTTCTGCTTGCGGGTTCCCGGCAGCCCGTCCATCGCACCGGATTTGATAAAGCTTTCCAATGTGCGCTTATTGACCTCCCTGCCCGACATCCGGTCAATGAAATCTTCCAGCGATCGGAATTTTCCATGTTCGGTCCGCTCCCGCACAATCTCATCCACCACCGACTGACCGATACTCTTGATCGCCGATAAACCATAGCGGATCGCACCGTCCGAAACGGAGAAGCCGCCCTCGCCCTCATTGATATCCGGCGGCATGATCTTCATCCCCATCTGACGGCAGCTCATGATATATTCCGATACCTTCGAAACATTATCCTTGACCGAGGTCATCAGCGCCGCCATGAATTCGACCGGATGGTAATATTTCAGATATGCCGTCTGGTAGGAGACAACCGCATACGCCGCCGCGTGCGACTTGTTGAAGGCGTATTTCGCAAAATCGATCATCTCATCGTAAATATGGTTCGCCGTCTTCTCGTCGATCCCATTCGCAATACAGCCCTTTACGCCCTCTTGTGCATTGCCGTAGACGAAATTCTGGCGTTCTTTCTCCATGACTGCCGCTTTTTTCTTTGCCATCGCACGGCGCACCAGGTCGCTTCGTCCCCAGGTATAGCCAGCCAGATCGCGCACGATCTGCATAACCTGCTCCTGATAGACGATACAGCCATAGGTCGGCGCCAGAATCGGTTCTAACTGCGGGCACTCATAGACAATCGAAGCCTTGTCATTTTTGCCTTTCAGATAACGTGGAATGAAATCCATCGGACCCGGACGATACAGGGAAATACCGGCGATCAGATCCTCCAGGTTTTCCGGCTTTAACTCTTTCATGAATCCTTTCATGCCGGAACTCTCCAGCTGGAACACACCGTCATTTTTGCCGGTTCCAATCGAATCCAGCACCTTTTTATCGTTGTAATCGATCCTATCTATATCAAGCGGTTTTCCGGTCGTTTTCTCCACCAGGCGAACCGCATTCTGGATAACCGTCAGGGTTCTAAGACCCAGAAAATCCATTTTCAGAAGTCCCAGCTCTTCCAGCGTCGTCATCGTAAACTGGGTCGTGATCGAACCGTCAGATGCCCTGGACAACGGCACATACTCATCGACCGCCGCACGGCTGATGACAACCCCCGCCGCATGCATGGAGGTATGTCTCGGCAGCCCCTCCAGACGTTTACTCATGTCGATCAGATATTTGACCGAATCGTCCGACTCATACGCCTCACGCAGATCCGGACTGGCTTTGAGCGCCTTGTCTAGCGTCATGCCGAGATCACCCGGAATCATTTTTGCGATCGCATCACACTGTGCATACGGCATATCGAGCGCGCGCCCCACGTCGCGGACGACACCCTTTGCCGCCAGCGTACCGAAGGTAACAATCTGCACGACGCGGTCTTTTCCGTATTTCCGCACGACATAGTCGATCACCTCCTGACGCCGTTCGAAACAGAAATCGACGTCGATATCAGGCATGGAAACTCGTTCCGGATTCAGGAAACGCTCGAAAATCAGCTGATAGCGGATCGGGTCGATGTCCGTGATCTCCAGACTGTACGCGACGATACTGCCCGCCGCCGAACCACGTCCCGGACCGACCATGATACCGTTTGATTTTGCAAAATGGATAAAATCCCACACAATCAGGAAATAATCGACATATCCCATCGAATGGATAACGTCCAGCTCATACCTCAGGCGCTCCCGCAGCGTCCCATCGTCGTTCGGGTAGCGCTTGTGAAAGCCCTCCCCGCAGAGCTTCTGCAGATATTCCCAGGACGTATATCCGTCCGGGACATCATACTGCGGCAGCTTCGTCACGCCAAACTCGATCTCGACATTGCATCTCTCGGCGATCTTGTGCGTGTTGTCAAGTGCTTCCTGTGCATACGGAAACAGCGCACGCATCTCCTCCTCGGATTTGACATAGAACTGCCCGCCCTCATAGCGCATCCGGTTCTCGTCCGTGACTTTTTTGCCCGTCTGGATACAGAGCAAAATATCGTGCGATTCCACATCTTCTTTATAAATATAGTGGCAGTCGTTCGTCGCCACCAGCGGAATCTGCAGTTCCTGGCTCATCCGCATCAAGCCCTGGTTGACCGTCCGCTGCGCCGGGATGCCGTGATCCTGCAATTCCAGAAAGAAATTGTCCGGTCCAAAGATATCGCGGTATTTCTGCGCCGACTTGCACGCTTCCTCATACATGCCTCTCGACAAATACCTCGGGATCTCGCCCGCCAGACACGCGCTGAGTGCAATAATGCCTTCATGGTAGGTTCTCAGCACCTCGTCATCCACACGCGGTTTATAATAAAATCCCTCGACAAATCCCTTGGAGACGATCTTCATCAGATTCTGATAGCCGGTATTATTTTCCGCCAGCAGAATCATATGATAATAGCGATCCTCGCCGCTTCCCGCCTCCCGGTCAAAACGCGATCCGGGCGCCACATAGATCTCACAGCCGATGATCGGCTTGATCCCATTTTCCCTGGCTGCCCGGTAAAAATCGATCACGCCGTACATGACGCCGTGGTCAGTAATCGCCAGACTGTCCATCCCCAGCTCCTTCGCCCGGGCGGTCAGTTCTTTTATTTTACTCGATGCGTCAAGCAGACTGTACTCTGTATGCACATGCAGATGTGTAAATGCCACCTTTTTCCTCCCATTCAGATCTTTTAAGGGACTGCCGTTTCCCGCGAAACGACACCCCCTCATCTATCAAAGCTCTTGTTTAACTGTTGCGTCCCCTGTCTCTTTCCGAAAAACGGTCAGAAATCTGGATTTCTACTGATTGCTCAGATATTTCTCAATTCCCTCGATCGCACTCTCCTCGTCGCTGCCATCAGCCGTTACCTTTACGTGCGCGCCCTCTGCCAGTCCCAGCGTCATCATGCCCATGATGCTCTTTGCATTGACGCGTTTTTCTTCACTTTCCACATAGATGCTGCTCTCATACTGGCTTGCTACCTGCACCAGCATCGCCGCAGGACGTGCCTCCAGACCTGAACTCAAACCAATTCTGATTTCCTTACTTGTCATAATATCCTCCTCATCGAGCCCCGCTCGAAAAAAACGGCAAAATCCGCTGCCACTACTGTATCGCACGGAATTTTCCATCCAGGAAATTCCTGCCTGTGAACAATAACCTAACTTTACTCGCCCCGCTCTTCGCGGAGGCTTTCAGCTACTGCACTTATCTTTCTGAGCCTGTGATTGACTCCCGATTTTCCAACTGGATGGCTCAGATTCTCCCCCAATTCCTTCAAGGTTGCATCCGGCATCTCCAGACGAACCTGTGCTACCTCTGAAAGAAGCTCCGGCAAGTAATCCAGCCCGACCGTATCACGGATGTATGTGATATCCGCAAGCTGCTTGACTGCCGCCGAAACAGTCTTATTGATATTGGCAGTCTCGCAGTTGACCTGACGGTTGACGCTGTTTCGCATTTCTTTCAGGATCCGGATATTTTCCAGCTCCATCAATGCCACATGCGCTTCCATCAGCCCCAGAAGTTCCACAATCTGACTGCCTTCTTTTATATATACCACATAATACTTCTTTCTGACAACTATTTTCGCATCGATGTCGAATGTCAGAATCACATTCTGAAGCTGCACCGCCTTTTCAAGCGACGCGCATACGATCTCAAAATGATAAAATTTCTCCGGATCGCTTAAGGATCCGGCTGCCAGAAAAGCGCCCCGGATAAATGCCTTCTTGCAGCACGCATTCTGAATCACCAGATTCCGCACCACCGAAAGGTTTTCCCCGACATTTCCCTGCGCATCCACCATCTTGACCGCCTCCAGCACCCGGAGTGCATTTTCGTGATCGCGCACCAGAAGCGTATAAGAACGGCTCTTTTTTAAAAATGCATTGCGCCGGATCGAAATGTCCGCCTTAATATTAAATGTATTTTTCAATAATGTAAAGTATTTTCGTGCAACCGCTACGTTTTCCGTGTGGATCCGTATGCTGAAATGATCCTCTTCATCGATATGAATCTTGCCGCAAAGGCTCAAAATCGCCGCCAGCTCTGCAATCTGGCAGTGCCTCGCCTTGCTCAGCTGATGCGACAGCTCTTCCTTTACCCGGGCTGAAAATGACAAAGTTCTCTACCTCCGTTTACCCTTTTGTCCGGTTATCCATCTCTATGTCCCGATGTTCCAGTTTAAGCCCTATTTCCGAGTGCTCCTTGAGGCGCTCATAGAGCCGGTTCGCCACCGTAACTGAACGGTGCTTTCCACCGGTACATCCTACGGCTATGACAAGCTGATTCTTTCCTTCTTTTACATAGTACGGAAACAGGAAGTCAATCATGTCATAGAGTTTATCCAAAAATACATCTGCCGTCCCGCCGCGGCGCACAAAGTCCTGCACCGCCTTCTCATTGCCGGTATGGCTTCTTAAATTCTCATCATAATAAGGATTCGGCAGGAAACGAACATCAAACACCAGATCCGCATCCGACGGAATCCCATATTTAAAGCCAAAGCTTAAGATCGTCACAAAGAGGCTGGAAAAGCGCTCGCGCCCCATAAAAATACGTTCCAGTTCCGCCTTGAGCTCCCGCGTCAGAAGCGTGCTGGTGTCCAGAATATAGTCCGCCCGCTTTTTCAGGAAATCGAGTTTCAGGCGCTCTTTCGCAATACCGCGGTCCAGCCGCTCTTTTCCTGCCAGCGGATGGGAACGGCGCGTTTCCTTATATCGCTTGATCAGCACCTCATCGCTGGCATCCAGAAACAGGATCTCATACGGAAACTGGATGTTATTCCAATCATTCAGTGTTCCCTCCAGCTGTGCCAGCTCGTCGCCGCTGCGTACATCGATTCCCAACGCTGCACAGCTTACCTCCCCGCTGCTGCTCTGCACCAGCTCCGCAAATTTTCCTACCAGCGGGATCGGGAGATTGTCAACACAGTAAAATCCCATGTCCTCCAGCATTTTCAGTGCCGCCGTCTTTCCGGCTCCCGACATACCGGTTACGATCACAAGCCGCATATTGTTCCTCCCTTTTCCATACTCTATATATCTTAATATCTTAAAAGCCCAGCATCTTTACTTCCGTCTCCAGTTTCACCCCAAACTGCTCATACACGCGCTTCTGCACCGTCCCACACAGCCCCGCGATGTCCGAAGCCGTCGCATGGTCGCGGTTGATAACGAAACCACAGTGTTTCTCCGACACCTGTGCGCCGCCCTCCTGATAGCCGCGAAGTCCGGCATCTTCGATCAATTTTCCGGCGAAATAGCCCTCAGGGCGCTTAAAGGTGCTTCCGGCACTCGGATATTCCAGCGGCTGTTTTTCCCGCCGTTTGGCTGCCAGTTCATCCATCCGCACCCTGATCGCTTCCGGATCACCTTTCTCCAGACGGATCCGCGCCGATAAAACGATATATCCGCGCTCCGGGATGCAGCTGTGGCGGTAACCCAGATCCAGTTCTTCCGTTTTAAGCTCTTTTACCTCGCCGTCCGGCGTCATCACGCGCACAGATTCCAGCACATCCTTTAATTCTCCGCCGTAAGCGCCCGCATTCATGACCGCCGCGCCGCCCACGGTTCCAGGAATCCCGGCTGCAAACTCAAATCCGGTCATTCCATCTTTCTGCGCCTCCCTGGCGGCACGCGAAAGCAGCACACCGGCGCCCAGCTCGTAGACGCCCGGTTCGCCCTCCGGACGAACCACCTCTGTAAACTGGCTTCCCAGAAGGATCATCACGCCCGGATAGCCCGCATCACTGACAAGCAGATTGCTTCCATTTCCTAATATGTAATACGCTTTCTCTGCCTCCCGGCACGCCGCCAGCACTGCCGCCAGCTCTTTTTCGCCCTCCGGGGTCACAAAATAGCGGGCTGGTCCACCAGCCCGAAAGGTCGTATGTGCGCTCATCGGCTCCTGCTCCCGCACGGAAGCAGCGCCGATGGCATCACAAAGTTTCTGATAAAAATTAGACATATCTATTTTCCTTTATTCATTTCATAACGGCTCCATCCCTTGCAAGTCGGGATTTCCGCACTAAATCACACGAATCAGACTGCGTGAATCGTTCCATTAATCTCTTCTTGCCAAGTTCGCCTGTACCCGCTTGTACAGTTCTTTCGCCGCATTATATCCCATCTTCTTGGTACGATAGTTGACTGCCGCCGACTCTACGATGATTGCCAGGTTACGTCCCGGACGGATCGGAATTGAATGGCATACAATCTTGTTGCCAAGGAACTCGGTATACTGATCTTCCATGCCAAGGCGGTCATACTCCTTGTCCTTATCCCACTCTTCCAGCTTGATTACCATGTCAATCGACTGTGTATCCTTTACGCTCTCTACACCGAACAGCGTCTTGACATCGATAATGCCGATACCGCGAAGCTCGATGAAATGACGGGTAATATCCGGTGCCGAACCGATCAGGGTTTCATCGCTGACGCGGCGGATCTCGACCACATCATCGCTGACGAGACGGTGACCGCGCTTAATCAGTTCCAGCGCTGCCTCACTCTTGCCGATACCGCTCTCGCCCATAATCAGGACACCCTCGCCAAATACATCGACCAGTACGCCGTGAATGCTGATCATCGGCGCCATCTTGACGTTCAGCCAGCGGATGATCTCCGCCATCAGATCCGAAGTCGTCTTCTCCGATACCATGCACGGAACCCCATAATGGTTACACAGCTCCAGCACTTCCTCCTCCGGTGCCATGCCGCGGCTATATACCAGACATGGTATACCCGAAGACAGCAGTTTGTCAAACATTTCCCGGCGGCGCTGCGGAGTCAGGGTCGAGATGTACGCATTTTCCACATAACCGATGATCTGCACACGGTCCTTGTCAAAATGGTCGAAAAATCCAGTCAGCTGCAATGCCGGACGGTTCACATCCGCATGCACCAGCATAACATTGTCCGTCTCCAGCTCCGGCGTCATATTGCGAAGCCCCATCTTATCGATCAGTTCTGTTATCGTCACTCCACCCATACTTTTGTCTCCTTTTATTTTTACTATTGTCTACATCCTATCACATCTTCCCCTGCTTGTCATCACGGAAAAATATATAGACTGCCTCGGCAGCTGCCCGGTTCATCTGTGGCGCAGCTTCCAGCTCCTCCACGCTCGCCTCCCGGACTGCTTCGATCGTCTTGAACGTCCGCATCAGAGACTTACGGCGCGCTGGTCCGATACCCTTGATATCATCCAGCACGGAGCGCACCTGCTCCTTGCCCCGGAGACTCCGGTGGTACTCGATCGCAAACCGGTGCGCCTCGTCCTGAATCCGGGTGATCAGCTGAAATCCTTCCGAATGGCGATCGATTGGAATTTCCACATTCTGATAATACAATCCCCTCGTCCGGTGGTTATCATCCTTTACCATGCCACAGACCGGGATTTCCAGCTGAAGCTCTCTTAATACCTCCAGCGCGATATTAACCTGTCCGCGTCCGCCATCCATCATCAGCAGATCTGGAAAACGCGTAAAACTTCCCATCGCCAGATCGCCGCCCTCGGCTTGCAGTTTCTTCGTCTCCTCCAGGCCATGGGAAAACCGCCGCAGCAGCACCTCGCGCATTGAAGCGTAATCGTTCGGTCCCTGCACCGTCCGGATGCGAAATTTGCGGTAATCATTGCGTTTCGGACGTCCATTTTCGTAGACAATCATCGAACCGACCGACTCAAAACCGCTGATATTGGAAATATCGTAGGCTTCTACCCGCTTGATTCCCGAAAGTCCGATCCACGATCCAATCTGGTTCATCGCCCCGATCGTCCGAAGTTCCTCGCGCTTGATCTTCTCCTTATCCTGGGAGAGCACCATCTTCGCATTCTTCTCCGCCAGCTCGACCAGCCGCTCTTTCTCGCCCATCTTTGGCACGACAAAGCGCACCTTCTGTCCCCGGCGCGCCGTCAGGAAGCTGGCGATAACCTCCGCGTCCTCTAACTCCTCCTGCACCCAGATCTCATGCGGCACAAACGGCGTTCCCGCGTAAAACTGTTTGACGAAGCTGTTTAAAATTTCTGCCTTGCTCTCCGAGCCGGTCAGATTCATATGGAAATGTTCCCGCCCAATAAGCTTGCCATCGCGCACGAAAAACACCTGCACAACCGCATCGCGCTCATCCTTCGCCATCGCGATAATATCCCGATCTTCCATGCTCTGGCTCGTAATCTTCTGCTTCTGCGCCACCTTTCTGACACTTTCAAGCAGATCCCGGTACTCAATCGCCTTCTCAAACTCCATCGTCTCGGACGCCGTCCTCATCTTTTCTTCCAGATATTTCATGACCGGCTCATACTGTCCATTTAAAAAACCGACCGCCTGCTTCACCGATTTCTGATAATCTGCCTGTGAAATATACCCCTGACATGGCGCGTCGCACTGGTGAATATGGTAATAGAGGCACGGACGGTCCTTTCCCATATCCTGCGGCAGCTTCCGGCTGCACGCCCGGATCCGGTATATCTTCCGAATCAGCTCGATTGTGTCTTTGACTGCTCCCGCGCTCGTAAAAGGACCAAAATACTTATTTTTATCCTTTTTCATCTGGCGTGAAAACAAGATCCGCGGGTACTCCTCCGAAGCCGTCACCTTGATGTACGGGTACGTCTTGTCATCCTTGAGCATCGTATTGTAGCGTGGGCGGTGCTCTTTGATCAGGTTGCACTCCAGCACCAGCGCTTCCAGCTCCGAATCCGTCACGATATACTCAAAACGTGCTATCTTCGAGACCATCTGCTTGATCTTCGCCGTCTTATCCCGGCTGCTCTGGAAATATTGACGGACTCGGTTTTTCAGGCTGATCGCCTTGCCGACATAGATGATCGCGTCCTTCGCATCGTGCATAATATAAACACCCGGCTGCCCCGGCAGTTTTTTCAGTTCTTCTTCTATTTGAAACATCTCAAACCATCCTGTTTTGTAATCTGCTGCCACCACGTTTTCTTACGGCACTTTCGGTTCCAAAAGTGCCTACCCGTGAACAGTTACCCAGACTCTTCTGCCAGACAGCCGCTCACTTTCCATACCGCAGGCGCGGTGCATCGTACCTCTGCTGCATCCGGATGCACTGACGGATCGCGTCCAGCTCTTCCTCCACGCTTCCACCGACCGGATTCATATCCAGACAGAAGCAGAGACTGTCGAGATCCCGCTTGTCCACCTTGCCGCTCATTCTCTGGAGCACTTCCAGCCTGCCCTCGGTCGTTTCCTGATCCAGAAATTCTGCCACAAGCGGATGCAGCTCCGGTTCCTCCTGCGGTATGTCCCAGGAATGAGTGGCTGCGTCAGACATTTTCGAACGGCGAACACCTTCATTTACGACATGAGTCGTTCTGGTTGTCCTTATTTCCTGCTGTTTCGAATTTTCCCACGGACCCGCCGCAATCCGCTCAAACCGGTATCTCTGCGCCGCCTCCGGATATTTTACCCGATCTACCTCTTCCATAAACATAGAAAGCGGTCTAACCCAGACGCCATATTCTCCATAGAGCGCCTGATAGACAACCATCTTTTCCCCCGTTTCCGAGTGGGTCGCCACCGCCAGAATCTGATATTCTTTATTTTTAAAATGCCGGTACCGCTCGCCCGGCTTTGGAATTTCCCGCATGAATGCTGATACCTCCTTAAAACATCTCGCTAAGTGTTCACATTATATCACGATTCGCCGTTCGCCTTAAATCTGCAAGCAGCTTTCTGGCTCACTTGCGCTCATTATATCATAAGAACGTATTCTCACCCGTCCACTCACGAACCCGCGCTATCGCGCTCCACCGCCCTGCTTCGCATGGCTGTTCGTTCGTTAATGCCGCAAGAAAAGAATATGTCTGCTTCGCAGCCGCATTCTTTTCTTCTGCGCTCATTATATCACATTTTGTATGCCCTTTTCTGTTTTTTATCAATTTACATCCAGATTTTCTCCATCCCCATCGCCTGTACACAAAAATTTTCGCCAGAAAATATTACATTTCCGAAAACCAAATCCGTCATTTTTCCGATTTTAAAATTTTTTTATTTTTCCTCTACTCAAATAGACTTTTTTGTAGGATAATAGTACTAATTGTGATTCTTTGCGGTCTGCTGTGCTGCGTTCATTTCACACAAAGAGCATCGACATAAACAACTGCGAATGGCAGTCTGTGCCGGACATGGACTGTGACCTGGCGGCGCAATCATCCATACAAACATATGATTTTCATCCCACCAGATGGAAACCGGCATCTGCCCCCACCGCGATACCGGTATTCTGTGCGGGACGAAACTAAGAACGGAGGATTAGATGAAAATCGGTTTTGACAACAACAAATACCTGAAAATGCAGTCGGAACATATCCGTGAGCGTATCAACCAGTTCGGTGATAAGCTCTACCTCGAATTTGGCGGAAAACTGTTCGATGACTACCACGCATCCCGGGTTCTTCCGGGCTTTGCACCTGACAGCAAGCTGCGGATGCTTCTGCAGTTAGCGGATCAGGCGGAGATCGTCATCGTCATCAGTGCTGCGGATATCGAGAAAAACAAAGTACGTTCCGACCTCGGCATTACTTACGACGTAGACGTACTCCGTCTGATTCAATCCTTTACCGACAAGGGACTCTATGTTGGAAGCGTTGTAATCACCCACTATTCCGGGCAGAACACTGCGGATGTCTTCAAACACAAGCTCGAATCCATGGGCATCAAGGTTTACCGCCACTACACCATCGACGGTTATCCGGGCAATGTTCCGCTGATCGTCAGCGATGAAGGTTATGGTAAAAATGATTACATTGAAACCAAACGTCCACTCGTTGTTGTCACCGCGCCGGGACCGGGAAGCGGAAAAATGGCAACCTGCCTTTCCCAGCTCTACCACGAGAACAAACGCGGCGTCAAGGCTGGATATGCCAAATTTGAGACCTTCCCGATCTGGAATATCCCGTTAAAGCACCCGGTCAACCTGGCATACGAGGCAGCGACCGCTGACTTAAACGATGTCAACATGATCGATCCGTTCCATCTGGAGGCTTATGGTGTGACAACGGTCAACTACAACCGTGACATCGAGATTTTCCCGGTTCTGAGCGCTATTTTCGAGGGAATCTACGGCGAGAACCCGTACAAATCCCCGACTGATATGGGCGTCAATATGGCAGGAAACTGCATCATTGACGACGAAGCCTGCTGCGAGGCATCCCGTCAGGAAATCCTGCGCCGCTACTATCAGGCATTAAACCGCGTTGTCAAAGAGGATGTCGGCAAAGAGGAAGTTTATAAGATCGAACTTCTGATGAAGCAGGCAAAACTGACCACCGATATGCGCAAGGTTGTTCCGGCTGCCCTGAAACGCGCCGAAGAAACCGGTGCTCCGGCTGCTGCCATCGAACTTCCGGACGGAACCATCGCCACCGGAAAGACAACCAACCTGCTCGGCGCTTCCGCTGCCCTGCTTCTGAATGCTGTCAAGGTACTTGGCAATATTCCGCACGATGAGCACCTGATCTCCCCGATCGCGATCGAGCCGATCCAGAAGCTGAAAGTCGAGTACCTCGGAAGCCGCAACCCGCGTCTCCACACCGATGAAGTTCTGATCGCGCTGTCCATGTGCGCCGCTACCAACAAACACGCACAGATCGCCCTGGAACAGCTCGAAAAACTGCGCGGCTGCCAGGTTCACACCTCCGTCATGCTGTCGGAGGTTGATATCAAGACCTTCAAACGTCTCGGCATCGAACTGACCTCCGAGCCGGTATATGAGCACAACCGCCTGTACCAGTAATTGATATAATCCTATATAAATAACGGCTGTATCTCAGCAAAACAGAACTCATAGATTTTTCAATATATGGATTCACATTGCTGAAATACAGCCGTTCTATTTATTGTATAAATATTTCTTTTATGCTATACATCACTTTTATTTCCGGTCGAACGAGCTTCCACCGCGCATCTCATCCTCATTTGGACTCTCTGCTGCTACAGCTTCTGCCGATTCCGGTGTTTCGTCCGCCGGTGCTTCATCCGCCGGTTTTCCTTCCAGCTTCTGCTGGTTCTGTGAGTTTTCCGCGTTCGTTTCTTCCGCAGTCTTTATCGGCTGAACCTCATCGCCTGTCTTCGCAGCCTCCGGCATCTCAATCCGGCTCTCGCCTTCCTGTTTCTTTTCCTCCAGCTCCGGGATTCCCTTTACCTCATGGAAAATCTTCATGAATTCTTTACCGGTGATCGTCTCTTTCTCAATCAGGAACGCCGCAATCTTATCAAGCGCCTCGCGGTTTTCACTCAGCAGGCGTTTCGCCTCCTCATAAGAAACCTTCAAAATATGCATGACTTCCTTGTCAATCTCTGCCGCCGTCATATCACTGCAATTCAGGACAGTTCTCCCGTTCAGGTACTGATTTTCCTGGCTTTCCAGACCCATCAGACCGAACTTCTTGGACATACCGTACTGGGTTACCATCGCACGCGCGATCCGGGTTGCTTTTTCAATATCATTTGACGCACCTGTCGTTACCGTATCAAAAACGATCTCCTCAGCCGCACGTCCGCCTAAAAATCCGACCAGCATCGCGCGGATTTCCTTCTCGGTATTTAAGTACTTCTCTTCCTCAGGCACCTGCATGACATAGCCAAGCGCACCCATGGTACGCGGCACAATCGTGATCTTCTGTACCGGCTCCGAGTCCTTCTGCAGGGCGCTGACCAGCGCATGACCCACCTCATGATACGAAACAATCTGGCGCTCTTCCTGGCTCAGGATGCGGTCTTTCTTCTCTTTGCCAACCAGAACCAGCTCAACTGCCTCAAATAAATCCTTCTGGGAAACGGCTTTCCTGCCATTCTTAACGGCTGTGATCGCCGCCTCGTTCATCATATTGGCAAGATCCGCACCTACAGCGCCAGATGTCGCCAGCGCGATCTCCTCGAAATCAACCGTCTCATCCAGTTTTACATCCTTGGAATGTACCTTTAAAATCTGCACACGCCCCTTTAAATCCGGCTTATCCACGATAATTCGGCGGTCAAAACGTCCCGGACGAAGCAGCGCCGGATCCAGAATCTCCGGGCGGTTCGTCGCCGCCATGACTAAAAGACCCTTGGAGGAATCAAATCCATCCATCTCCGAAAGGAGCTGGTTTAACGTCTGCTCACGTTCATCGTTGCCGCCCAGACGGGAATCACGGCTTTTACCGATCGCATCCACCTCATCGATGAAAATGATACACGGAGCCGACTGCTGCGCCTGCTTGAACAGGTCACGCACACGGGATGCGCCGACGCCGACAAACATTTCCACAAAATCTGAACCGGACAGAGAGAAAAACGGAACCTTCGCCTCTCCAGCTACTGCCTTGGCAAGAAGTGTTTTACCGGTTCCTGGCGGTCCGACTAACAACGCACCCTTCGGCAGTTTCGCACCAATCTTCGTATATTTTCCCGGGTTATGCAGGAAATCAACAATCTCCGTCAGAGACTCCTTCGCCTCATCCTCGCCTGCCACATCCTTGAACGTAACGCCGGTCTCTTTCTGTACATATACTTTGGCATTGCTCTTGCCGACACCCATGATGCCGCCTCCGCCGCCCATGCGCTTCATCATCATATTGAAAATGACGAACATCGCTGCAATCGGAAGCACCCACTCAAGCAGAAGCATGATAATACTGCCTGTCGCGTCCACTTCTGCCTGTTCATAGGTCGTAACACCAGCTTCATCCAGCTTCTTCTCCAAATCCGGATCGTTGATCGGAATCGTATAGTACTCCATTCCTACCAGATTTCCGTATTTGCCCTGGCTGCCGCCATATTTCTTCGAATCTTCCTTCGGCGTGATCTGAATCTTTCCATTGCCAATCACAACCGATTCTACCTCGTGATCCTTAAGCATCTGATTAAACTCGCTGTACGGCATCTTGTGCGTGCGGCTGCTCTGCCAGAGGTTGTGCATCATCGCCACGCAGAGAAGCGTAAACAGCATCGTCATGATCAGCACTGCATAATTCTGACCGCGGGGATTTTTTCCATTTTTATTCTGGTTTCCCTTATTATCCATACACTTTCTCCATTCTGTGTCACTGTACATCCGGAATCTGCCACATCAGGTTACTCAAAAGCTCCTCTAAATCTGCCGCATCTGCTTCTCATCCGGCTTCATGCCCGCTTTTCTTCCCCGTCAGCGCACAAATTTCTGCGTACTCTTATCCATTATAGTGGCAGATTGCCTATAAATCAAGAAGTGAAAATATTAAAAACTTGTGAACTCCTTATAAAATATAGGTGTTTTCTCTGCATATATGAAATGCCATCAAAATCATCCGCTGTGTATCTCTTCCCGATACAGTTACCTCGTCACAGTTATTCGAAAAATTGCTTTTTAAAAAGTCCCCATTTACATTTGTGTGTCTGATGTATCAACAGTATAATGATACATTTCACGAATTGCGTATGCAATTAGAAAATCAAGTAGTCCAAATTCCATAAAATGAAATTTTAGGGCAAATTACAGACATTGGCTTGGCTGTAGTATTTTTAAACAACGTGTGTTAGACTACTGTTATACAAATCGGGATTTGTGGAGAGATTTCCTGAACTTTCCTTATTTTACAGGCTTTTCAGCCCATTAAATAGTGAAATGATATGTATTTTCCCTTATTTTTGCCCTTATGCGGAATCCGCAAGGGAAATAAGGGAAATTTTTAGTTAAGCATTGCTCGCTACTTTATCAAGAAGTCTTGCGGAATCCCGTTTTGCTTTTCTTGTTGAGTGAGCGTAAATATTCATTGTGGTACTGACATCAGAGTGTCCTAACAGTTCCTGTACATCTTTCGGTGCAGCTCCATTGGAAAGCAGATTGCTGGTATAAGTGTGACGCAACTGGTGAAAATGGAAATCTTCAAATCCTTCCAGCTTCTTTGCCACTGATCTGCATACAATGCTGAGTGTACTCGGCAGTTCCAAAGAGCCATCTGGTCGCAGGCAGACAAAGGAGATTTCTTTGTAATCTGTCGGGACTTCCTGTGTTCCGTCAAGATGATAGTATTCATAATATACCCTGTTTTTCACATGCACTTCTTTGTAGTAATTGCGGTGATATAATTCGCCATACTGCATCCGGTTTTTGAGCTGTTCTTTTCTGGCAGCTTTCAGTATTTCAGTCAGCGTATCTCCAAAATCAACAATCCTTACTTTTTTCCGTTTCGTTGGTCCGATAATATTTTTGTGTTTCATGCCGTCGTAGCGGATACTGCGTTTTATGGTCAGGCATTGTTCCTCAAGGTTAATGTCCTGCCATGTAAGACCACAGGTTTCCCCGATACGGAGCCCGGCATAATACGCAATTTGAATCGGAAGAATAGCAGGTGGATTTTTCTTTTCCAGATATTGGATAAGCCGTTCATAATCCTCATGTGAAATCGGCTGTGTACCTTCTTCCACTTCATCATCGGAAAAGAGGTCAACTTCCTCTGCCTGCTTTTTCAGCTTAATATACTGCATCGGATTGAAACTGATTAACTGTTTTGGAAATACTGCAAAACGGAATGACTGCTGTAACACTGCGGAAAAAGAATGGATATAATCTTTGCTGTATCCCTTTTTTACTTTCCCGTCTGGAAACTCACCACCGAATGTAAGCAGATCAAGAAATGCCTGTAAATGTTCGGCAGTAACTGTTTTCAGTTTGCGGTCTGCAATCGGGTGTTTTTTGATACATCGGATTGCACCAAGATAATTTTCCACTGTACCGTTGCTGAGTGTCCCAGTTTTCAGTTCTTCTTCTGCCCACATATCCAGAAGTTCCCCTACGGTAAGATTATCTGCCTTTGCAACAAACTTCTTATCTTCGTAGTCTTCCAGTGCCTTGCGGAGAAGCTTTTCCGTCTCACTTTTACTTTCGGTTCCGGCGTATTCTTTCTGAACCATTTTACCGCTTGCATCTTCTACATAGAAACGATAGTACCATTTTTTTCCTTTTTTTCTAACAGATCCTTTTGCCATAATCGTATGTCTCCTTTCGATATCAGACAATCGGAACTGCTGAAATGCTTCTTGCGTGTAGGCATCTTATGGACAAGTCCATAAGCCAATTCGCCGCTCGTCAAATCTGTAAACAGCTTGACTCGCTTGCGCTCATTGTATCATAACTCCGATTATCTTACTATACCGATTCAGAATCGTCATACATAACTTCGGATAAAAGATTTGCAAGCCTTTGTTCTGCCGCTTCCGGTTTCTTTGAATAGAGCCTTACAACATCTGCCATATCATTAAATGCGTTGACAGTATGTGTGATCTCCCTGAGAAACATAATCTCATTATATTCATCTTTCGATTCAAATCCCATTACTTTGGCAATGTCCGCATCTTTGGTACTGCCTTTGTAATTTTTACAGGCGAACTGAAACGAATCCAGAAACAGTTCATATTGCTTTAACATTAACAGCAGTAAGTCTTTAGAAAAAGCGTCTTCTGTTTTATTGAGGTCAAGAGGAAACTGTTTGAGAATGTCGCCCATCGCATCACGAATCTGCAATTCTTTCTTATCCGTAATATCAGTTTCATATTCATCGGTTTCCCCTTTGAGCCATTCAATCGATACATGAAGTGCTTCCGAAAGACCTTCCAGTACCATCTTTTTGGTATTGTCAATCGAACCATTCTCATAACGCAGGATTGTGGAAGCGGTAACTCCCATCTTCTCTGCGACATAAGGCTGTGTCAGATTTAATTCCAGACGGCGCTGTTTTGCCCTGCTGCCAATCAGCTTGCGTAGTTCTTTATCTTTCATGCTGATGTGCCTCCTTTTTCGGTATGTCATTACTATACCACGCAACAAAATATATTGCAATATGCAATTTTAAGAAAAGCAGAAAAATTTCATAATGCTTGACAAAGCAATATAAACACGCTATACTGACAGCACAAATGAAATTGCATAATGCAATTCGAAAGGAGGTGGTCATATGACGCAAAGAAAGATTGCCTTATCTATTGAGGAAGCTGCTGATTATACGGGAATTGGCAGGAACACCCTGCGAAAGTTGGTAGAGTGGAAGAAACTTCCGGTATTGAAGGTTGGGAGAAAAGTCCTGATCAAAACGGATATGCTGGAACTTTTTATGGAAGCCAACGAGGGCAGGGACTTGAGGGATAAGGGAAATGTGAAAGCAGTCACAAGAAACGGTTCAACTTAAAAAAGCGGTTCCCGAAGAAACCGCCAAAGGTTCTATCAGACCGGAGTCATGATATACCTACACGCAAGCAGATTATACCATGTACTTCGTCTGACAGACAACAGGAAACTTATGTTTGGAAAAAAAGAAAGGACGATGATATTTATGGCAAGATCAACAAAGAGTTATGAGGAGCGTATGCTCCAGTTGGAAAAGAAAGAACAGGAAAGCCTTGAGAAAGCAAAACAGTATGCAGCACAGAAACGGGAACTGAAGAAACGTCAGAAAGATGTGGAAACCAAAAAACGGACACACAGGCTCTGCCAGATTGGCGGTGCAGTGGAATCGGTACTGGGTTCTGCGATTGAGGAAGATGATATCCCAAAGCTGATCGGCTTCTTAAAAAGGCAGGAAGCAAATGGGAAATTCTTCTCAAAGGCAATGCAGAAAGAGCCAGTTGCAAATACGGAGGAAGTGTAATGCCGGAGGGAGTGGAGTTTCCATTCCCTTCATTGCTTTTTTATGAAGGGCGCACTTATGGACAACCAGAGGTCGTCCGTATAAGTTTGCCACAGGTGGCAACCGGTCTGCGCTTACGCTTGCCGGGCTCGTTCCGTCGGCGGGGCTTTCAGCCAGACCTGCTCATGCCGCAGGAGGCACTCTTCGCCAGAGGGGCACATTCCATGCAGGCTGTTATGCACAGGGCACTCTTACGCAGAGGGTGCTCCGGCAGATACCATTTTCTTTTAGGAAAAACGTTACCTGCCGGAAATCAAAGCCGGATACGGCAGAATGGGGGAAACGGAGCATGGCGATTTTTCATTATACAGTAAAGATTGTTGGACGCAGCAAAGGAAAATCCATCATATCGGCGTCTGCTTATCTCAATGGCGATGTGATGAAAAATGAAGAAACAGGCAGGATCAGCTACTATACTTCAAAAAAAGAAGTCGTTTATACCAGCCTGCTGATGTGTGAAAATGCACCACAGGAATGGCAGAATGTACCTGCTGAAAATATCAGACGGTTCCAGAAATCTGTCCGATATAAAAGGGCAGATAACCAAAATGCTGCACTGGAAAAATTCAAACTTACTTTTCAGAAGCAGCGTTTATGGAATGAAGTCTTGAGGATAGAAAAAAGTTCAGATGCACAACTCGGCAGGTCATTTGAGTTCTCACTTCCGAAAGAATGGAGCCGACAGGAACAGATTGATTATACAACTGAATATATTCAAAAGACCTTTGTAGATAAGGGAATGTGTGCGGATTGGAGTATCCACGATAAAGGAGATGGTAATCCCCATGTGCATTTATTGGTGACGTTGCGACCATTCAATTCAGACCACTCATGGGGTAACAAAGAAATCAAGGATTGGGAGTTTGTCAGAGATGAAAATGGAAATATTGTGGTGGATGAATCCCATCCGGACTGGTGGCAGGATAAAAAGAACCCTGACCGTCATGGAATCCGAATCCCCGTACTTGATGAAAATGGAGTCCAGAAAGTCGGGACAAGGAACCGCAAACAGTGGAAACGTGTATTAACCGATGCTACCGGGTGGAACAATCCGAAAAATTGTGAGCTATGGCGGAGCGAATGGGCAAACGTCTGTAATGCACATTTGAAAACGGAAAATCACATTGACCATCGTTCTTATGCAAGGCAGGGAAAATTAGAGATACCGACGATCCATGAGGGCGCAGATGCCAGAAAAATTGACGAGAAATTTCAAAACGGACAGACATCCTCTACTTCATGGAAAGTAGAGGAAAACCAGATCATAAAAAGACAAAATGCACTGCTGGATAAAATACAGATTTCTTTTGGAAAAGTATCCAGTGCATTAACACAATGGAAGGAGCGATTGCGTGACATTAGAAGAAAGCCGGGAAGTCATTCCCATGATGGAGACAATGATAAACCAGATCGAGGAACAGCAGAATCTTATGGCAGAGATGGTACAGGAATTGCAGGAACGGGACAGGCAGCTCCTGTCTTTTCAGGAGCAGAACCAGAGTTTAAAAAGCTTAAACAGCGAATTATCCAGGCTGCTAAATCTTTTGCCAGATACAGAAGAACTGCTCTCACAGATCGAGCAACAGAAAACCAGAATCGAACAGTTGGAAAACGAGAATCAGCAATGGCAGGAATTAACGCAGAAGCTGAACAACGAGAACAGCTTATTGCAGAAACAGAACAGCGAATTGCTGACCTTAAACAGCAGATAGAGAAAGCGAGGGAGATCGATGAGCGAATGCAGAAACTTAGAGAACGTCGGGCAGGTGGAAGAACTTCTGCTGATGACCGAACAGATGCAGGACGAACTGGATCAGAAAGACCAGACAATCCAGGAACTAAACAGGCAGCTAAGCGAATCGCTGACCTTGAACGAGAAATTGAACAGCGAAAACAGAGCCGAGAATATCGAAGCATTGCGGACAAGATTAAGGCAAACAGAGGAACGATTGACCAGCGAGACAGACAGCAGGAAAAGAGCCGACGCAGAAGCCGTGGCATGGAAATTTAAGTATGAAAAAGCAGAGCAGGAAAAACTTTATGCACAGACACACCAAAAGACGGTAGAGGTAGCTGTTGAGAAAAAAGTGCCTTATGAGAAATGTGAAAAATGTGACCGTACTGCTTACCGGAAAGCAAAAGAAAAATGCGATAGCCGTAAAAGCCAGTTAGAAAAGAAATATAAAAATATGACGATTGGTTATGAAAGTATCTTGTTTCTACTGGCATGGTACAGCATAACAACAACACTGTTTACTGCGATTCTTTCGCCGGTTTTCCTTAACGACTGTATCGTCTTTTTCGGTGCGTTAGGAAAAGGAATGGGAAGTTTATTTCGGGAGTTTGTGACAGGTGCAGACTCTTTCGGACAGTTAAGCAGTGGAATACCTAACAGTATTCTTTCCGGGATTGTGTACTGGCTGATTGCCGGTACTGTCATGGCAATTTTATTCGTAATAACCGGGTGGCTGATAATCGGGATTGGTTATCAGGTAGGAAAAATCTACCGGAAATATTGTTGGGATATCATCAGTATCGTGGTAGCGATAACGAGTACAGCTGTTGTAATTTACTTTGGAGAATGGATTAAAAACGCTAATCCGATAAATCTTATTGTATTGCTATTACTGTCGCATATTATTTATATTGGAATCAGATGTTATGTGAAAGACTGGATGGAAGAACGAGGATATTATTAAAAGAGGACAGGGAAATTTCATAATCTTCCTGTCCTTAGTAAGGGACTATTGATTGTTTATATAAAGAAAAAGTATATAAATAAATCTTGACAATTAGTACGAACTCGGACTATAATACAAAAGTCCGGATTCGTACTAATTTAAGGAGGAAAAAGATGAGAAAAGATAATAATATGATAATACAGTTGCAACGATATTATGCTTTATGGAAAGAATGTACAGCAATGTATGAGGAATGGTCAAAGGATCAGGGACTGTCTTCAAATGGAGTTTTTGCTTTGTATTCATTTTATGAAAGTAATGGAAGATGCACGCAGAAAATGATAAGTGAAAAATGGAATATACCTAAGCAAACGGTAAATACGATACTAAAAGATTTTCAGAAAAAAGGATACATCAATATGGTATCTGATGATTCAGACAAGAGAAATAAGCTGATATGCCTCACAGAATCAGGAATGGAATATACGAAAGATATCATAGAAAAACTGCACTCAAAAGAAATATATGTAATCGAAAAAATGGGATTAGAGAATATAGAAAGTCTTAATGATAATACAGAGCTGTTTATCAGACTTTTCAAGGAAGGAGATTGTAAGAAAAATGAATCATAAATCATTATTTTTTAAATATGTTATTCCATCTATTATAGCATTTGCATTATCAGGAATATATGCGATAGTGGATGGATATTTTGTAGGCAATACCATAGGAGATGCTGGACTTTCGGCTATTAATATTGCATATCCGATTGTGGCTTTGATTCAGGCTCTTGGAACAGGAATTGGTATGGGAGGAGCTGTTTATTACTCAATTAATGCAGCAGAAAAGAAAGGAAAACGGGCAGAAGAATTTATTGCTACAAGCTGGTGGCTTCTTGTAATAGTAAGTGTTATCAGTACCATAATTATTTACTCCTTTTCGTCTAAAATTTTAGGATTGCTTGGAGCAGATGGAATTATATTAACAAATGCGACAGATTATATCAAAATTATAGCACTTGGAGCAATATTGCAGATTCTTGGAACTGGAATGATGCCATTCATTAGAAATTATGGAAACTCTTTCTGGTCAATGTTTGCGATGGTTGGTGGATTCATAACCAATATTGTTCTGGATTTTATCTTTGTATGGATATATGAAATGGGCATGAAAGGTGCAGCCACAGCTACAATAGCCGGACAGGGTGTGACTGCAGCAATTGCAATCATATACGCATTATATAATAAAAAGTTTTATGTGTATGTATCCTTAAAAAATGTAAAAGAAATGTGTGGCGCTATATTCAGAGTAGGTCTTGCACCATTTGGGCTAGCATTGACTCCTAATATTTCATTGGTGTTTATAAACCGATTCTCCGCTTCTTATGGGGGAGAAAAAGCTATTGCAACTTATGCATGTGTATCCTATATTATCTGTATCATATATCTCATATTGCAGGGCGTAGGTGATGGAAGTCAACCTTTAATGAGCCGTTTTTATGGTGAGAAGGATCAAGAAAGCCTGAGAGGAGTTCAGAGAATGGCATACATTTTTGCAATAATTCTTGCTGTTTGTGGTGGAATTATCATGTATGTAAACAGAGCAAATATTGGAGGGGTTTTCGGAGCTTCTTATGAAGTAAGTATTGAGATTTCTAAAATTGTACCTATATTTTTAGTGTCATTACCATTTGTTGCGATTACCAGAATAGCGACAGCTGGATTTTATGCTACTGAAAAAAGTGGATTGTCATACATTCTTACATTCATTGAACCAGTATTGATGCTGATATTTATGCTTGTTTTACCACCTTTATTTGGTGGACAGATTATGATATGGTGGAGTACGGTATTGGCACGTGTTTTTTCAGCGATTCTGGCATTCATACTAATAAAATATTGCGAAAAGGGAGATTTGCAATATGGAATACAGAAAATTTAACAATCAGATAGTAGCAAGAATAATCTAGGTTTATCTATTGTATTTTTAAGGACAGCCTCATAGCAATAGGGCTGTCCTTTTAAAATTATGAAGCTAATTTTTAATAAATTCTAGTAGATTTTGATTGGAATAATCATAACTCTAATGAATCTTCAGCATCTACCCACATCTGTAAATTCCCATCAAGATATAACCTTGCATATTCTAATGGCTCATCGATTGCAAGCGATGTCAAAGCACAATCAGATCCAGGTGTGGTTCTTAAATTTTTTTCTGCTTCCCAACAATCAATACGGAGTATATAGCCCGTATTAGTATATACATCAATGCTGTTGCACTGTGGATTGTATTCTGCAAATATTGTTCTCATCGTATCCCATCTCCTTATCATTTAATCAATCAGTAGTAGCAAAAATTAAGAAGCATTTCAATCAGTTCACCATGTCACTTTTATTTTGTGTTATACTGTCTTATAGATTTTTCTTGCCCTTGTATTTGCCCTTATCAGAGTGCATAAACACTGATGGGACGATATAACACAAGGGAAATAATAAGGGAAAGCTCACCTGCGACAAATCCAGTGTTTTCAAGGGGTTGCGAAGAATTTAATAATAAAATATAACAGTTATTAAATTTCTTAAAACAGGTGAAATCTCAATCGGGATTGACCGAACTCTTTGAGAAAAATAGGAGGAAGCAGCTTTTTATGTTGTACTTAAAATCAGCTAATTTGGAAGATATTGAAAAGGAATACGAATTTATTACTAATACCCCTTCCAATGAAAATGGATTTACGAATTTTGCGTCTGGATGTTCAAGAAAGGAATTTGAAATAAAAATATTACCTGGTTATATTAATGCTGAAAAGGGAATTGATCTGGCTGATGGATGGGTTCCAGAAACGGATTTTTTCTTATGGGATGATGAGAAAATAGTAGGATTATTTCGCGTGCGTCATTACCTTACTCCTGCACTTGCAAACGGAGGAGGCCATATAGGATATGGAATAAAGAAAGAATTCAGAGGCAAGGGATACGCCTCGGAAGGGTTGAGATTGACAATCGAAAAAGCCTGGCACATTATTAAAGAAGACGAAATATATATGTCTGTTCATAAGGATAATATGGCATCTTTGCGTGTGCAGATTAAAAATGGGGCCTATATTCATCACCAAGATGAAAAAGAGTTTTATACCAGAATAAAACGATAAATTCCCGTTTATTGGGAAGTCACAGAGAACGAAAAATCGGAATTTGGAGGTGATTTAAATGGAAAACAAAATTGTAGGTGCTATTTTCTGTTTCATGTCAGCAGTTTTAATTTCTGCACGATATATTTCTGCTGCGATATTTATGAGTGGAGTAGCTTCGTGGAATGCCACTTTATTTGCAGCAGGTCTTGAATATGTAGGTCCTTTTTTAGCAATAGCGGCTGGTATTGCGTTTATTATTGGAATCCTGTTTCTGGGATATGGGCTGTATCAGGATATTAAAAAGATAAAGAAGTAGAACAATTCCAGTTTGTCAATTACAGGTGACATTGAAAGAGTCAGCCCATTCAAGGTGCTGGCTCTTTCAAAAATTCCATTCTAAATAAATTGCATGATAAATTAGAGTAAAAATGAATACCCATTAGCCGGAAATGAATAGAAAACGAATAAAAGTGTGGTGTTTCGTATAATTATGAGTTAGTATGCATCAGACACACTTTTGTAAAAAGGGAGTTTCAAAAAAACATTCTATCATTTTTGATCTATGATATAATGTGAACACTTGACGAGGTATTTTCGAGTCTAGTGAGAACATATGCCTGACCACTTAATGAGGTGTTTCACGAATTTAGTGGTCATGGTATAATGAGCCCAGAAGAAAAGAATGCGGCTGCGAAGCAGACATATTCTTTTCTTGCGCCATTACCGAACAAACAGCCATGCGAAGCAGGGCGGTAGCGCGCGATAGCGCGGGTTCGTGAGTATCATGTCCATGCACCAAATGAAGCCAGATCAAAGTCGAAAATTGATTTCGTATTTATTATAATTGACAACAATAATCCGCAAAAAGGAGGTTCCACCATGCCATCCCACATCATCCACCCAATCCCGCCTGTTTTTGACGCCGACTCCCGCATCCTGATCCTCGGTTCCTTTCCGTCGGTCAAATCCCGAGAAAGCTGTTTTTTCTACGGGCACCCACAGAATCGTTTCTGGAAGCTCTTAGCGCGCCTGCGAAAGGAAGACGTTCCATCCTCCATCGAGGAAAAGAAGGAATTTCTGCTGCGAAACCACATCGCCGTCTGGGACACCATCCATAGCTGTTCCATCGAAGGATCCAGCGACAGTTCCATCCGCGATGTTGTTCCAAACGACCTCGCCTCTATCCTGGATCACGCTTCCATCCAGGCGATTTACACAAACGGCGGGCTGTCCGGAAAAATGTACGACCGCTTCTGCCGTAAACAGACTGGCATTGAGGCAATCAAACTGCCGTCCACCAGCCCTGCCAACGCTGCCTGGAACCTCGACCGGCTGACAGATGCCTGGAAATGTATCAACCAGATCCTGGGGAAACCCGGATCTGAAACAAAAAACACTGCTTCCGATGGCAACGCACGCGAGGCAAAAACACGCATCATCTAAACAAACACCATCTGCACCAGAATCATATAAAATACAGTCCCTGCCGGCCAATGGCGCTTCTGTCCGATCCACTGTTCCGTAAAAATCATTACAAACAGTGCCGTCAGTGCAAAGTCCAGCCCTTTCGTATTAAATGTAATCACATTTGACACTGCTCATCTTTCTTAGTAGAATAAATACATTATAACGATCGATTTTTCGGATTCAACACAGATTTGAACTATGTAAAAAAGCTTTGAAGGAATTATCTTTACAAAAATTCTTATAAAAAACTGTTGGTTACTTCGTTATAAGTCCGCACTGTAATGATTACTTTAATTTATAGAAGGAAGCAAAACCTATGAACACATATATTCCCCTCCCCAATTCAAGTGCCGGCTCGCCTGTCCAGTTCTCTGAACCAGCCGCCTACTCCTACGAAAGCTGCCATTGCTGTCCGCGAAATTGTCAGATCAACCGCACCAAAAAGCAGGGCTGGTGTCACAGCCCTGCCGGTATCCGGGCGGCACGCGCGGCGCTTCATCCATGGGAGGAACCGTGTATCAGCGGTCTTCACGGAAGCGGTACCATCTTTTTTTCCGGCTGCACGCTGCGCTGCTGTTTCTGCCAGAACTACCAGATCAGCAGCGAAGGCTTTGGAAAAGATATTTCCGAAACGCGTCTAGAGGAAATTTTTCTGGAACTGCAGACACAGGGTGCGCACAATATCAATCTGGTGACGCCGACTCAGTACCTTCCGTCGCTACTGCCCGTCTTAAAACGGGTCAAACCGCAGCTTTCCATCCCTATCGTCTACAACTGCGGCGGTTATGAGACACTGGAGGCGGTTGACGCGCTGGCTCCCTATATCGATATCTGGCTGCCGGATTTAAAATATTACTCCTCCGAGCTGTCCGCCCGCTACTCCGCCGCCCCGGACTATTTTTCGGTCGCCTCCGCAGCAGTCAAACGGATGATCGCGCACACAGGTCCGCTGGTATTGGAAGATTTCTCTGAAAATGATCAGACCTGCCAGCTCATGAAGCGCGGCGTAATCCTGCGGCATATGGTTCTTCCGAAACACAAAGACGATTCCATCCGTCTGCTCCACTGGATTCACGACAACCTCCCGGAGGGGCATTTTCTGGTAAGCCTTATGAGCCAGTACACCCCCTTCTACCAGAGCAGCAAATATCCGGAAATCAACCGCCGCATCACAAGCTACGAATACCAGAAAGTCGTCGATGCCGCGATTGAGCTGGGGCTCACGCACGGCTTTATGCAGGAAAAAAGCAGCGCGAAAGAAGAATACACGCCGCCGTTTGAGTTACAGGGGATTTGATCTTTAATAATAAGAAAAGAGCCTTCTTGATGCTTTTCCATGAACCAGAAAAAGGGTATCGATAAATTGACATTTTATCGATACCCTTTAAACTATCTCGTCCATTGGATGATACCTCTTTCTTTGAACTTTTCCTTTATTCAATTTTGATTCCTTTTTCAACAATTTCTGAATCGTTCAATCTTATTTTTTTCTTTTTTCACTTATCTATCTCTCTTTTAAAAAACGCTTCTTTTTAATGATACTTTCTCGTCATATCACTAAACCGAATCCTGTTTCTAAATATGTATGATAGATGATTGACTGATTTTTATTTGTTGATTTTGGTTTTCCTTTGTTCAATTTTTCTATTAAAAAATCGAACCAGTTTTATGTTTTCGGTGGAATCAGCTCCCTTCTTTTTTTGTTTTATTTCTTGTTTCTTTTGATGGTTTTATTTTAATACATATGCCTCATTTTGTCAATACTGATTTTATATTTTTTTGTTATTTTTCAGTTTTATTTTTACCATGAATGACAGCTATTAGTTTTTATCTCGCAATCTTGCCATTTTATCTCTTTATTTTTCCCCTGTTATTTTTCTTGCCAATCTTCCCATTTTCCAGTATAATCATGATATCGGTGCATTTGGCACCTGCTTCTTTATATGCAGGCAATTTTTTCACATCTTACTGGTTCCTGCGATTCTCATGTTCAGTTTTTTCGATGATTTCCATGACCATTTTCATACTTACGCACTCAAAAGGTAAACGCTAAAACTCTGAACTTTTTATTTATTTTTTAATCACTAAGCAATCTTTCTTCACATCTCAAACTTCATGACTGCTTCTTGATTTGATTCCTTAAAACTTATTCACACGGGGAAACTGTTTCTCATTTTGCTGAAAGTCTAACCTACATGAGCAAGCGGGCATCCCCTATCTGCAATTTTATTTCAGGAGGTACTCTATGGTCTATGAAACTTTTTTGAAAACAATCCAGTCGATGGTGCAGACGCGCCTCAATAAAAAAGCCAACGTCTCCCTGCGGCGTGTTCTGAAAAATAATGGACTGATGCTCGACGGGCTGAGCTTTACGAAACCCGGCTCACGGTTATCACCGACTGTCTATCTGAACGCCTACTATAATGAAGTGGAGGAAGGAATGCCGCTCTCCATTATTACCGATCAGATCCTGATGGTGTATGAGACAAATCCAGGATTTTCGGAGGATATCTGCGAGGAACTGCGTGATTTTGATGCCGTACGCGGTCGGATTGCCTACAAATTGATCCACGCCGCTAAAAATAAGGTGCTTCTCTCCCACGTCCCACATATTCCATATCTCGATCTGGCGATCGTTTTCTATCTGATCCTCACTGACAATGAGGAGGGGCAGATGACGACCCTGGTACACAGCGACCATCTTGCCCTGTGGGATATTTCTCTGGAAGAGCTCGGCATACTGGCGGAAGAAAATACACCTCGCATGCTGCCGTACCACATCAGCTCCATCGAATCCACCCTCAACCAGCTCGAAATGGAGGACATCGTTGAAACGGAAGCTCTTCCATCGGTCGCCCTCTACGTTCTGACAAATTCGCGCGGCATCAACGGCGCTGCCTGCATGCTCTATCCCCGCGTCTTAAAAGAGTTTGCCGAAAGCCTGGGCGAAGATCTGATTATCCTTCCGTCCAGCATCCATGAAGTGCTTCTCACTCCCAGCAGCGTCTCCCTTCCGCCGGAAGAACTCAATGAAATGGTTCAGGCGATCAATCAGTCGGATGTGCCCGCTGAAGACCGCCTGTCAGATCATATTTATTATTTTAGCAGGATTCAGGGCTGTCTCTACCTGCCGCCCAGTTCCACTACGACGCTTTATTCCGGAGCAGACGGAACAGTGAATCCACAATAAAGATGGCAACCGCCATCGCCCCCGCTATCTGGATCGTCTGGATCAGATAAAAATTGTACCATTTTGTCTGCCCCTGTATCAGAAAATAGACGCTCCGGTAGATCGATGCGCCCGGCACCGTCGGCAGGATTCCTGCCACCAGAAAGATCGTGACGGGCGCTTTTAACACGCGTGCAAATACCTGACTCAGCAGAGCCGCTGCCAGACTGGAAAAAAATGCCGCCGCCACCTGCGAGGTTCCCACCTGCATCGATACCAGGTACGCCAGCCATCCGGCACCTCCGGTAATGCCCGCATAAACCAGATATTTCCGCGGCATATCGACCAGCAGGGAAAAACCAAAAATCGCCAGAAATGCCCCCACGCTCTGGATCATCAATTCTCTTATCATCTCTGTCATACCGATCCTCCCGCCAGCCGGACTGCCACGATCGCCAGACCGACGCCCGACGCAACCGCCAGCGCCACCACGACTGCCTCCGCCATCCGCGCGACTCCCGAACTGTAATCTCCATTCAGCGTATCGCGGATTGCCGCCGTAAATGTGACTCCAGGCACCAGCGGCATGATTGCGCTGATAATCACTACATCCAGGCTCATTCCCAGAAATGCCCCACGGCGCAGCAGATACGCCGCAACCGCCAGTGCAAACGAGCCAAGTGCATTTTGACAGAAATCGTTCAGCATAAGGTTGGACGCCGCCCGCAGGACAAACGCAAGAACGACTCCCACGACAGCCGCCACCAGACATTCGCCCGGACCGCCTCCAAACATCACCGCAAAAAATCCCGTCGTTGCCGCATAGCCAATGCATTTCTTCCAGAATCCGTATAATGTCGTATTAGCAATCCGATCCAGTCGTTCCTGCGCCTCCCCGACGGACAATTTTCCGCTGCAAAATTCCCTTGAAACATTGTTTACCTGATAGATGCGGTTCAAATTCGTTGCCCGGTTTTCCACCCTTTTTACCAAGGTAAGCGGCGGAAGTGATGCATCCGCAATCGTCGCCACGATCCCCGTCGTCACGACAAACACATCTGCCCGTGCAATCCCTGAATGCTTTAAAATACGATGAATCGTGTCCTCCACACGGTAGACCTCCGCTCCGCTCGCCAGCATGATCTCCCCCGCCCGGACCGCCATCTCCATCAGCGCGCCATATTCCATACCAACCACCCTCTGATTTACGAATTTTCGTAACTGTTCAGTACCTTCACAGTCACGCGCAAAAATCCATTAAAAATTGCCCGCGGCAATGAGATTTTTGCCTGCTGGCCCATGTTTTCGTACGGTCAGCGCAGTAAATGCGCAGACCTACTGAACAGTCACGGATTTTCCAAATCCAGCAACATTTTCTTGACCTCTACCATACGGTCACGCAGCACGACCGCTTCCTCGAAATTCAGCTCGGCTGCCGCCTGATTCATCTTCTTCGTCAGTTCCTTTACGAGTTTTTCTAATTCCTGGCGATCCATCGATTCCAGATCCTTCGTTACCTTATTCGTAACCGGTTCGGCTGCCTGCGAGATCGTGATCAGATCCCGGACAGCTTTCTTGATCGTCGTCGGCGTAATGTGATGTTCCTCATTGTACGCCTGCTGAATCGCGCGTCTTCGCTCCGTCTCTTCGATCGCCGCCCGCATTGAATCCGTGATCGAATCTGCATACATGATAACATGCCCCTCAGAATTTCGCGCTGCTCGGCCGATCGTCTGAATTAGGGACGTTTCCGAACGCAGGAATCCCTCTTTATCCGCATCCAGAATCGCCACCAGCGCAATCTCCGGGATATCCAGACCCTCACGAAGCAGGTTGATGCCGACCAGCACATCGAAGACATTCAGACGCATATCTCGGATAATCTGGGCGCGTTCCAACGTGTCAATATCCGAATGCAGATATTTGACGCGGATTCCCGCATCGCGCATATAGTCGGTCAGGTCTTCTGCCATCCGCTTTGTCAGCGTCGTTACAAGCACCTTAAACCCTCGATCCACTTCCCGGTTGACCTCCGAAATCAGATCGTCGATCTGTCCCTCGACCGGTCTTACCTCAATCGGCGGATCAAGAAGTCCCGTTGGACGGATCACCTGCTCTGCCCGCAGAAGCTCATGATCCTCCTCATACTCGCCCGGTGTTGCTGAAACGCAGAGAATCTGATCCAGTTTGCTCTCAAATTCTTCAAAATTTAACGGTCGGTTATCCAGCGCCGACGGCAGGCGGAAGCCATATTCTACCAGCGTTTTCTTGCGCGACTGGTCGCCCGCGTACATCCCGCGCACCTGCGGCAGCGTGATGTGCGACTCGTCCACAATCACCAGAAATTCATCCGGGAAATAATCCATCAGCGTACACGGCGGTTCTCCCGGTTTCGAACCAATCAGATGGCGCGAATAATTCTCGATACCGGAACAGAAGCCCGTTTCCCGCATCATTTCCACATCAAAATTCGTCCGCTCCGCGATTCTCTGTGCCTCCAGAAGCTTATCCTCACTCTTAAAGTAAGCGACCTGCTCCTTCATTTCCTCTAAAATATTGTTTGCCGCAATCTCCATCCGCTCTTTCGGGATGACATAATGCGATGCCGGGAAAATCGCGATATGTCCCAGCTGCGCCTTGATCTCGCCCGTCAGCGTGTCAATCTCTGTGATCCGGTCTACCTCATCCCCGAAAAACTCAATCCGGTACGCATCGCCGCCCGAATACGCCGGGTATACCTCCAGCACATCGCCGCGCACCCGGAACGAACCTCGCTTGAAATCCATGTCATTCCGGCTGTACTGAATGTCGATCAGCTTGTGAATGACCTCGTCGCGGTCCTTCTCCATGCCCGGGCGCAGGGAAATAACCATGTTTTTATAATCGATCGGGCTTCCCAGACCATAGATACAGGAAACCGATGCCACAATAATCACATCCTGCCGCTCCGACAGCGCCGCCGTCGCTGAATGCCGCAGCTTATCGATCTCGTCGTTGATGGAGGAATCCTTCTCGATATATGTGTCCGTGGACGGGACGTAAGCCTCCGGCTGGTAGTAGTCATAGTAGCTGACAAAGTATTCCACCGCGTTATTGGGAAAAAATTCCTTCATTTCCGAATAAAGCTGGGCTGCCAGCGTCTTATTATGTGCGATAATTAACGTCGGCTTATTCAGATTCTGAATCACATTTGCCATCGTAAACGTCTTGCCAGAGCCCGTTACCCCCAGTAATGTCTGGAACTGATTTCCTTCCTTGAAGCCCTCCACCAGCTTTTCAATCGCCTGCGGCTGGTCGCCGGTCGGGCTGTATTCTGATACCAACTCAAAATGATCCATTGCTTTCTCCTGATTTGATATAATTCACAAATAAAGAATGTGCCTTTTTGTGTAATAGGGGATTCCAAGGAATTTCCTAGTACACAAAAAAATACCATTAAGTATTTCTATTATACCAAATCCACCCATGAATGTATACATAAAAGCAGAATAAATCAGCACAAATGTTCGATTTCAGACACCTGTTCACAGGTAGTAATTTTCTGAATTTTCTAAACTGAAAATTCCGTACGATACAGTTCTGGTTGCAGATTTTGCCGCCATTCCTATTATTTGTTTACTGTATTATTTCTTTCTTCCCGTGACTACTATCAGAACGATTCCTAATACTCCCATCATCCCCGCATACCCCACAAACGGCACGCTCACGCCCTCACTGAATCTTCCCATCCATTTCAGCACAAACGGCGAACACGCCGCTCCCAGATTGCAGCCGACCAGCACGATTGATGTGGCTGTATTGATAGAAGACTGCGGAATCTGCTCGGAAATCTGGTGGAAGGAATAGGTAACCAGAACGGTATAGAAAAATCCGACGATACTGATGCCAATTCCAATCAGCGGCAGATTGCCCGCATATGCGGTCAGAAGCATCCCCGCTCCAAGCATCAGGCATCCAACCCCCGGTAATTTTTCCTTCCACCACATCGTCAGTTTTCCAAAATAAACACCGGCAGCTATTCCCATCAGCATCATGAGCGTGAGAATGATGCTGGCTTCCGACTCCGTTCCAAGTTTCTTCTCTAAAATCAGCATCGGGACACGCAGGGAATTGGAACAGTAGATGCAGATGACAAATCCCGCAAACAGTGCATAAGCAATGGTCAGGACTTCTTTTTTCCAGCATTCTCTTTTTCCATCTGCCTCCGCTTCCAGACTTTCTTTCTCTGCCCCTGCACTCTGTGAGCCCGCACTCTGTCCCGTCTCCATTCTTCCCGGAACCCATACAAGATACAGAAGTACAATCACAAATCCGAGCGCGTACACCCAAAATGCCAGATTCCACCGGATCAGCACCAATTTTCCAGCAACCAGCGTCATAACCGCGCTTCCCAGCACCTCCGCCGATCCGCGGTATCCGAGCAGCGCCGCTTTTTCCCTGCCTTCATAATATTCACTGAAAATGCTGATGGCTTTCGCATTAATGAGTCCAATCCCGATCCCCAGGAAAATCCTGGATGCGAGCACCACCGGATATTCCTGTACAAACACCGGTACCATGCCGCTGACCGATAAAAGAAGCAGACCGCCCACAATCATTGGACGGTCTTTCATATAACGCGACAGCCATGCATTCAGCACGATCATGACAGTGATCGCAAACGACGGTGCAGAGATCAATATCTCCACCTGTGCGGTTGTATATTCACTGAAATGCTGCAGCAGCGATGGCAGCACGATCGAAACAGAATACGCCGATGTCAGTATCAATGACAGCGATAGCAGCGCTATTTTCTTCATTTGTTCTTTCATATTGGTTTCTCCCCGAATGTTAGTTTTATACTAGAATTTTGATTGCTTCTGTCCTATCCATTCACAATCGCAGGCAACACAATCCATGTATCGTTTCTTAAAACAATACTCCATTCCTTTTATCATAAATGAAATTCATTCAGAAAGAAATACTTAATTTTTTTTTATTCTAAGATTTTTATTCTAAGGTAGATGTTTCACTGTTCACACATGTGTTCCCAGTAACGGGATTTTCAGTTCAGAAAATTCCCACCTGTGAACAGTTACGTTTCTTCGTTACCTATCCCCGCGCAAACCAGTCTTTCATGCACTGAAGCACCTGCACCAGCTCTTCTTCCTTGATAATATACGGAACCATCGCGTACAGATAATTTAAGAACGGACGGCTGAACACGCCGCGTTTGTACGCATATTCCTGATACCCTTTCAGGACTGCCGGATCATATACCTCGACACAGACACATCCGCCCATCATGCGGACCTCCCTGATTCTCGGATCGGTAAATCCTTCCATCTCCCGACGGGTGATAGCTTCGATCTTCTGAATCTTTTCCATATAGTTCTGCGTCTCAAACAGCTCAATCGAGGCAAGCGCCGCGCTGCACGCGAGGGCATTTCCCATAAAGGTCGGTCCGTGCATCAGCGCATGTTCCGGGTTATCATCGAAAAATCCATCAAATACCTTTTTATTTGCCACAGTCGCCGCGTGACCAATGTAACCGCCGGTCAATGCCTTTCCGAGGACCAGAATATCCGGTAGCACCCGATCTGCCACAAAGCGGTTTCCGGTTCTGCCAAATCCGGTTGCCACCTCATCAAAAACCAGCAGCACGCCGTACTTATCACAGAGTTCCCTTGCCTTCTCCAAAAATGAAATGTCGTACATCCGCATTCCGCCAGCACCCTGTAAAAGCGGTTCCACCAGCACGCAGTTCAACTTGTCATGATACTGTTCAAATGCTTTCTCCAGCGCCGGGATCTCAGTCGGAATGTGAACCACATACGGGCTTGCACCATAGGCTTTTAGCACAAAATGGTAGTCCTCATCATCGCCTGCCTCCATCGTCTTAAAGGTATCGCCGTGGTACGCGTGTTCCAGCGCCAGAATCATCGTTCGCTTCTCATCACCGCGGTTCATATAATACTGCAGCGCCATTTTCAGCGCTACCTCAACCGCCACGCTGCCGGAATCTGAAAAAAAGCAGTAGTCCAGATCGCCCGGCAGCCAGGACGCCAGTTTTTCTGAAAGTCTGCGCGCCGGCTCATGCGTCAGCCCGCCCAGCATCACATGAGAAAATTTTTCTACCTGTGAAATAATTGCCTGATTGATTACCGGATGTTTATATCCATGAATCACACTCCACCAGGACGAAACCGAATCAATCAGCTTCTGATCCTTCGTGTAAAGATATACCCCATTCGCATCCACGATCTCGTAAGGTGCTTTCATTGTTTTTAACTGTTCATATGGATACCAGATCATTTTTCTTCTCCTTTATCTTCTGTCTTACGCATACAGCCCTTTCAGCGTCTCCACACCCATGGAAAGCTCCGTATCCCCATCCGCCACACAGGCAACAACCGGAATGCCCGTGTAATATTCACACATTTTCCGGTTATCCTCATGAAGCAGATTTCCCGTCTCATAATGGTTGAAAATAATCCCTTTCAGAGCAATTCCCTGTTGTTTCAGATAATAGGCAGTAAGCCCCACGCCATTGATCGTCCCAAGCCCCGCATCTGCAATCAGCAGGCAGCCAAGCCCGCACGCTTTTACTACTTCTGGAAGACGGATATCCGCCTCGTCTATGCAGAGTGGACAGAGAATTCCGCCGCTTCCTTCCATCGTCACATACTCATATTTTTCACAGACTTTGTGAAAATCTTCCAGCACCCGATCCATCTGGACCGGGTTGCCCTCCAGACGGGATGCCAGATGCGGCGATACCGCCGTCTCGTACACATACGGACACATTTCCTCAAGTGGCTGCCCGATTCCCGACATTGTTTTTACCTGCAGAGCATCTCCTGGAATCAGGCTTCCATCCGCACGCCGCTCATTGCCGCTCATTGCCGCTTTATAATACGCCGCATCCGCGCCGCTCTCCCGCAGTTTTTTCACAATCAAGCCTGTCACATACGTTTTTCCAATATCCGTTCCCGTACCTGTTATAAAAATCCCCTTGCTCATCTTTTATCCAAGTCTCCCTCCCTGAATCAGCGGAATCATCCGTTTTCCTATGATGGCAGCCACAATACAGAGCACGATATCGCCCGGAACTGCCAGAACAAAGCAATATAAAAACAGCGCTCCTACGCCGATCGGCGAATTCAGATAGAAATTGCTGATCACGTAGTAATAAATCATTCCAAATGCATAGACAATAAAAAGTCCCAGAAAATTAGCTCCCAGCAGGCGCCGGTAACTCGGATGCGTCTTGGCATTGGCAATCTTACCATTCACATACGCCGCAACCGCAAATCCGATGATATATCCAAAACTCGGCTGGAAAATATATCCCGGTCCGCCGCCCTGAGTGAAAATCGGAAGTCCAATTAAACCTAATACGATATAAACCACAACCGCCAGCGCCCCGTTGACCGGACCTAAAAGCAGACCCGCCAGCATCGTAAATAAAAACTGCAATGTAAATGGAACCACCGGAACCGGTATCTTGATAAATGCTCCCACTGCAATCAGTGCGACAAACATCGCGCACAAAACTAAATCCTTTGTCTTCATGTGTTTCAAACCTTTTTCCTCCTTGGTTATCTGAATGATTTCAGGCATCCGAAGCCATTCTATTCTCGCACATGTACATAAATTTCTCTCCGCAACCCCTGTTCCAACCATCTAAAACAGCAGCGGCCGTTCCAGATCCCGGGTAGTCGAAACAGATGCAGAACTGATTGCAAGCATAACATAGCCTTTTTCTATTGTCAACCTATTATTTTTATATAGTTAACAATTAGTTTTTTATCTGTTTTTATCTCTTTCCTTCCCATAATCTTGTTTCTTATATCCCTTGATATACATACGTTTCCCGTCCGTCCACACATTCACTGCCCCTGAATCCGCCGTTCTCCAGATCTCCGTTCCCGTCTGTTCCAGACGTTCCACCGCCTCCGGTGCCGGATGCCCGTAAGTATTTCCCTCTCCATAAGAGAGCACCGTGAAAGCTGGGGAAAAGCACTCCAAAAACTCCTCTGAGGAGGAACCGTTCGAACCATGGTGTGCAGCTTTTAACAGTGTCACTTTTTCCCCCTTTTTGTCCTCTTCCATTCCCAGAATTTCTCTTTCTTCCTCCACTCCAATATCTCCAGTCAGAAGCATACGAAACTTTCCATACGTGACATCAAACACCAGTGAATGACTATTTCGCTCCTCGACTGGCTTTTCCCCCGCCTCCGGGTACAGGCACCGAAGCGCCAGGCTTTTCGCCCGCACCGTTTCTCCCCGATACAGATAATAGACTTCCGCACCCCGTTTTCTGGCAAGAGTTTCCAGTTTTTTATATGCCTCCTGCCCTTTTCCCGCCGCCGGAAGTGCCAGATTCCGCACCCGGATATCTGCCTCCTCCTTCAAAAGCCACTCGATCCCGTTCGTGTGATCCGCATCCGCATGGCTGACCAGAATCCAGTCCAGCGTGCGGATTCCCTGACTTTTCAAAAATGGTCCCAGCACATTTTTCCCGATTTTTTTATCCTGGCTGCTGCCACAGTCCGAAAGAATTGCCTCATCCCGCGTCCGCAGAAAGACGCCGTCGCCCTGTCCTACATCGAGGAACCAGCTCTGAAAGCCATGAACAGGCTTAACCACTAAAAAGACTACCGCCACAGCAATAAATACACTATTTTTTCCCTGTGCATTCCAGTCTTTTGGAAACCGAAAAATCCCTTTTCTCCCTAAATTCTCTCTTGCTTCTCCCACACTCCACACATATCGAATCCCCAGCGCCACATAAAACACCCCTATTTTCCACATTTCCGGGCGTCCTGCCACGATGGAATGAAACGGCACGCGTTCCACCTGGATGCAAAGCCATTCATACAACTGAAAAATATAATGCCCCGGACCCGTACATGCACTTGCCGCTATTCTGAATATTTCTGGTATTTCTGATATTCCCGATGCCGCACCTCCAAAATCCGAAAGTACTCCCGCAATGCTGCTGCCTCCGCCCATTCCCCCCATTTTTCCTCCCACAAACGCTATACTGTAAATTCCAAGCGCCAGCAGACCGCTTCCGGCTGCATACGTGAGAAGCGGAATCACGATCAGGTTCAGAAAAATTCCCAACATCGGAAATGTAAAATAGTGATACAGCTGAATCGGCATTGTATAAAGCTGTATTGCCGAGCTGAGCATGAGTGTTTCATATCCTTTCTTTTTTTCTTTCTCTTGTTCCTCCTCTTCCCGCTCTTTTCTCTTTTTTCCCACTTTCCGCAGCTCCTCCGTCTCCAGCCCAATCGCGGCAACCGCGCCATAGGAAAGCTGCAATCCCGCCGAAAAGAGCAGATACGGCGACTGCCACGCCTGTAAAATCAAAGATAGCGACAGCGCACTCAGCAGATCGTAACTCCGCCCCAGATATGCCGCCAGACAGGACACCTCTACCATAAATACCGCCCGGAATACCGATGCTCCAAATCCGGTTACTAAACCATAAAAGGTAAGAAGCGCTGAAGCACCCAGTCCCGCCCATCCATACGATATGCCCCAAAAACGCAGTGCACTGTAAACGCTCATGCCAATCAAAGAGACATGAAGCCCGCTGACTGCCAGAATATGTGCAATCCCATTATCCTGAAACCGTTCGCGCAGCTCTTCCGATAACCCGGATTTATCCCCCAGCAAAATTGCCTGGAAAATCCCTGCCTCTTCTGGAACACAGATTTCCTGAAAAACAGCCGTCGCGTACGCCCGAAAGCATTCTGCCTGACTTCGGAGAGGGGAACTTTTTCCTTCTGAAATAAAAATCCGATCCGCCGTCACCCGGTTTCTGATTCCTAGTCCCCGATAATACATCCGATACGAAAACTGCCCCGGATTGCGCGCTTCTTCCAGAAACTCAGCGTTTCCCGTCAGATGAATCTGACTTCCGCAGGGTGGCAGAATTTTCTCTTCACACTTCTCCAGTAAATCGCTTTTACACGATATCAGTACCTTTCTTACACTTTCATCCTCTACCTCCACCCCCGTCAAAATCATCGTACACCACCCATTTTTTTCCGAAATAGAATCCAGTGTTCCCGATACCGCCACCTCTGCCGAACCGCCCTTCTGCGTTACCATCCGTTCCAGCGCATCCGGGCGCATTTCCACCATCATCCGTCCCCATCCTGCCAGGAAACAGAAAAACAGCAGAAAGACACGGCACATCATCGGATCTTTCCAATTCCAGACGCGTTCTGCGTCTGTCTGAAAGTCCGAATCTACCCGTCCTTCTGCTGTTTTTATGACTGCAAGCAAAAAAAACGCTGCTGCAATTATAAACCACACCGTCATGCCCATCTGGTACGCTGCGACCTCTCCAAGTACGAAAGCCACCATCATCCACATTACCGGTCGTTTGATATTCAATTCCTCTTTTCCTGTATTCTACAAAACATCAACAAAATCCCATTGCTGCTCTCTTCCAAATATGGCATATACATTCTGTCTGACAGTTACTTCACAATATACTTCTCCTCTCTCTCCAGAGGCTGCACCAGCGAAATCACATTCCGGTACGTCACATCTGCCGAGCCATTGACCGTGATCTGTACTTTATTTACCGTCTGAAGCTCTGTCAGCGAATCGACGATCGCGTAAATCGGAATATACTCCGCCACATCGATATCCCCGGAAATAAAACTGCTATCCAGGTTGACATAGCAGGTATTATCTGTCAGTGATACGTTTAATACCTTTGTATTTTTCGGCATCACTGAAAGCCCGCCATTCTGGGAACCTGCCAGCAGCTGTTCCACTACCAGGCGTTCCAGCGACGTGTTCATACTGTGAAATACTTCCCGTTTTTCTGCCACCAGACCATCTTTTTCTTCATTGGCAAAATACAGGGTCAGCTCTACTTTTTCATACGAATTGACATCCGAAATACTGTCTACAAAATCACTTCCTGCGATCGCGCCCACCGGGTTCCCATGTGTGTCCAGGAGCGGCTGTCCCTCGCAATTAATGCTGATATAATCGACTCCCTTAACCTGTGTAAAGGTCTTTGCCAGCGCCGCCCGGCACAGAATCTCCCGCGACGCTTTCGTATTCATATATTCCTGATTAAAATTCAACGTCAGCACGTTATTGTCCCGGTTAATATCCAGGAATTCAACCTTATCGCTTAAAACTGCCTGATACTCCGGGTTTTCCGGCGCCGCAAGGATCTGCCCCGCCAGCTCCCCGATCAGGATCTCAGCGTCCGCCGTCTCCGTCTGATAGGAAACACTCGCCAGCCCCGTGCGCGTCGAATTGAGATAATAAATCTGATAGACGCCGTCCTCACCCGCCGTCGGATGCACCTCTTCTTTTTTTCGGCATCCGCTCAGAAGAAGCAGACATGCCAGGCAAAGGATCAGCCACGAACTTACGCTTCCTGCCCGTTTTCCAGAGCTTTTTTTTCTTATTTTCTCCATTTATTATTTCCTGTTGTTATTTTGCAATCTATCTCACAATAGACATTTCCCTGACCTCACATTCGAACACTGCAACACTCAAATACCGCAACATTCAAACACTGAAACATTCGAACACGACAGCATTCAAACACCGAAATATTCGAACACGACAGCATTCAAACACCGAAATATTCGAACACCGCAGCACCAGCAACCATCTCGAACCTCTAAACCGCCCAGAACCACGCTGTCTACGGAATATAATTCAACGGAATCCGCACCGTAAAGGTTGCTCCCTTGCCTTCTTCACTCTTCAGGCGGATCGCGCCCTGATGAAGAAGAATAATATTCTTCGTGATCGCAAGCCCCAGCCCGGTACCGCCTGTCTCGCGTGAGCGCGCCTTATCTACACGGTAAAAACGCTCAAATACGCGCTCCTGGAATTCTTTCGGGATTCCCACGCCATTATCCTCTACCTTCACATAAAAGAACTTGTGGTCAGCATCCAGCGTCACCCAGACTTTTCCCTCTTCGCGGTTATACTTGATCGCATTTTCCACCAGGTTCGAAAGTGCCAGGCTCAATTTTACCTCGTCCACATCCGCCGATACTTCCCGCTTGCTCTCATACGTGATCTCAATGTTCCGCCGCTTCGCGATCGGGGTCAGACGTTTTAAAATCTGTTCCAGAAGACCATTGATCGAAGTCTGGGCAATATTCAGATCCGGCGATGATTTATCCATTTTGACTAACGTCAGCAGATCATCGATAATCTTGCCCTCGCGGTCAATCTCCGCCGAAATATCCTGCATAAACTCCTGATATAACTCCGCCGGGGCGTTCTCCATCCCCATCAGAGAATCCGCCAGCACCCTTATCGAAGTCAGCGGTGTTTTCAGCTCATGCGACACGTTGGAAACAAACTCCTGACGCGACTGATCCAGGTTTTTCAGCTTCCGGATGGTCTGCATGACTGCCTCCGAAATGTCCCGCGTCTCCCGATATGTTTTTACATCAATATCCTGATCCAGATTTCCCTCTGCCACCATATCGAGCTGCTGCTGCAGGCGGCGGAATGGTTTCAGCAGGCAAGCCGCCGCCAATAAATCTGCGATCAGAATAAAACAGAACATAACGAGCTGCAAAAATCCCGTCTTCTGCACAATTTTCTCCTGCAAAAGCGCCGAATTTTCCGTGGACGCCATCAGAAGAAGGACTCCCTGCACGCCTGCCGTATTTTTCCCATTTCCGGCTGCCACATCCGAATCGATCGGCGCTGCATCCGTGCTTTTTGCCTGAATCGGCTGCGCTACATAGAAATACTTTTTCTTCTGGTTCAGATAGCTGGAAGTTTCCCCGTCAAATGCCTTTAACACATCCGATACAACCAGCGTTTTCCCTCTGGAAAGACCAAATGTGTCTTTCAAAACCTTAAAGCTGTCGTCCACCAGCACGATTCTTCCGTTCATCAGATCCGCCGTTGTACTAAGTTCCGCATCCAGCGCCGGATTTGGATTTCCCGACAGCAGTACATTGATATAATCACTGCTGCGTATCTTGTTTGCTAAAATCAGACACCGGTTCTGCGCTTCCGCCATCCGTTCTTCCACATGGCTCTGGTAAAAATACCCCGATGTAAAACGAACCTGTACCAGAAGCGGAACCAGCGTCAGAATCAGAAAGGCGAGGAACAGAGGGATTCTCATCCCGATCGTGTGCTCCATCGCTTTCCATATCTTTCTTTTATGTTCTGCTATTCTTCTCATGTTCCTGTCCTGAACGATTACAATTCACACGCTCTTTGCGTTGCTTAACTTACTGACATTGGCTGTGAACTGTAACCCCGAAATGCTGCTCTGTAACTGCGTTTTTCACAACAACGATCCGATTTCAAGCTTCTTCGTTGCCGCAATCGCCAGCGCTCCCGGTCCGATATGGCAGGCTACACTTAAGGACAGCGGCTCTACACGGACTTCCGTCTCCGGGAAAAGTTCCCGAAGCTCGGCTGCCAGCTCCTGCGCCATCTCATCATCGTCGGTATGCGCTACATCAATATACGTTTTTTCTCCCGTCATATCATCAAACCGATTTTCCAGATCGCGGGTGATCGCCGTGATCATCATGGAACGCGCCTGTTTCATCGTCCGCGCCTTCGCAAATGCGTCCAGCTTCTCGCCCTGTATCGTCAGAACCGGTTTTAAACGGAGAAGTGTTCCGAGCGCTGCTGCCGCTGGTGTGATTCTACCGCCCTTTTTCAGATATTTTAATGTGTCAACCGTGATATAAATAGTTGAATCCAAACCTGTCTCTTCCAGCTTTTTGCAGATCGCCTCCGCGTCCATGCCGGCTGCCGCCATGTCAAGCGCATCCTGCACCGAACGGCGCTGGGTCACGGAAATCCTGTGATTATCCGCCACCTGCACTTTTCCGTCGAAATCATCTGCCAGCATCTTTGCCGTCTGGCAGGAGCTCGAAAGCCCACTGGACATCGGAATGTGCACAACTGCATCGTATTCCTCCAAAAGTTTTTCCCAGAGATTTAAGATCGTCTCCGGGGACGGCTGGGATGTGCTCACATCGTGATCCCCGCTCAGATGCTCGTAAAATTCCTTCTGTGTCAAATTTATATCTTCCAGATACTCGGTTCCATCAATCATAAACGGCATCGGCAGGACATATACGCCCATCTCTTTCGCCTGTGCCTGTGTAATTCCGCTGTTGCTGTCTGTAACAACCGCTACCTTCATGCTTGTTTCCTCCTGTTTTCCCTGTGAATCTGCTGCCATCCTATTTTCCTTTCCGCATAACACTTTCTTTTCTAAAAATGTCTGCCCTGGAACAGCCTCCGAGCGGTTCACATAGATGATTTTATTTTATCCTATTTTCTTATGAAATGGAAGAGAGAAGTAACGGGATTTTCAGTTCAGAAAATTCCTACCTGTGAACAAAAAACTGCCACAAAACAAGCCCCGACCATTTCTCTGTTTATGATCTTTTCTTGCTTTATGGCAGTTTTCCCGATTCTTATTGACGGTTATATTTATACTTTCCTAATATATTCGAAAATTCTCCCTATTTCACCAACAGCGACTCTCCCGTCATCTCCTTCGGCTTCTCAAGTCCCATCAGTTCAATCAGCGTCGGCACAATATCGCAGAGGCGTCCGCCCTCGCGCAGCTTGTACGCCGGGTCAGCGCCGACCAGGACAAACGGCACCTGATTGGTCGTATGAGCGGTCCACGGCTCGCCGGTTGCCTCATCGACCATCACCTCTGCATTACCGTGATCGGCGCAGATAAAGAGAACGCCTCCGGCTGCCTTGATGGCTTCAACTGCACGTCCTACGCAGGCATCGACGGTCTCAATCGCCTTGATCGCAGCCGACTCCACGCCCGTGTGACCTACCATATCCGGGTTTGCAAAATTGATGATGATGACATCATATTTGCCGGACTCAATCGCCTCCACCAGCTTATCGCACACGATCGGTGCGCTCATCTCCGGTTTCAGGTCGTAGGTCGGAACCTCCTTCGGAGACGGAACCAGAATGCGGTCCTCGCCCTCGTTCGGCTCTTCCACGCCGCCGTTGAAGAAAAATGTTACGTGTGCATATTTCTCGGTCTCGGCGATACGTGCCTGCGTCATATGGTGCGCCGCCAGGAACTCTCCAAACGTGTTCTTAATCTCTTCCTTCTTGAACGCAATCAGCTTGTTCCCGATCGTCTCATCGTAATCGGTAAAGCATACAAACGTCAGGTCAAGCTTCTTCTCTCTCGCAAATCCGGTAAATCCCTCATCGCAGAATGCGCGGGTGATCTCTCTTGCACGGTCCGGACGGAAGTTGAAGAAAATGACGGAATCGCCATCCTGAATCGTGGCAACCGGCTTTCCGTCCTTCTCTACATAGAACGGTACGACGAACTCATCGTTTACCTCTTTATCATAGGATGCCTGAATGCCTGCACACGCGCTTTCTGCCTTCTCGCCCTCTGCCTTTGTCAGCACATCATAAGCTTTCTGGACACGATCCCAGTTTTTATCACGGTCCATCGCATAGTAGCGTCCCATCACGGAAGCCACCTCGCCGATGCCAAGCTGCTGCATCTTCTTCTCTAATTCTGCTACGAACTCCTTGCCGGAGGTCGGCGGTGTATCACGTCCGTCCAGAAAGCAGTGCACATACACTTTTTTAAGTCCCTGACGTTTTGCGAACTCCAGAAGTCCGAATAAATGAGTCAGATGGCTGTGAACGCCGCCGTCTGATACCAGTCCGAACAGATGCAGGGCGGAATCATTTTTCTTGCAGGTGTCTGCGGCTGCCAGAAATTCCGGATTTTCAAAGAAATCGCCATCCTCGATTGATTTCGTGATACGGGTCAGCTCCTGGTATACGATACGTCCGGCGCCCATATTTAAATGACCAACCTCCGAGTTACCCATCTGTCCGTCCGGCAGACCGACCGCCAGACCGCTGGCATTGCCGCGCACAAACGGGCACTGGCTCATCAGCTGATCCATGATCGGTGTCTTTGCCTCACACACGGCATTGTGCTCACAGGTATCTCTCATGCCGTATCCATCGAGAATCATTAATACGGTTGGCTTTTTTTTCATCTCTTTCTTCTTCCTTTCCTTCCATGAAATGAACCGTTTTTCTGAAACAACCGGATGAACCAACAATTTTGATTGTTTCAGGTCAAAACCTTCACCTTCTTTTTTTACTGGCAAAAAGGGGACTGCCACGCCTCACACGTGCGACAGCCCCCTTTTACCCATCTCTTATTTATAATTTACAATCTTTCCAAAATCTGCCTTTAAGGATGCGCCGCCTACCAGACCGCCATCGATATCCGGCTGTGCAAACAGCTCCGGAGCCGATGCTGCGGATACGGAACCGCCGTACTGAATGCGGATCGCCTCTGCGGTCGCCTCATCGTACACTTCCTTGATGCACGCACGGATCGCGCCGCACACTTCCTCAGCCTGCTCGGTGGTCGCTACCTTGCCGGTACCGATCGCCCAGATTGGCTCGTATGCGATCACAGCTGTCTTTGCCTGCTCTGCGGTCACATTCTGGAATGCGATCTTGATCTGCTGGCGGATCCAGTCAAGCGTGATGCCCTGCTCTCTCTGGGTCAGAGTCTCGCCGCAGCAAATGATCGGGGTCAGACCGTGCTCAAATGCTTTCAGTACCTTCTTATTGACCGTCTCATCGGTCTCTGCAAAGTATTCTCTGCGCTCGGAATGTCCGATAATCACGTATTTAACGCCTGCATCGGTCAGCATATTCGGGGAAATCTCGCCGGTGTAAGCACCTTTCTCCTCGAAATACATATTTTCAGCGCCGACTGCGATGTTGGTTCCCTCGCACGCTTTTACAACCGGGATAATATCAATCGCCGGTACACAGAATACAACGTCTACATCTTCCGAAACAACGAGCGACTTCAGAAGCTCTACCAGAGCTACTGCCTCCGACGGCGTCATGTTCATTTTCCAGTTGCCTGCTACGATCTTTCTTCTAGCCATGACTATTCTATTCCTCTTTTCTGTTTGTTTATTTGTTACTGTTCACGCATACGTGCCCAGTAACGGAATTTGCCGTGGCTTCGCATTTAAATACGGCAAATTCCTGCTGCCACCACGTTTTCTTACGGCACTTTCGGTTCCAAAAGTGCCTACCTGTAAACAGTAACATTTATTTATTATTCGCTGCCGCTACGCCCGGAAGCTCCTTTCCCTCTAAGAATTCCAGGGAAGCGCCGCCGCCGGTAGAAATATGGGTCATCTTGTCGCCAAATCCAAGCTGGTTGACCGCTGCTGCAGAATCGCCGCCACCGATGATCGTGGTCGCTTCGGTGTCTGCCAGTGCTTTTGCAACTGCGATTGTACCCTGTGCAAGAGTCGGGTTCTCAAATACACCCATCGGTCCGTTCCATACAACTGTCTTAGCAGATTTTACGGTGTCTGCATACAGCTTTGCAGTTTCCGGTCCTATGTCAAGTCCCATCGTGTCAGCCGGGATAGCGTCAACCGATACATTCTGTACCTCGATCGGTGCATCGATCGGATCCGGGAAGGATGCTGCTACAGCTGCATCAACCGGAAGAAGCAGTTTCTTGCCAAGCTTCGCTGCCTTCTCTACCATCTCACGGCAATAATCTAACTTTGTATCATCGACTAAGGATTTACCAATCTCCTTGCCCTGTGCTTTTAAGAAGGTAAATGCCATGCCGCCGCCGATGATCAGCGTGTCGCACTTCTCCAGCAGGTTGGAGATAACGTTTAATTTATCGGCTACCTTCGCGCCGCCTAAAATGGCAACGAACGGGCGGACCGGGTTATCTACTGCATTTCCAAGGAAATCGATCTCTTTCTGCATCAGGTAACCAACTACTGCGGTGTCCACATACTGGGTCACGCCTACGTTTGAGCAATGTGCGCGGTGTGCAGTACCAAATGCATCGTCCACATAGACATCACACAGGGATGCCAGATCCTTGCTGAACGCCTCACCGTTCTTGGTTTCCTCGGCACGGTAACGGGTGTTCTCAAGCAGAACAACCTCGCCATCCTTCATCGCCTCAACGGCTGCCTTTGCGTTCGGTCCAACCACTTCCGGATCGGCTGCAAATTTCACTTCCTGTCCCAGAAGTTCAGACAGACGAACGGCTACCGGTGCCAGAGACAGCTCCGGCTTCGGCTCTCCCTTCGGTTTGCCGAGGTGAGAGCAGAGAATTACCTTTCCACCGTCCGCAATCAGTTTTTTGATCGTCGGAAGCGCTGCCACCAGACGGTTTTCATCGGTGATCTTTCCTTCTTTTAACGGTACGTTGAAATCACAGCGTACCAGAACGCGTTTGCCCTTTACATTGATATCATCCACGGATTTTTTATTCAGCATATCCTGTCTCCTTTACATTATAAAAGAATAAAAAACAGGTCCGGTCCCGACCGAGGACCGGACCCATCTTGAATCCTTATGATTTTCTATCGAATCGATAAAATTATGCCAGCTCTGCGAAGTATTTGATTGTACGAACCATCTGGCTTGTGTAGGAGTTCTCGTTGTCATACCAGGAAACAACCTGTACCTGATATAAGTCATCACCGATCGGAGATACCATAGTCTGTGTAGAATCAAACAGGGAACCATAGCGGATACCTACGATATCGGAAGATACGATCTCATCCTCGTTGTAGCCGAAGGACTCAGTCTGAGCTGCCTTCATAGCCTCGTTGATAGCTTCCTTAGTAACGTCAGCTTTCTTAACAACGGCTGTCAGAATGGTAGTGGAACCAGTCGGAACCGGAACACGCTGTGCGGAACCGATGAGCTTTCCGTTTAATTCCGGAATAACCAGACCGATCGCTTTTGCAGCACCAGTGGAGTTCGGAACGATGTTGACAGCGCCTGCTCTTGCTCTTCTTAAATCGCCTTTTCTGTGCGGTCCGTCCAGAATCATCTGATCGCCTGTGTAAGCGTGGATGGTGGACATGATACCGGACTGAATCGGAGCATAATCGTTTAATGCCTTAGCCATCGGAGCCAGGCAGTTAGTTGTACAGGATGCTGCGGAGATAATCTTATCTTCCGGTTTCAGTGTCTTGTGGTTTACATTGTATACGATAGTCGGAAGGTCATTGCCTGCCGGTGCGGAGATAACGACTTTCTTAGCACCTGCATCGATATGAGCCTGTGCTTTTGCCTTGGATGTATAGAATCCGGTACACTCCAGAACTACGTCTACACCAATCTCGCCCCACGGAAGTTCAGCAGCGTTTGCCTTTGCGTAGATAGTAATCTTCTTGCCATCTACTACAATATAATCTTCGCCAGCTTCTACCGTATGTCCATCGTATCTGCCCTGAGCAGAATCATACTTTAACAGGTGAGCTAACATTTTCGGATTTGTCAGATCGTTGATAGCTACGACTTCGTAACCCTCAGCGCCAAACATCTGTCTGAAAGCCAGACGACCAATACGACCAAAACCATTAATTGCAACTTTTACTGCCATGATCTCATTCCTCCTAGAAATTCATCTTCATGATTGTTAAATATTAATCAACCCTGCTTGTATTGTACCCAACTTTTCCTAAAATAGCAAGTGGTTTTTTGTAAATTTTACAGCAAATATTCAGTATTTTCTCTCTTGCTGCGCACAACTTCGACGGATTGTCATACCTTAAATGGAATTTTGTGCTGACAGCCTTAATTTTGCATAATTTTTTAACCAAATGCTCTAATTCGAACTATTTTCATTTTAATCGATCTCTTCTTGTTTGTGAACCTCACATGGCTAAAGTCACGTGCTTCTCGGCCGTTTTAAACGGCAAGACTAAATATCGGCGGATACGCCAGTATCTTAGAATTCGTGCGGATACGCACTTTTTCCACACCGGATACGGCTGGTTTCCACATTACAGGTAGTCCGCTGTATATCTGCCTGCGTTTATGCTGCTTTTAAGTTGTTTACTTCTACATAAAGCTTTCTTAAATCTGCATAAACACAGGAGGTTCTACGCTTCACTACAGGGACTTTTGCCTCCAGTGAAGACCTTTCCGTTTCCGGCAAGGGTTTTAAAAGTTCCCGTATAAAATATCTCGCTCCAATATTATAGGCTGCTGACAGGTCGCAGTTATACTGCTTTCCTGTCTGGAAGATACATAGGCTATGGTTCTCCGGATTTCTTACTACCGCTCCACTTCCGTCACAGGCCAGCCTGCTGGTGTTCCGGGCACTAACTCTGGACACACGAATCCTGTTCCGATGTGCCTGATGTTCACATAGCTTCTGAATATCCCTCTTTCTCCATAAATGAAGTTTTTGCTTCTTTTTTCCGGATATTTTTCCTTGCATTTCCAGATACTCAAAAACAATTACACCTGCCTGATATTCTACGGCATATTTCGTGATTTCCGCAGCTATTTTACGGGACAGTTCCATATTCAGCCTTTTTGCATAATCCCATCGGCTTTGAACCTGTCTGGAGGAATGTTCTCTCTGAAAACGGCGGATTCTGCCAAGCACATGATACAAATGGTCTTTATCACTGGGGAAATTTATAAATTTACGTCCCAGAATAGTGCCATCTGCACGCATGATACTACAAACTGCATCCGTATTGATTCCTAAATCAACGCTGCATATCACCTGCTGTTTTACAGCTGTTTTCGATAAGGTTACTTCCTCTGTGTATGAAAATCGAAGGAAATATTTATGATGTTTCCTTTCCAAAGTTGGTGCGGATGCCTTTTTCCCGCTCCACTTTTTCCGAAGATATTCCATATCGGTATGAAGTAATTTTACCTGAAACCACTTCCACTCACGCCCATCAAATAGCTTTAAATGTGCCACATCTTCTCCCGGTTCTGCTTCTCTATACATGACATCCCGATAGAATACCGGCATCGCATGATTCTCACAGACCAGCTTCGGTTTCCCCCTCAGTTCTCCCTTTTCCCACAAACTAAGGCGTGATTGATAGGAGGACACGGCTCCAAGTGCGTGTTGAATCGCCGCTCTTCTCAGATAAGATGGCATCTTAGGAAAATGACGGTCAAACGGAAATCTGGCATGATTCTTTTTTGTCTCATGTACCAGATGTTCCGCCTCATTAAAGCGTTTTTGTAGATTTTTGATTTCTGAAAGTTCTTCCCAGATCTCTGCATACACCGGAATCAGATAGGAAACTGCTTTCCGAAAAATATCCAGCGTAGAGCGGAGCGGTATATTCTTTTTTTTAATTTCTACTCCATAGCTGGATACAATCTGCATAAAGGTCCCTGCTTTCTGTTTTCGATATTTCGCACACTGTGCAAAATGATACTGTAAAAAATACGCATTTCTTCTACCTACGAAAGTAATTTTTCTTTCGTAGGTAATACACTATATTTACATTTATATTATACCATGCATCTCTTTGCAAAGCAAACATTTGTTCTATATCTATTAAAATAATTGGCACACCTAACTCATCACTACTACAATATACTTATGGGTAATCCCCTTACATCCAGTAAGGATTTATCCATCTCATTACTTAAACTGTTAGAATGTAGGATGCAATGGTATATCGACTTCATCACTAGGACTTAGCGTCCGTACTTTAGACTGATAACCAGCTCCTCATTCACAGTGTTCGTTTTATGCAGGTTGAATCACATTAAGTGCATTCGTGTCACACACAGTAGTTTGAGCAGGTAATGAGTAAATCTGGTATTTATCCATTGTAATATTTTTAAGGAGTGACAAATTTATGAACGCAGTAGGTATTGATGTTTCAAAAGGTAAAAGCATGGTTACAATTCTAAGACCATTTGGTGAGATTGTATCCTCTCCTTTTGAGATCAAGCACACATCCAGTGATATCCTTTCACTAATTAAACTTATTCACTCTATCGAAGGTGAATCACGAATTGTAATGGAGCACACCGGACACTATTACGAAGTACTTGCTCAGCAATTTTCAGCAGCTGGTCTGTTTGTCAGTGCTGTTAATCCTAAGCTAGTCAAAAACTTTAATAATGACTCTCTTCGCAAAGTTAAATCTGACAAAGCTGATTCCATCAAGATCGCCCGCTATGCTCTTGACAAATGGCAAAATCTTAAACCATATAGTATTGTGGATGAATTGCGCACACAACTAAAGGCCATGAATCGTCAGTTTCATTTCTATGTGAAACAAAAAACGGCTATGAAAAATAATCTTATTAATCTCATTGACCAGACATACCCAAATGCAAATACTTATTTTAATAGTCCACCCCGCAGTGATGGCTCCCAAAAATGGGTTGATTTTGTCTATACGTATTGGCATGTAGATTGCGTTCGTAAAATGTCTCTAAATTCTTTTGTTAAACACTATCAAAACTGGTGCAAGCAAAAAAAAATATATCTTCAATAAATCAAAAGCCGAAGAAATTTATACCAAGGCAACGGAACTTGTCCCGGTATTTCCTAAAAACGAAATAACCAAACGCATCATTAGACAAGCTATCGCTCAGCTTAACAGCACTTCCGCTACCGTCGAAACAATACGCATTCTCATGAATGAAACCGCCTCAAAACTTCCAGAGTACCCGATTGTTATGCAGTTTAAAGGGATTGGTCCATCTTTTGGTCCACAGCTTATGGCTGAGATCGGTGATATAACCAGATTTACACATAAAGGAGCCCTTACTGCTTTCGCCGGGGTAGATCCTGGCGTAAACGAGTCTGGCTCCTATGCACAAAAAAGTGTTCCAACATCCAAACGTGGGTCTTCAAATTTAAGAAAGACTCTTTTTCAAGTAATGGATGTTCTTATTAAAACAATGCCGCAAGATGATCCTGTATATCAATTCATGGACAGAAAACGTGCCCAGGGTAAACCGTACTATGTTTACATGACTGCAGGCGCTAATAAATTTCTCAGAATTTATTATGGACGAGTGAAGGAATATCTCTGTATTCTTTCTGAGTCAAGCTAATTCAAAACTTTTATTTGCAAACCAGCACTGCTTGTGGTGGTCTTATTTTAGTGCCTAATTTTAACCATGTAAAATTTTATATTTTTTTACCCATTAAGTCTTGACTTTTTATTTGCAGGCTAAAGTAACGAGAATGCGGTGTGCCGTTTTTCAACCTTTTTCCATCCAGCGTCTCGTAAACCGTTACACTTTCGTTATTGTACACGCATACGTGTCCAGTAACGGAATTTGCCGTGGCTTCGCATTTGAATACGGCAAATTCCTGCTGCCACCACGTTTTCTTACGGCACTTTCGGTTCCAAAAGTGCCTACCCGTGAACAATAACCCGGCCACTTTGCAATTCGCCATCCAGCGCCTTGTAAACCTCCACACTTTCTTGCAGATCGTTTCTTTTTTTACTATAATAACTTTAATCATCGTTTTGGTTTACACATTTTGCAGACCGGATCAACTCATTTCCTACATCAAATAAATTCCGGAGGTTTTATATATGAAGATAAAGGAAGGAAAATCAGCGCTGGAACAGAATCTGTACCGATCCTTTCTGCTCCTTTCCGCTACCCTGGTGCTCATCTCACTCGGTTTTACTCTGTTTTTTGATATTTCCAGGCAGCGAAAGGATATGGACAAGCTGATCAGCGGTACTGCTTCTTATATTGCTGCAATTCCGGATGTCGCCGCCATGCTGGAAAACGGCTATCCTGATTCCACCGTGACCCGCGACCTGGATTCTCTTTCTTCGAATATACCAGATATCAATGTCATCGTCATCAGTGATAAAAACGGACTGCGCTTTTACCACACGAACCGTCTGAAAACCGGCGATTCCTACGTGGCAGGTGACGAGGACGCTATTCTGGCAGGAAGCGATCCATATATCACAACCGGCTACGGCACGCACGGCATGCAGCGGCGCGCCTTTCACGCAGTAAAAAACAGCGGCGGAGAGATCGTCGGTTTTGTGATGGTTTCCCTGTTCACCGCTACCCTGTCCGCCCAGCACCGCAGTCTGCTGTTCTTTTATATAATTATATTCCTGATCATGATGATCGTCAGCATTTCCCTGACGCACACAATGTTCTCCCTGCTGCGCGACTCCCTGTTGGGATATGACCCGGAAGAACTCGTCAATATTTATACCCGCCAGGATGAGGTCATGAATATGATCGACGAGGGACTTGCCGCAACCGATCTGGACGGCAGAATTCTCTTTGCCAACCAGAAAGTTTCCACAATACTCGGTCGTCCTGCAAACGACCCTCCGCTCACCCACCTCACGATTCAGGAATTGTTTCCACAGACCGCTTTCGATCAGGTCATAAAAACCGGCGAAAGTGTAACGCACGAGAGCATCAGCTTCGCCGGACGCCAGCTCATCGTCAAGGAGGTGCCGATCCATGGACGCGGTAAACAGGCGCGCCGGGGTGTCCTGATCGTTTTATTTGACCGCACCGACCTCCTGCGTCTCTCCGACGAGCTTTCCGGCGCCCACAATATGTTGGACACGCTGCGCGCGTTCAACCATGAATTTTTAAATAAGCTGCACATCATTCTCGGCTACCTACAGACCGGGGAGATTCAGCAGGCGATGAATTTTATCACCAACAGCAGCCTTGTCTCCAGCCAGTCCGTCCGTGAGACAGCCAACTGCATCCGCGTTCCGAAAATCTGTGCGCTTGTGATCGGGAAAATGATGCACGCCGCCGAGCTTGGCATCCGCCTGCAGGTCAGCGCCGACAGCACCTGCCGCGACCATGATCTGCTGATCCCGGTGGAAGGATTTGTCACCATTCTCGGCAATCTGATGGAAAATGCCATTGAAGAGCTAAGCCACGATCACACCGCCAGTCCGGATGTCATTAACGCATCTGAAAGCCCGCGCGAGATCCACATCGGCATCTACTGCCGCCCAGACGTCAACATCATCACCTGCGAGGACACCGGGCACGGCATACAGCCACAGCTGCTCGATCATATTTTCGAAAAAGGTGTTTCCTCCAAGGGCGAGAACCGCGGAACCGGGCTTTTCCTGGTTCATGAGCTGATGGAGGAGTACGGCGGAACCATTGATATCGACACAGAGCCTGGCGAGGGCACCTGCTTCACCCTGACATTTACCCGAAAGGAGACAGAATCTAATGTATAAAGTCATTATTATAGAAGATGATCCGATGGTTGCATCCATCAATAAACAGTATGTCGAGCTGACCTCCTCTTTTCACGTGGAGGCAACTTTCAAAAACGGCATCCTTGCCCTGCAGTATCTGCAGAACTGCACGGTTGACCTGATTATTCTCGACTACTACACGCCTCAGATGAACGGTGACGAATTTATCGATCAGCTCCACGCGGCTGGCATGACCCCTGCGATCATCATGGTAACCTCCGCCAACGACGCAGAGACCGTCCGCCGGCTTATATCCCGCGGCGTCACCGATTATCTCGTCAAACCATTTGAATATGACCGTTTCAAAGCCGCCCTGGAACGATTTGCGAAACGTCAGGAGGAACTGAAAACATCGACGTCCGCTTCTGACCTGGGACAGGCGGAGATCGACCGCCTCTTCTCCGTCCCGGATGCCTCCTCCCAGAGCGCTCCGCTGACAAAGGGCTTAAATGAACGCACCCTTGGACTGATCCGTCTCTTTCTCTCCGAACATCCGGAGGAGGTCTGGTCCAGCGAACAGATTTCGGAACAGGTTCATTTGTCCCGTATTACAGTCCGGCGGTACTTAAATTACTTAGTCGAAACCAACGAACTGGTCAGCATGATCGATTACCAGACCGGTGGACGCCCTTCTATTAAATATAGATATTCCGGAAAATAAGAACCACTTCGTTTTCCAGCAATATTCAGGTTTTTCCTGCCTTTTCGCGGCTGCAGCTGTACAGATTCACCATAGAGCCGAATCTATACTGCAGTCGCTTTTTTATAGTCATTTTTATTTACAATACTTACAAAACTGTATTTAAAATTACATAAATTGACTTCCCTTTTTCAATCTTATAAACTGCTTATAAAAGAAATAAACAAATTCTTAAAAAAGAATGGAGGGAAGTTCTATGTTAGAACACATTATGGGATACTTTGGAACTTACACACCGGCAGCCGACGGTGCCATCGCAACATTCCAGTTCGAGTATCTGACCACACTTGGTTTCGCAGCCATCGTTATCTTCTTAGGACGCGCGATTGTCGCTCACAGCGCCCTGCTCAGAAAATATGCTATACCGGCTCCGGTTATCTCCGGTATCATCTTTTCTGTTGTTGTATCTATCATCAAGGGTTCCGGAATCATCGGTTTTTCCTTTGATGCAAAAATCGTAAAAGACTTATGCCAGAACTTATTCTTCCTGTGCGTAGGTTTCGGCTTCAGCTACAAGATGTTAAAACACGCAGGCGGAAAGCTTTGTATCGCAATCGCAGTTGCGGCCTGTGTCCTGATTACCTTACAGGATGTCGTTGGTTACCTGGTAGGCAGCGCCATCGGTCTTCATCCGCTTCTGGCTCTGCAGTGTTCTTCCTCAGCTATGTCCGGCGGTGTTGGTACTGCTTCTGCATTTGGTCCTATCTTCGAGAACATGGGTGCTCCGGATGCAACCACAGTCGGTGTAGCAGCCGGTACTATGGGCAACATCATGGGTTCCTTAATCGGTGGTCCGGTTGCAGCTTTCCTGATTTCCCGTCACGGTCTGAAATCTGACCCGAACGACAGACCGGAATCCTCAAAATCTGGTTCAGCAGCTGTTCTTAACAACACTCGTATGATCAAGGCATTCGCCCTGTCTCTGCTTGTAGCAGCACTTGGTATGCCGATCTACTGCCTGTTAGACAACATCCCGATGATCGAGATGCCGAAATTCATCGGTTGTCTGTTCGCAGGTGCTATTGCAAGAAACATCATGGATGCAGCTGGTATCGAATTCCCGGTTCCGGAGATCGACGCTATCGAGCATATGTTCCTGGAACTCTACCTGGCACTGGTTCTGATGACCATCGATATCACAAAGCTGGCTCCGGTAGCTGGTCAGATGGGTATCATCCTCCTTGCACAGGCTATCCTGATGGCACTCTTTGCAATCTTCGTATCCTTCAACTTATTTGGCCGCGATTACGGTGCAGCTGTTATGGCAGCTGGTAACTGTGGATGGGGCTGTGGTTCAGGTCCGAACGCAGTAGCAAACGAGAAAGCCGTTATGGATCAGTATGGATGGCACACCGTTGCTTGGGTTCTGTATCCGTCCTTCGCAGTTATCATCGACGATATTTACAACCCGATTTTCCTTTCCATCTTCTCCAGCCTGATTACAAAATAATCACTGAGACGAGATAGGAACACTTCATATAAGACATCTTTTATATAACAACATACCTAAGGCTCAATTGAAAATGTAACCTGAAAGAAGAGCGTCCGGTTCCCCCACATAAACCGGACGCTCTTTTTTTCATAGAAATTTTCTATCTATCTATCTTCTATCTTGGTCTTGTCTTATCACTGTTTTTTATGTTATACTTTTATAGAGTTTTAATATTCTTTTAATCGCTAAGGCAGCATTCGACAGAACCGCTGCGTTTTTTTATATACTGATAAACTACGAAAAGGTGAGATCTATGAAAATAAAAAAACTAGTAAAATTGGCACCAATGATGCTTCTTACCTTCCTGCTCGGACTTTCCGGCTGTTCCGGCAGCACCTCCGCAGATGCGCGGGTCAACGACCATCCCAGCGAAGCAGACGAAGAGCTGCACGTTCTGACCATCGGAACTGCCGACAGCGGCGGAACCATGTACCCGGTTGGCAGTGCCATCGCCTCTGTTTTAAGCGGACATGATGAACAGCTCAAGGTCAATTTAAGCGCCTCCAACGGTTCCTACACGAACGTGGAAAATATCAAAAACGGACAATTTGATATGGGACTGGTCAGCGGCGATGTGGCATTTTCCGCCTATCAGGGAACGGACGAATTTTCCGGTCATCCGGTCGAATCCCTGCGGGCGATCGGGGCCGTCTATTCAAGCCTGTCCACCTGGATGGCGCCGGAATCCGAGCATATCTCCTACGTTCATGAACTCGCCGGACACCACATTGCCGTCGGACCAGAAGGATCCACCACAGAGCTTTCCGCCCGCACCGCCCTCAAAGCAGCCGGGCTCAATATTGCCAACACTGCCCTTGAAAACTACAGCTTCTCCGCCAGCGTGGACTCTGTCTTAAACGGTAAACTCGACGCCGTCCACAGCTTCGCCGGAATCCCGGTCCACAGCCTGACCGACCTGGCCAGCCAGACGCCCTGCCGCCTGCTGGAGTACACTGACGAAGAAATGCAAAAAATTCTTGCAGCCAGCCCCTTCTACGTCCGCGCCACCGTCCCAGCCGGTACCTATCCGGGACAAACCGAGACACTGAAAACCTTTGGAATCAAATGCCTTCTCTGTGTGGACGCATCCATGGACGAACAGCTGGTCTACACCATCACCAAGATTCTCGACGAATCCCGTGAAGAACTGATCAGCGCCCACCCATCCTTAAGTAACTTATCTGATCCGGAATATATATGCAGCCAGCTTCCTATTGCGCTGCATCCGGGAGCTGAGAAATATTATACGGAACAGGGGCTGTTGAAAACAGAGTAACACCAAAACCTGGCGCATGGACGAATTTTCCTAAGACAACAAAGCCAGGGCTGCAGCATTCCGCAGTCCTGGCTTTTTCGATGCCCGATTACCTGATTATTTTTACTTCCGGATCTCCCGCAGCAAATTCACCATCTCGATTGCTCCCATCGCGCAGTCAAATCCCTTATTTCCGCTCTTTGTTCCCGCTCTCTCGATCGCCTGCTCGATCGTATCCGTCGTCAGCACACCGAACATAACCGGCACGCTGCTTGCCAGAGAAACCTGTGCGATTCCTTTCGAAACCTCGCTGCACACATAATCATAATGGCTTGTGCTTCCACGGATAACTGCACCCACGCAGATCACCGCATCATACTTTCCGCACTTCGCCATCTCCGACGCAATCAGCGGAATCTCAAAAGCACCTGGAACCCACGCAACATCTACGTCCTCCTCCGAGACATTGTGACGGCGCAGCGCATCCTGCGCGCCTGCGACCAGTTTCGAGGTGATAAACTCATTGAATCGTGCCGCCACAATTCCGATCCTCATATTATTTTCCGCTACTACGTTTCCTTCAAATGTACGCATAAGTACCATCCTTTCCGACGATCTATTTTCGCCTGTCACTTTTTCTATTTAAAATTCAAAATATGTCCCATCCGCGCCTGCTTCGTTTTCAGGTAAAATCCATCATACGGCGTCGCCTCCATCTGAATCGGCACGCGCTCCTTGATTTCCATGCCAAAATCCGAAAGCTGATATACCTTATCCGGGTTATTGGTCAGAAGACGCAGCGTCTTGATTCCCAGATCCTTTAAAATCTGTGCCCCAATGTAGTATTCCCGCAGATCGCCCTTAAATCCCAGCGCCAGGTTCGCATCCAGCGTGTCCATGCCGCCATCCTGCAGCTTGTAGGCGCGCAGCTTATTTAAAAGCCCGATGCCTCGTCCCTCCTGCCGCATATAGAGGAGAACGCCTCGTCCCTCTTTCTCAATCTGGGTCATCGCCGACGCAAGCTGCTGTCCGCAGTCGCACCGCAGGGAACCAAATGCATCGCCGGTCAGGCACTCCGAATGCACGCGGCAGAGTACATCTTTCCCATCTCCGATATCGCCCTTGACGAGTGCCACATGGTGTTCTCCATTTAAGAGATTCAGGTAGCCATACGCGCGGAATTCGCCGTATTTCGTCGGCATCCGCGTCTCTGCCACACACTCGACCAGCTTTTCATGTCTCTTGCGGTACTCCTGCAGCTGTTTAATGGAAATCATCGCCAGACCCCATTGTTCTGCCATCGCAAATAATTCTTCCGACCGCATCATCGTTCCATCCTCGCGCATGATCTCGCAGCACAGACCGCATTCCGGCAGCCCTGCAAGCCGCATCAGGTCTACCGTCGCCTCTGTGTGACCGTTGCGCTCCAGAATGCCGTTTTTCTTCGCCATCAGCGGAAACATATGTCCCGGACGGCGGAAATCCTCCGGCTTTGTGTCCGGATCCACGCACGCGCGCGCCGTAATACCGCGCTCCTCGGCAGAAATACCGGTGGTCGTCGTTTTATGGTCGATCGATACGGTAAACGCCGTCTCATGGTTATCCGTGTTATCCATCACCATCTGTGGGAATTGCAGCTTCCGGCAGATTTCTGCGCTCATCGGCATACAGATTAAGCCCTTCGCATGCGTCGCCATGAAATTGACATTTTCTGTCGTGGCAAAACTTGCCGCGCAGATAAGATCGCCTTCATTTTCGCGATCCTCGTCATCCGTAACCAGGATTAAATGTCCCTGTTTCAGCTCGTCCAGAGCCTTTTCAACTGTATCAAACTGCTTCATTGTTCTCCTCCTCTATTAAAATCCATACCGCTGCAGAAATTCTCTTGTCATGCCCTTTCCTGCCTTATCCTCTTCTTCCGCTCCTATCAGCTTCGCCACATACTTTCCAATGCAGTCATTTTCCAGATTGACGATATCGCCTGCCCGCTTAAACGCAAGTGCTGTCTCCTGCAGCGTATGCGGGATGATGGATACGGAAAATGATACATGATCCACCCGTGCGACCGTCAGGCTGATTCCGTCGATCGCGATCGATCCTTTTTCCACAATCAGCCGCAGAATCGGTTCTGGAGCCTGAATCGTATACCAGACGGCATTTCCGTCCCGGCGCACATCCCGGATGGTTCCGGTTCCGTCGATGTGACCGGAGACGATATGTCCGCCAAACCGTCCGCCCGCCAGCATCGCCCGCTCCAGATTGACCGGGCTTTTGACACCCAGCGCCCCCAGGGACGAACGGTTCAGCGTCTCATGCATCACATCCGCACAGAAATAATCTCTCCCAAATGACGTGACCGTCAGACACACACCGTTGACCGCAATGCTGTCACCCAGATGGACATCCGAGAGCACCTTGGACGCCGCAACCGTCAGCCGTGCCGATACCGCCTGACGCTCAATCGCGCGGATCCTTCCCACTTCCTCTATGATTCCTGTGAACATCTTTTCTCCTTTTCAAATCAGCGATTTTTTCCCATTCTAACACCGCCTCATGCATCTTGACCGGACACTTCATATTCCAGCAGCAGATCCTCTCCCAGCCACACTGCCTCCGGCTTTTTAAGAAGAAATGCCTCCGGTGGCGCATCCACGCCGGTTCCCCTTACCGGGGTCGGGGCACCTGCCCCTCCGAAAATCTTCGGTGCAATGTAGGCCTGCACCCGGTTCACAAGCCCCGCCTTTAAAAACGACCATGCCAGCGTCCCGCCGCTCTCGACCATCACGCTGTCCACTTTTTCCTCGCCCAGCCGCTGCATCATCGCCTGCAAATCCAGTTCTCCCTCTTTTGCCGGGACACTTAAAACACGACAGCCGGCGTCCTCATATGCTTTCTTCCTTCCAGCATCCGATACCGCTGTCACAATCCAGGTCGGCGTCTCCCGCGCGGTCTGTACCACGGTCGATGAAAGCGGTGTCCGAAGGTTCGTGTCCGCAATCACCCGGAGCGGATTTTTCCCGCCTGGAATCCGGCAGGTCAGCTGCGGATTGTCTGCCAGCACCGTCGAAACGCCAGTCAGAATCGCCATATAACGCCCGCGGTCCTCATGCACCCGCTTCCGCGCCGCCTCGCCCGTGATCCACTGGGATTTACCCGACACCGTCGCTGTCTTTCCGTCGAGTGTCATCGCGTATTTCAGCACCGTAAACGGAAGTTTCGTCCGCATGAAATGGAAGAACACCTCATTCTGCCGTTCACACTCTCCGCGTAAAACTCCGGCCACCACTTCCAGCCCTTTTTCCCTCAGAAGCCGGATGCCGCGCCCTGCCACCACCGGATTCGGATCCGTGCAGCCGACAATCACGCGCTTCACCCCAGATGCCAGCACCGCTTCCGTACACGGCGGCTGTTTTCCGGTGTGACAGCAGGGTTCCAGCGTCACATACAAATCTGCTCCCGCCGTCTCTTCGCCCCGCTCTGCCGCATTCTTAAATGCCTCCCGTTCTGCATGAAGCTGTCCATATCGTGTATGATATCCCTCGCCGATGATGCGTCCATCCTTTACCAGCACCGCGCCGACCATCGGATTCGGATTGACCCATCCGTGCCCTTTTTCTGCCAGTGCTAACGCCTGCTTCATATATTCCCGATCCTGTGGCTGCTCACCGGGAACCTTTACATGGATTCGTTCCATCTTTTTCCCCACCTTTCCATGCAAAAAGCCCTGAAATGTGAAACACTTTTATTTTCACATCTCAGGGCTTATAATTTTTATTCCATAACATCTTTTATGATATTAATTATCGTAAATATTTTTTATGCATCCTTTCTCGATGACTTTTCTCCCTCTTTTGCCATAGCGGTATATATCCGCCATATCCATCATCCGGGGGAGTGTATCTGGAAGCTTCCCGGCACCGCCGTTTTTATTTACGTTTTCTCTTCTTTCATCCAGACTATACGGTCGGTTTTGGAATTACACCAAATCATGCGCCATGCGCTCGCGGACTTTACCGCCGGTCGGGAATTACACCCTGCCCTGAAGATATCGTTATTTTGTTGTCATTCATTATCTGTATTGCATTATAGATCCAGAGAATCCGTTTGTCAATCCATTATTTTTTCATTTATTGATGGATGACAGCGTTATCTGACATACATTTTCAGCCATTTTAAGCGCCGCCTCAAGTGTCTGCTTCCACTACTTTCCCGTTCAATTTAGCGCGCTCTACACAGCGCCCCATAATGCGCCCAATCAAAAGAAGATACACGATCACCGACACCGTCGTTCCGCCGAAATCCGATACCACTTCTGCGTAGAAAACATTTTCAACTCCCGCAAACACCGGAATCAGGAACACGCTGAGCAGGTACAGCAGCTTCCGGAACATTGACAGCGAGATCGCCACCGACGGCACGCCCATTCCGGTAAATCCATCTACGACCTCATACTGGACTGCCAGTGGAATAATCCCCATCGTGTAGACCCGGATCGCCCAGACGGTCAGTTCCACATAGGACTCATTGCGCGTAAAGAGATACACAAAATACTGCGCCAGCGTCCGTGAAAACAGGAACATAATGCTGCACTGCACCACCGCCAGCAATGTGATATACTTCTGTGCGCTCCGGATCCGATCCGGGCGTCCCGCGCCGAAATTGAAGCCCAGGATCGCCCCCGTTCCCGATGTAATGCCTCCGAGCGGCATCGTCACGATCAGCATAAAGCTCTGCACGATTGTCGTACAGGTCAAAAGCATGTCCGCCTCCGCGCCGCCATACATCTGAATTACCGTATTGAGCGAAATGATCAGCACATTGTCAAATGCAATAATCAAAAATGGCGACAGTCCCATCAGCGCAATCTTACAGACTGTCTTCACCTGCGGACATTCAAATTCAAGCCGCAGAAGCACGCGATTTCCTCGCAGAAAACGAAGGACAAAGGCCGCCGACGCAAACTGTGACAGAACCGTGGCAAACGCCGCCCCCGCCACGCCCATGTCAAACACAAAAATAAACACTGGATCCAGCACAATATTCGTTACCGCGCCAAGCGCCACCGAAATCATTCCAATCCGCGCAAATCCCTGGCAGATAATAAACTGGTTCATTCCGATCGAAAGCAGTGCAAAGACCGTTCCCAGCAGATAGATCGTAAAATACGATTCCGCATACGGCAGAATCGCCTCACTCGCACCAAACCGCGTCAAAATTTCACGTTTAAACACAAACAGAACTAACGTCAGAACCGCCGACAGCCCGACAATCATCCAGAAGCTGTTCGCCAGAATCTTTTTCGCTTTCTCATTCTGTCCCTCACCCATACGGATGCTCATGAGCGGCGAGCCGCCCACACCGACCAGATAGGCAAACGCGGAGATCAACGTCACAATCGGTCCGCTGACACCGACACCCGCAAGCGCTGTCTCCCCGATCACTGGGATATTTCCAATATAGATTCGATCGACCACGCTGTAAAGCACATTGATAAACTGCGCCAGCATCGAAGGAATCGCCAGACGGAGCACCAGCCGCCGGATATCGTCCCGCCCCAAATCATTTTCTATCTTCATATGTATCCCACCTCCGTATGAAACCCGCCCTGCTGTTTTGTTTTCATGTTTTCTTAACTTTTCCTCCCAGAACTGGTTCCATGCGTGTTTCTTTCGCCAGAGTCTACTCCCTCTTCTGTCGTTACTGTTCACACACGTGTGCCCAGCAACGGGATTTTGCCGATGCTGCGCATTCCAAATCGGCAAAATCTGCTGCCAGAACTGTATCGTACGGAATTTTCAGTTCAGAAAATTCCTACCTGTGAACAGTTACCCTCTGTCCTTTATACCGTCTGCCCGCCAAAATGTCAATGAGATATTCCTGATAAAAATTACCCCTTTTTTGTACAGTAAAAAGCGCCGGCACTGCAAGCAGGTCCGGCGCTTTTTACCCAATATCGGTTGCTGGTTGTCAACCGATACCGAAAAGATCCCAGCAGAAAATCTTGGACAGTTCGTAACGGAGTGTAATGCATCAAGGAATTTCGAGTAACTTGATTTTTTTTGTTCGTCTCTGTCCGCGTTCTTCCGCGCGGGAATGATTTTCATCCGTTCAATAAGTTAATGCGCTGCATACGCATTTTATTGCACGTTAATCAAAAAAATTTTAAAAACTTTTTTTGATATAGACTATTTTATTATGAAAACCTGTTTTCGTCAAGTTTTCAGGGGTTAAATTATTACAAGTTGTTACAGGAAAATGTATTTGAGAACGAAGAGCACCGCCAGCACATACATCAGCGGAGTGATCTTCTTTGCTTTTCCTGCTGCCACATTCAAAAGCACATAAGAGATAATTCCCATGGAAATACCCTCGGAAATGCTGTAGAACAACGGCATGGCAATGATTGCCAGATATGCCGGGATTGCCTCGGTGATATTGTCCTCATCGAAACGAATTTCAGTTACAGTTCCCACCATCAGGAAGCCAACCATGATTAATGCCGGAGCCGTCGCAAAGGACGGGATCGCCGTAAAAATCGGTGCAAACAGGGTGGAAAGCAGGAACAGGAGTGCCGATACCAGAGCAGTCAGACCGGTACGTCCTCCGACTGCAACACCCGATGCAGACTCAACGAAGGTAGTCGTTGTGGAAGTACCTAATACCGCACCAAAGGAAGTTGCGATCGCATCTGCCATCAGCGCCGGACGGATACCCGGAAGACGACCTTCCTCGTCCAGCATGTCTGCCTTGGTTGCTACACCAATTAATGTACCAAGTGTATCAAAAATATCTACAAACAGGAATGAGAAAATAACTACGATAAAATTGATAATTCCAACTGCATCGAAGTCAACGGTAAAGCATTTACCAAAAGTCTCTCCCAGTTTGGAGAAATCGGTGATTCCCAGGGTCGGGAACAGGGTGTAGAAACCATTCTCTACGTCCGGTGTGTAAATGCCGGTTACCTGGCACAGCATACCGAGAATCCAGGTTCCCAGAATGCCGTACAGAATCGCGCCTTTCACACGGTAGGTGTATAAAACCGCCATGATAAACAGACCGATCAGCGCCAGCAGCGCGCAGATACCTGCGGTATGGAAATTTTCCGGGAAGCTGATGATCGTTACCAGTGTGGAAGAGTCTACTGAAAGTCCCGCATTCTGAAGACCGATAAATGCGATGAACAGACCGATGCCGACGGACACACCGCGCTTTAAAGTCAACGGAATCGCATTGAAGATCGCCTCGCGCACGTTTGTCAGAGACAGCACGATGAAGATCAGACCCTCTGCAAATACAGCCAGCAGTGCAACATGCCAGCTATAGCCATAGCCCGCGCACACCGTATACGCCATATACGCGTTGAGCCCCATGCCTGCGGACAGAACGAACGGCAGGTTCGCCATAAATGCCATGCAGGCAGTACCGATGAATGATGCCAGAGCCGTAGCCAGAAGCACCGCAGTCGGGTCCATGCCGGTCGATCCGAGGATGCTCGGATTGACTGCCAGAATGTACGCCATCGTCATAAAGGTCGTAATTCCAGCCATGACTTCCGTCTTTACGGTCGTCTGATGTTCGGATAGCTTAAATACTTTTTCAAACATCTTTTCTTCTCCTTGTGTTTTTCATTCTATGATTCAACCGCTACAAAATCTCATGAAGCGGACGGCGCACCTTTTTGCGGGTGATCTCCACCAGCCCAAGCCGCGTCATATCCACCAGGATCGTTTTGACCGGGTCACGGGAAAGCTCTTCCCCGAGCGTCCGCATCAGCGTCTCCTGATCTTCTTTCGATTCCATATCGATAAAATCCACAATAATAATACCGGAAAGATTGCGAAGGGAAAGCTGGCGCGCCACCTCATGCGCCGCCTCCAGATTAATCTTAAGAATGGTCTCCGCCGGTGTCTTCTTGCCGGTGTATTTCCCCGTATTGACATCGATAACTGTCAACGCTTCCGTAGGTTCAATCACAAGATATCCACCGGATTTCATCCAGACACGGCGATCCGATGCACTTTTAAGCACCGATTCCAGGCGGTACAGCTTCATTAATGGAAGGTTCTCATCTGTATATAGGGACAAGTTCGGAACCGCCTGTTTTATGCTTTCATTTTTATCTGCCTGGGGCTGATTTTCTTTTTGTTCTTTGTCCTCTTCCTTCTCTTCCTCCAGCCATGCCTCAATCTTCTTCGCATACTCCGGCACATCTGTGATGATCTCCGAAAGGGTTCCTTTCTTCGCATCCCTAAGACTCTGGATATAGGGCGGCGTACCCTGCTCTAAAAGGCTGTAACAGGTGCGGCAGGCTGCCCGGGCAAAAAGTTCTTCCATCTGCTGTTTCAGCTTCTCTGTTTCTGCACAGAGTGTTTCGATGGAAGCCGACGCCCCATTCGTCCGGACAATCAGTCCAAAACGCTCATCCTTATGTGTCAGAAGTTCCTCCCGCACCTTCTCTTTCCAGGCATTATCCTTGATTTTTGTCGAAAATCCGATCTGCGGTTTTCCAACCGTCAGAACCATATAGGTACCCGGAAAATTCAGACAGCAGGTCACGGACGGATCCTTGGTTTTCAGGGCGTCGCGGGATACCTGGACGAGAAGCTCGTCTCCAGCTTTTAGTTTCCGTGGACTTACTTTCTTCTCAGAATTTCCAGAATATCCGAATGAACATAGCTGGTTCAGCTCGTCTGTATAAAGCGGAACCGGGTTTTCCGCCAGGCTGAAATATCCGGTTTTTCCACCGCCGAGGTCAATAAACGCGGCATTGATGTTTTTTACCACATTTTTCACCTTGCCGATGTAAATATTCCCCAGCAGGCTTTCATCGCCAGATTCCAGCGTCAGCGACCGGCAGTGCCCGTCCGAGAGGAGCGCCGTCAGGCTTCGATCCTTCCATTTTGTCACTATTAACTGATCCAAACTCTTCGTCTCCTCTCATTTTTTGCTGCCGTTCACACTTCGCGCTACCTGCAGCCGGATTTTGCTGGCGCTTCGCATTTCATCTTTTAATGAACATTGAAGCATTTACACGATCTCGCTTCCATACGCCTCAAGCGGCACATATTCCGGTGCGCCCTCGGCGCCCTCGTCCGCATACAGCTCCTCGCGCTCGACCTGAATGGCAAACGGGCGGTAGGTCAGCCCCAGGCTCTCATAGAATGCCTGCAATACCTGCTCCGGCTTTCCGTTTGCCGCACTGCCCGATAAGAGACGCAGGAAGACACAGATTCCTTCCGCCTGTTTTTCCTCCTCAACCGTCTCATTTTCCAGATCCGGATACCAGTCTGCGACCATCGCCGGAACATACTCTTTCCGCTCTGCGATTCGCGCCTCACAGATCAGCGGACGCAGATCCACGGTTCTCTCGCCCTTTTTCGTCTGCTTCACAAACGGAATTGTCTCGTTTTTGCAGAATGTCAGGAATTTCCCGAAAAATTCTTCTACACTGCTGCCGTCCTCCGGTGCAAATCCCTCTTTAAACCAGAATGTGTAATCAGCAGCTGCCACCAGCGACATCGCATTCTTTGCCGTCTCCGGAAGCTCGCGGTAGCTGAGCACCTCCAGCCCCTCGGCGCTGACCTCATTTAAGCGGCGCACCATCCCGGTCGAATTTCCGCTGGAATTGACATCAATATCCACATACTCCGCATGGCTGATAAGCCCCACGCTGAGCGGAGACGCAAACGACATGATCTGGTGCGGGCTGAATCCTTCGCTATAACGGATATCCACTTCCGCCCGGCGCATCACCTTCTGGAAGTAACGCATCACGTCCAGATGACCGATAAAACGCACCGTTCCCTGTTTTTGAAATTTAATTCGTATCTTCATGACCGCTCCTTCCTCATGCCCGTTCTTCGAAACAGACTCCGCCGCCGTACTTACGGACACCACATCCCGAACAGCGCATCCGGCAGTTCGGCGTTACCGTTTCCGCCTGTGCGTTCGCCCACTCGCGTTTCAAGAAATCCTTCGTCACACCCGCGTCGATAAAATCCCACGGGAACACTTCATCAAGGCTTCGCTCACGCGTCGTATAGAAATCAATGTCCACGCCGCAGGTCTCAAACGCCTTCATCCAGATATCATTGTTGAAATACTCTGACCAGGAATCGTAGATTGCACCCTGACGGTACGCCTCTTCGATCACAGCTGCCACCCGGCGGTCGCCGCGCGCCAGAACACCTTCCAGCACGGTCACATCCGCCTCATGCCAGTTATAGCGCAGACTCTTCTTATTTAACATCTCTTTCATGCGGTGGTTGACGATGCTCGCGCGCTCCAAGAACTGCTCTTTCGTGCACATCGGCGCCCACTGGAACGGGGTAAATGGCTTCGGCACAAAGAACGAGGTGCTGGCGGTTACCTGCACCTTGCCGTGGCGCTGCTCCTTCGGAACCGTGTCATAGTACACTTCCGCCACCTTCTCCGAAAGCTCGGCAATGCCCTGCATATCTTCCACGGTCTCAGTCGGAAGTCCCAGCATGAAGTAGAGCTTTACGCGGTTCCAGCCGCCCTTGAACGCCTCGGCAGAACCATTTAAAATGTTTTCCTCGGTCAGACCCTTGTTGATAACGTTACGCAGACGCTGGGATCCCGCCTCCGGTGCAAAGGTCAAGCTGCTCTTCTTCACGTCCTGCACCTTGCTCATGACATCGAGGGAAAATGCGTCAATACGCAGGGACGGCAGAGACACATTGACGCCCTTTCCGTCAAACTCGTCGATCAGAAAATTGACGATTCCCTCCAGCTTCGTGTAATCACTGGAGCTCAGCGAACTCAGCGAAATTTCCTCATGTCCGGTGCTCTTTAGCATCGTCCGCGCCAGACGTTTCAGTTCCTCCAGGCTGCGCTCGCGCACCGGGCGATATACCATGCCCGCCTGGCAGAAACGGCATCCACGGATACAGCCGCGCATGATCTCGAGAACCACACGGTCCTGCGTCGCGCGCAGATACGGAACCACCGGCTTCTCCGGATACCAGGTATCGCTCATATCCATGACAAGCTGCTTGGAAACGGTCTGCGGCGCGTGCGGGTTGTTCGGCGTCATCGCCTCGATCGTGCCATCCTCTTTGTACGTCACATCATAAAATCCCGGCACATAGATACCCGGAATCTGCGCCGCCTGCTCCAGAAATTCCTTCCGGCTGCCGCCGCGCGCCTTGATCTCCTTGTAACGGTCGATCAGGTCAAAATAAACCACCTCGCCCTCGCCCATATAGAAGAGATCAAAAAACGGCGCGATCGGCTCCGGATTGTAAGTACACGGACCGCCGCCGATAACGATCGGATCCTCCTCAGTGCGATCTTCTGCATGGAGCGGAATCTGTGATAATTCCAGCACCTGCAAAATATTGGTGTAGCACATTTCGTACTGGATTGTAATTCCAAGGAAGTCAAATTTTTTGATCGGATCCTGGCTTTCAACAGCAAACAGCGGGATCTTCTGCTCCCGCATGATCGGATCTAAGTCCATCCACGGGGAATAAACGCGCTCACAGTAAACGTCATCCCGGCGATTGAACATATCATAAAGAATCTGGATGCCCAGATGGGACATACCGATCTCATACACATCCGGAAAGCACATGGCAAACCGGACTGCTACCTTCGACGGATCCTTCTTCACCATATTCACCTCACCGCCAATATAACGCGCCGGCTGGGAGATCTTGAGAAGGATTTCATCACTTAATGCTAATTTTCTCATAAAATTATTTTTACCTACATTTCTCATTTTTTGCGATGTGTTCATCGCTGTTTTTTAGTTCTTTTTTTGTTCTTCTCCGTAAACGTAAAAATACAAATTCTTGTCAAGTATTTTTTTGCAGACAGTTTACATAACTTTTTTCACTCTTACAGCAAAAAATTGTTTCTGAAATACGCACAATTCTGATTTTTCATTTTTTTACGGACAAATCTGTTGCATATGTGCAGATCAGACCGCATTATTATACGGTATTTCCCGCGTTTCCGCAACAGATTCTTTCCCGAAAGAAATTTTTCGAACTCCTATCATCGAACTTTTTATCAAGTTTTCCGAATATTCATCAAATTCAGGAATCTCAAATAACATCGGCTCGATGAGCTTTGCCGTTCCCATGACCAGTACGCTTTTCAGCGCACCAAAGTCCGGGGGCTTTTCAAAGACAGCAAGACTGACATTTTTATTCCTCTCAAGTCCTATGAACTTCTCGCCGCCTTCTGTAAAAATCCAAAACTGGCCATCGTGATAGCTATATTCCAAGAGAGTACATCGCACATAGTCACCGATTCCGGCAGCTAATGCACATACTACATTGCCGTGAGGGGACCCAGAACCTCCATTTCATTAGTTCGCTTAGCGCGAACTTCTGTATTGTCTGATTCAGAACAAAAAATACCCCGTTGGTTTTGAGGTAAATTGTTATCAGCTTACCACATATATTGTTCTTTTCAAATATTCCGCAAGCATATATAACGGAACATTTGTCAGCCAGTCTTCCTGCTTATAATTTGACATACTGCTACGAATCGCCATGCCCGGCTTATATTTATCGCAAAATGCCCTCAAACTCCTGGCACGGAGATTCTGTTCTGCCTTCACCTCAATCGGAACGCAGTCTAAATCTCCCTGCAACATAAAATCTATCTCTCCAGTTGATCGTGCTGTTGCAAAATAATAAAGCGGATATCCTGCAGCGTGCAACTCCTGTGCAACATACTGTTCCGTAAGTGCCCCCTTGAATTCTTCAAAGATCCGGCTTCCCTCCAATAGAAGTCTTGCTGATAGTCCGGCCTTTGCTGTTAACAATCCCACATCGAACATGAACATTTTAAAACTGTTCATTTCCATGTACGCAATCAGTGGAATATCTGGCTTTGATACTCTATAGCTTTTCAGGATTAACCCTGCATCTTCCAACCACTGAATTGCAAGTTCAAAATCTTTTGCCCGTGCACCCTCTCGTAGTGCTCCATACATAAACTTACGATTTTCCTTAGCCAATTGGGAAGGAATCGAATTCCAGACCATCATGATGCGCGGAACAACTTCCTTTGGCGCATGTTTGCTAAAATCCTCTTCATAGTACTGCAGAAGATTGTTTTGGATCTCACGTACCTCAAATAGATCATCGGAATCAATATATGTCTGGACTACTTCTGGCATTCCGCCCACATAATAATACTTTTTTAACAAATCCGTATATTTCCCGGCATATGCATTGATCAGTTCATAATCTTGGGACCTCAACGCTTCATGCAACCCCTTTTCACCAACTGCCAAAATGAATTCATTGAAGCTCATAGGGCATAATTTTAAAAAATCAACTTTCCCAACAGGAAAGGATGTTCCCTGATGTAATGCAACACCGAGCAGGGAACCAGCTGCAATGATAGAATACTGCGGTGCATTCTCATAGAAATATTTTAAAGATGCCAGCGCCTTTGGTGCTTCCTGGATCTCATCAAAAATAATCAATGTATTTTCAGCCTGAAAACTCTTTCCGTACTCAATTTTGATTGCAGAAAGGATCCGCTTTAAGTCAAAGTCTAGGTCAAATACATCCTTCATTGCTTTATTATTATCAAAATTGATATAGACTGTATTTTCATAGAACCTGGCTCCAAATTCCTTCATAATCCAGGTTTTTCCGACCTGGCGCGCTCCTTGTATGATCAGCGGCTTTCTGTTCTTTTTATTCATCCATCGTTCCAGTTTCGTAAACAGCTCTCTTTCCATTAAGAAACCTCCTGCGCAACATATACATCCAAAAGCATCTGTATTCTATCTTAACACTTTTCAGGGCATATTTCCATTGCTAAACAGCATTTTTGCGGACATTATTTTATTATAAATCACATTTTTTCGATTAATATTATTATAATTCCAACATTTTTTCGGACATATTCATTCTTCCAGAAGCGCCCATTTGACGGCCTCCAGATAGACCGAAAGCGTTTCTTCTTTTTCGTGTTCCAGAAAATGGGGGAAGGTTCCGCTTGGAATACAGTTGATTTTTATAGCCATATGTAAAGTCTTTTTGTATTGCAAAAAGCTATATCATAGATATAAGGATTCCAATCAGTAATGCTTCCCGCACCGTCCAAAGACATCAAAAATGAGGTGTCCTATACAGCCTGATTGGGTAAAAAAATACCCCGTTGGCTTCCCAACGAGGCATCGAAGATTATAATGTTTTAATTTGATTTCTGATTTCAGAATGTAGATGCATTCTTGGATTTTTATTCACTTTACAGTCCAATCATATAAAATTATCCCTGGTATCACTCCAGGAATCACTGAATCAGAAACAGGCAGAATACACAGAAGATGAATTATTCTTCCATACAGAAAATAAAAATGGTCGTATTTTTCTCGAGACGACACCGGAAGAATATCTGATTCTAAGCGATCCGATTCATACAGATGACCATCAGAAAATCATCCAGGCTCTTTGCCGCCACATCGGTTACTGCAATGCCCACGCTCTAAATGCCGGTCATCCTTATGGTGCCATGCTTGATGTGGCAGATTTACGAAAAAATCATCTGGATACCTATGCTTATTTTTTCACAAAAGTTATAACAAAACCGAAAAATCACCCCTATCACTTAAAACCGGCCGGAACCTACGTGGTTGCTTACTTAATGGGAAATTACTATGACTCGAAAGCCACCTACGAAAAACTCTTTGATTGGACCGATGAACACAAGTTTAAAACCGGCAAATACTCTTATAAAGAGGCTGTGATCGACGAATTGGCCACAGCCTCTCCCAGTGAATATCTGACGAAAATATCGATACAAGTGTTTTAACCCTGCCGCTTCATCGCGTTTCCTCCGCACTGCCTTTACATTTCTCATAAGCAAATAGCGCCGCTCCCAGCGCACCGCAGAGCTGCGCCTCATCACAGATATAAAGTTTAGCACCAAGCTTCTCTTCCAATGCCTGGATGATACCCTGGTTCTTCGCCACACCGCCGGTCATCATATATTCGCCTGGATGATCCTTTCCAAGGCGGGCTGCCAACGCGCCGACTTTTGAGGCAACTGACACATTTAAACCGTGGATAATATCTGCCACATCCTTATTCTGTGCCACCAGCGACACGACCTCCGACTCTGCAAACACCGTACACATGCTGGAAATCACGATATTATGCTTCCATTCCAGCCCTTTCACACTCATTTCCTCCAGGGAAAGTCCCAGCGTTTTCGCCATCATTTCCAGAAAACGTCCCGTTCCGGCGGCACATTTGTCATTCATCAGGAAATTTTTCACGGCTCCCTGTCCGTCGATGCTGATCGCCTTGATATCCTGCCCGCCAATGTCGATGATAGTGCGGACATTCGGATTCAGATAATTTGCGCCCTTGGCATGACAGGTAATCTCCGTGATGCTGTCATCCCCGCTGTCAATGTAGGATCGTCCATATCCGGTCGTATCGATCCGCACGATCTCCTCTTTCTTAATTCCCGCTTTCTCAATCGCCAGATCCAGACTCTTCTCGGCGCTCATCATCGCACCGCCGCCGGTCGGAATAATCATCGTCGATTTAATTTTTCCATCCTGATCCAGTATGACCACATCCGTACTTGTCGAACCGCTGTCGATTCCCGCTACATAAAAAATGCCCGACTCCATCTTCTTTCTTGCCTCCTCACTGATACCTTTTCCCGGATCCATATCCTCTGATCCCTCGATCGTCTCCTCAAATGCCTGAATGCGCGTCAAAAGCTGCCCCGCGCTCTGGCTCGTAAAATCAGTCTCAATCTTAAGGAGCGGAACCTTGATATCCCGCTTGATACTCGCATACTCAAATCCATAATAATCACAGAACTTGATCGTGTGATAAATAATTCCTTTTAAATTCGGATCCAGATACAGACGGTTTCTGCGGATCGAACGGTTCATGCGGAAACACGGCATCTGTCCCAGCAGGACGTCCGCGTAAGAAAGAAACAGCTCCTCTTCCTCCATATTCCACATTTCATCCTGTACGACCGACAGTTTCCGACCACCCGTACAGGTCAGATTTTCCACATCCATCTGGATATTGTCCCGGATCATATCCTCCAGAATGCCGCTGACCCGCACGCCCAGCACACCAATGTACGGCTCCGTGTTCATTTCCGGCGTAATAAAGGACTTGATAAAAGCGCGTTTATCAAACACTTTCCCGGAATATGCCTCATATGCCTTTTTAAGCTTCCGGATCGTGCCCGCAAATTTCACTTTTTCACATTCATTATCATCATGCGGCAGATCCAGCATATATAAAAACTTACATTTTCCCGTGCTCTCCACGATATCGTAAACGCGCCGCATCGAATCGCAGCAGTTTACCAGCACCAGCTGTTCAACCTTTCCTTCCAGCACTGCCTGAATGACCGATTTTCCAAAGCCGCACAGATTTGCATGTGCAATCTGATCCGACTGTTCGAAATTTTCCGGCATTTCCTCCAAAACATAACATTCTTCTCCAAACCCCCGGAACAGCTCAATCGGGGTGTACTTACAGACGTAATAAATCATGCGTGTTTCTCCTCCTTGCCCTTTTCCAGCATTTCCACAAACGCCTGAAGCCGCGTCGATACCTGACCGTCGCTTGTATTGGCAGGGTTGCAGCCGTCACCGTCGAGAATCATCGTCGGAAGTCCTGTCTTTTCTAAGGACTGCTTAATCAGGCTGGATGCACCGATCGTTCCCTTACAGCCCCAGTGGGCAAATAAAACAGCACCATCCGCTTCCGTGATCCTGGCAAGCCGTTCCGCTTCCTCAACTCTCTGTTTCACACTGCCATTGTAAATGCAATAGACCATTTTCTCTGCCATCGCCTCATACGGGTCTTCCGCATGCATCTCCTGAAAACCATCTGCGATGAAATCACAAGCGCGGATGTGCATTTTCTTACTATAATTAAAAATATCCTTAACCGGCTCCTGTAAAAATGGCATGATGTGCATCCAGATTACCGAAAGACCATCTCCCCTCGGTGACATCCGCACATCGCGCAGAAGTTTTTCCGTATAGGTAACCGCCGTCTCTGAGCCAGCCATCAGATGGCACATAAAAAGCGCATACAATTCATTCGTCAGAGAGGTCACCGGGTCATGCGCACACCGCAGGGCAAGCTGTTTTTTATAATTCGCCGCCGCTTTCCGGCTGTTATCTACCGCACTCCGCACTGTTTCCTCCGAAATCCGTCTGTCCGTCGTCTCCTCCAGAAACCGTTTCAATTTCCGCAGCTGATCCGCCACATACAGAACCGATTCCCGGTTTTTCTCATACGGAACATCAATATAAAAGCCTGGACATTCAAATTTATCCTTTAAATACGGAAACGTCATCATATTTCCATCACACGCAAGGTTCGTATAAATCATGCAGTTCGGTTTTGGCAGAATCCCCGTCAGCGCCGCCCCCAGAAACACCCTGTGGTACGAACACATCGTCTCCGGAAATCCTTCTTCCTCCGTTTTCCGAAGAAACGTCTGCTCACACTTCGTTCCCGCCATAAAACAGGACATCGCCTCCACTGAGTACGGCGTCAGCCCTGCCGCCATCACCAGCTCTCCCGGCACAAATATGCTGACCATCGCCGCATTCTCCGGTTCCGACAGCGACTGAATGATATTTTTCATAACCACCCGCGCCACATACTGTCCCGACGACGGCAGTCCCCGATCCGGCAAAAACTGAAGCTTCTTTTCCTGCAGGCGGTATCCCGCAAGAAGCAGCCGACGCGCTTTTTCCGGATCCTTAAGCGCCTGGCTGCTCACCCTATTTCCAAATTTTTCAATTACATCCATTGTTCTTTCTTCCATTCTTTTAAGTTCATTTTTCTGTCATATCGCCCTGATGCAGATGGATATGGTTCCGCGCCTTTGCAGACAAACGGGCATTCTTTATTATAGTCAGTTGGATGGGAATTGTAAATATATCGGATATGAAACGCGAAACAGAGGGGGGAAGAACTTTACGCCTTTTCAAAAAGAATGGGCTTTCACTTAGCAAAATATATTTGCTAATGTGACAAGCCCATTCTTATTCTTTAAAATCTACCATTTATTCTATTCTTGTTAACTCTCATCGATTACAGAGAAATCAATCTTTAAATTTTCATAAATGCACGCTGACACAATATCGGAAAACGTATATTCACCCATGTCATTCTGTTCGAAATTATATACCATAATCCGGTTTTTACTTTTATCTACAATCCAATACTCCTTTACACCTGCCGCCCTGTATTTAAACAGCTTAATCATATAATCGATTCGCTGACTTCCCGGTGTAACCACTTCAATAATCCAATCAGGTGCTCCCAGACACCCCCTATCATTTAACTTGGACGAATCACATATCACACTGATATCCGGTTCCACATAGGTTCGATCATCCTGATTTAAAAAGACAGCAAACGGCGCCACATAAGTTTTGCAGGAACCATTTTCCTTCTTGATATAATCCCTTATAACCCCAAACAGTTCTCCCACTATCTCCTGATGCACCCGGCTGGGCGACGCCCTCATATAAAGAGAACCATCAATTAATTCGGCGCGTGCGCCTTCGGGAAGATTGTATATATCTTCTATGGTATAAGATTTTTGGTTGGCTAATGGCATTGTTTTCCTCCTGGATTTATCCTCATAAGGAGAATGATACTATCATTTTTCAGGCATTTAATCGCCCTATGATTGGACATTGCACATATCTTTTTTATGACTTAGAATCTCTACTATATTCTTAAAAATGCTTTCGATTTTCACGAACTTACATGGTTCTCAAACAATCCAACGATAAACGCTAAACATTCCATAGTTTTAGATCCTTACAAACTTACATGGTTCTCAAACTCTGGTATCTGGTAATGATTCATCATTGATGTTTTAGATCCTTACAAACTTACATGGTTCTCAAACCAAAGGCTGTAGGACTGTCTAGGAGTGCTCGTTTTAGATCCTTACAAACTTACATGGTTCTCAAACAAAGATTCTGCGTATTTTCCTAACTTTATCGTTTTAGATCCTTACAAACTTACATGGTTCTCAAACACCCCAAACCTTTGTAACAATCCCAGCAAAGTTTTAGATCCTTACAAACTTACATGGTTCTCAAACTTATGTTGCGTGATTGGCTAAGTGCTAAAAGTTTTAGATCCTTACAAACTTACATGGTTCTCAAACTTCTTACTTGTAGAGCTATTGTAGAAAATGTTTTAGATCCTTACAAACTTACATGGTTCTCAAACTTACGTCGGTGGCGTAGCCGCCGTTTTTAAGTTTTAGATCCTTACAAACTTACATGGTTCTCAAACACGATACATGACGCCTTCGTCGAATTCCTCGTTTTAGATCCTTACAAACTTACATGGTTCTCAAACGTGCTGTGTATTATTATCTTGTGTATTTTGGTTTTAGATCCTTACAAACTTACATGGTTCTCAAACTAGCTAATGATGTTTTAGTAGTAAAAGAAGTTTTAGATCCTTACAAACTTACATGGTTCTCAAACAATTTACATCTACATGGCAAGTAAAATCAGTTTTAGATCCTTACAAACTTACATGGTTCTCAAACAAGTGGCGGGAAAGTGACGAAAAAGAGTTAGTTTTAGATCCTTACAAACTTACATGGTTCTCAAACCTATACTTTGCTATACTCTGCAATCGACAGTTTTAGATCCTTACAAACTTACATGGTTCTCAAACTACCGTCTTACCTTTTTTATTCCGAACGAGTTTTAGATCCTTACAAACTTACATGGTTCTCAAACTGCAAGGACAGGTTTATTCAGCAAAAGCATGTTTTAGATCCTTACAAACTTACATGGTTCTCAAACGTGCTGGGTGACATATTAATCCCCCTATGGGTTTTAGATCCTTACAAACTTACATGGTTCTCAAACCACTTGTAGGAGGACTGTTTGATTCGGCAGGTTTTAGATCCTTACAAACTTACATGGTTCTCAAACCTCAAATTTAAAAATTTTACGGTTCTCACCGAACTTTTACATACTGACATATGCTGTAAGCCTATATTTCTAATACCACGTTGTATATTTTACCACTTAAAACTCAATCAGGCAATCCTGCTCATCCAATATATGATAATCTTCACAGTTCAACCGTTCTTTTTGTGAAGATTCTACTAACAAAACATTTATTTTATAATAAAATACTGTTTTATACAGTTCCTTCACCTGGGTACTGCTCAAATAATCTTTTAGATTAACCAATACAACCAGTCTAATATTCCTCAAAAGCGCCAATATTTTCAAATACTCTGTCAATTTTTCCAACAATGAACTGAACTTATCTTCCAATTTAACATCATATATTTTAAATAATTCCACCTCGTTCAAATCTGTTACAAATTGAATTGCATACGGCAACTTTTGACTAATATCATTCAAATAACGCACTGTTTCCGTATTCAGCATACTCTTTGAAAGAAAGTATTCTTCCTGTGAAATCATATGCATTTCCTGATAAAGTTTATTTAAATTTTTCCGATTATTTATCTCAAATGAAAATGGATTTACTACAATTTCTGTACACTTATCTAAATTCATTTCCTTTTGATCTGCTAGTAGAAACTGCCCTTCTTCCCCAGAAATCTGAGCAAACAATTCCCCCACCAGTTCCGCAAATGTTTCTGCACGCTCCAGAACCAATACCTGTACTTTATTTTCATGAAAATCAATTTTCAACTGATACGGCGCATGAACTAACTTCATAAAATTATCAGCCTTTCATCACCATCTAATACTTCTGATTTCGATTCACCTACGATATACTCCATTTTGGAATATTGCTTTTCTGTCACTTTCAACATTTGAACCAATCCAGCTTGTGGTTTGTTTTTCTTTATATTTTCTACAATGCCATCTGCAACCACTGAATTCTGTGCAATTTTACAGTATACAGATTCCTGAAGCATGAGGAATCCATTTAAAATCAAAAATTTCCGAAATTTCCGATATTCTCTTCGATCTGTATCTGTAATAACCGGAAGATCAAACATCACTAAAATTCTCATATACCTATAACTCATTTGTATAAAACCGAATCAAAGAAACATCTTGTTCCTCTAATGCATCAAATATACTGCGGCAATATATTTTAACCGCTTGGCTAACTAATTCTCTTTTTTTATTAATAACAACTTCCTGATTACAGATATTCACTAATTCCATCTTCTGTTCATGTTCAAATACGTCTAATTTCATTCGATATACTTTCCGGTCAATCAAAATTCGAAACGGCTCCATTAAGTCAGAAGCCAGATTAAACGGATTGAACATATTATCATGAAATAAACCTAATTGTGTCAAATACCCATTTGACACAATTTCCCGATTAAACAGGGATAGAATAATACTATATCCATAATTCAATGCTGCATTGATATTGTTTTCTGCCGTTCTGGTAAAATTTTTTCCGAAAACAGCATTAAAATATACTTTTGCAGCATGACCCTCTCTATTTGTTGTATCACCAAATGTTATCTCATTCAGATAACTATAAAGCAGCTCACTTTCTTTCCGCCTTAACTCCTGTAAAAATTCTGCCTGCTTATGTATCTTTTCATATACAATTTCAGTCCATATAGTGGTTTTCCTTTCATCCGTCCAACTCATCTGCTTCTTTATCTTTGCACTAGAATTATGTGCCCCATAATAAGGAATTAACTCTGAAATTGGATTCCGTTTTTCATCACAAAATATCACTTTAATTTTATGCTTTACCAATTCGGATAATAACGCTGCTGTAATCGATACAGATGTTGACTCAACCATCAGCATTCCAATTTCTCCCAAATGAATTTTTGTTGTAACATCCTTTCGTACTACCATGTAGCCAAGCTGGTAATCCAGCTTGGCATTGGATGATATTACAACAGTACGCCAACTCATATTTTTAGTAAATCAATCTCTTGTTGGAATAAACCTGTTGGAGATTGACTTATTAGCACTAATTCACTTGCTCCCATAATTTTCTTGTTCATAGCCACTTTTCCTGCCTGTGAACTACCTCCTAATTCTCTCAAATCAATAATATCTCCTGTCCTAAAATATTCTACTAGTGCCTTCAATATTCTACACTGCTTTTCCAATGATAATGTTAAAAATTCATTTCTTTTTCCAATAATAGAATTTTTCATTGCACCACTTTGATTCTGATAAATTGAATTCTGATATTTTATAATAAATTTATCATACATTGCATTGTTTCTAGTTTTTGTCAAAATCACATTTTTATTTTTGTCCACTTCTTCATAATATGTTTTTTCTATAGCTTTTTCTATCTTTTTTATATAACATGTTTCTTCTTCTGAATATGCCATCTGTGTCGCATTTTTCAATACAATCTGTTCCACTGATTTTCCTCCGAGATAATAGTAATACCCATTATATCGCACTAACGACTCTCTCGGAATAAACTTCTTACAAATGCGAAGTTCTATTATTTCTTTTCCCTTATTTTCCTCTATCAGCACCTTTTCAAAATATTTCAAAATCGCCTCATTTGTCAATTCAGACACTCGTCCCAAGTAAATTGGAATCGCCTCAAGACTTCTTATTTTTTTACCTTTTACATCATATTCCAGCAAAGTGTACCCCGAAGCTGATACAGATGTCAAACCGCCATATTTTGTAACATCCAAAAGTCTTGCATCATTCATCTTAACCGGAATATATCCGCTGCCAGCAGCTTTGTTTTTATTCCAGATAGTTGCTTTCCTGGTTATTCCTCCATGTGCCTCCGCACACCTCTTAGTAACTAATGGTGTATTTTTTGCCAATATAGCCTTTACAATTTTAATACTACCTGCTTCTTTATCGGAACTTGCTATCCATGCCGTTTCATTTCCTCTTTTTACTGTCCAATCGAACATCCGGTTCATATTGTATTTATTTTCTGCATTCTGCGGATTCTTTTCTGCTTCCCGAATAAAATTCAACGGATTTTTCGTAAATTTCACATGATACGTATTTCCAACCACTATATTTAAGTATGCGTCATGTGCATGATGAAAATCATTTATACTGCGAACCTTATACAATCCATATATATGTCTGAACTCCGACACATTCGACGCTTTTGAAAATATGATATCCACATCTGGAAAAGCTTGTCCCAATATCTCTGTAATACTCTTTGTTCCCTGTCTTGTTTCCACCAATTGCCGATTGATAAAACCTGCTTTTTCCTCTTCCGAAAAGCCATACCTCCTCGTTAAACGCATATACTTTTCTTCTGATATAAAACCTCTTTCTTTCAGTTCTTTCCAGAACGGACTCATCTTTTTCTGAATATCCACCTCAATCGGAAATACATCACTTTTATGTGCATTTTTTTCCTTCTTTACCAGCACCAGATTCTGCTCTAAACTATCATCCTTCACAAAATGTCTCGGATAAATATGATCGATATCATATAAATTATCATTCATCAAATCTTCAAATCGAATAGACTCGCCCGTATACATACAGCGCCCCTTCTGCAGGTAATACAAATATAATTTTTTACTGCGGAATGCCTGCTCTGTTTTTTCATCAATCTCTTTTTTCCAGTCTATCTCCTCTTTTTTAATTGCTTTATAAAGATTCTGCAATTTCTGCTTTCGTGATTCTGTTCTCCTTCCTTTCTCCGCATCTTCGCGTGCCATCTCCACAAAAATACGTCGTGGAGCACATCCCAGCACCTTTTCAAGCTCTTTTACAATTAACAAAGTCTGCCATACCATGCGCTTAACCGGTGCTGACAGATACATTCCTTCCAAATCTTCAATCGTCCATTCAGAAAGGCTCTTCTCACACTCAAGCGTTTTTTCTCGTACTTCTTCGCTATATGTATATCGTTCACTTAAAAGCCCCATCAAATTTTCATTTGTCTCCCATAATGAACGAATCAATGTCCGAATCTCCCCTTCTTCTCTAGAAGCCCCCTCCAGTAACAGGAATTCTTTAGAAAGTCGTCCCCATCCTTCAAATTTCATACCAGTAATACGACGAATCTGCTCTTTTGACAATCTATCTCCATAAACTTCACTTAACCGTTCGCGAAGGAATTTTTTATCCTGTCCATATACTGTCCCCCAAAATATAATTTTTTCCATCATATTCTGGTTTTTACCATAATGGGCTTCTTCTCCCAAAATTCCTATAAATTTTCCTAAAGAGGACAAATAACTATGGAAACCACCATCTATTCCTGTAACTGCGTCCTTTTCGTCTTTTTCAAGCAGGCCGTTCAACTTCAGATAGTTTTCCAACTGCTTCATCGATACTTTTTTCCCAGTATGTTCAAAGACATCCTGATATATCTGCTGTTTTAATTCTACCGATATTTTTTCTCCTCTAATTTTTAAATTGTTTAATTCATTCAATACCTGAAATTTTTCATACAACAATGATTGTTTTGGCAATGCCTGCTCATCAGATAAATACGTGCAATGTTTTACCATTCTTTCTATAAAATGTTCTGCACTTGCCTTTAAATCAACCTTTTGTTCAAAATTCCATGGATACACAGTACCTTTTTCTTTTCGCTCTACCCAGCCATGTGCACATTCCTTTCCTAAATGTTGCTGCCCAAGAGGACCAACATAGTACGGGATCGTAAATGTAAACAGAGCTATTATTTTTTCTGATACACTTAATCCTGTTTCATCTCTTTCACTTAAAAATGGAAGGTATTTTTCTGCATTTTTCAAAATGACCTTCATTTCTTTTGCATGTACCTGATTTGGAATCACTCCATTAGAAGCTGTCAGTTGTTTTTGGAGAAGTGTATCCGAATCTATCTTACCCAAAAATTCCTGTACTGTAGCATCATCCTCTGGAAACCCTGTTAAAATTTTCTTTATATTTTTTAACAATTCTTCTCTGGAAGTTTTTACTGTCCTTCTCTCTATTTTACCGAAACTATTTACACTTCCAACATAGGCACTATAAGTACCATTCTTCATGATTCGAAACATTTCATCATATGCCTTATGGTCATATTGTTTAAAGACGGCTTTCAGTTTAGCCAAATCCTTTCGATGCTCTTCATAGACAGCCACCCGCGCTTCTGACAAATATGAATATCCTTTCATAATCTCCGCCAGCAAGCCAAAATCATGCATTTCTTTTGCTGTCAATATAAGTTCAAATGCATCATCCCCTATCATATTACGGACTTCCTCTGCCATTTCTTCATAATTGGACGTTCGAAATGAAAGAGAGATTTTTTTGTGTTCTTCATCAATCTTCTGCCCAAAAAGGTCTATCATTTTAGTATCAAGTCCACATATCATCTGCATGAGGCTATAAACTGGTTTATTCTTTTTATTAATCCCCATTATTTCAGATATATGTTCCAATGTTGCCTTTCTAGAGCATCCACGTGCTCCAAGTATCTGTTCTAATTTCTTTAAATCCACCGTTTCTGGAAGTTTGATTCCCTCTCCATCCGCACATACAGCTAATCTTTGATACATATCAAAAAACGATTCTAATGATTCCGAGGTTCCCAACGTTTTATTTAAAAAATGGCCTCTATGTTTAAACATATTTAACAGCGCCAGATAAATAAGACGAACATCATGAGGTTGATCTGACATGATCAGTTCTTTTCTCAGATGAAAAATTGTCTGATATTGGCTAAAATACTCTTTGTCCGTGTAATCTTTATCAGCAAATATCGCATACTTCTGTTTATTATTTTCCTGTCTATCATCAAGATAATATTTACTGTCGTCCAGGCGTGCAAAAAAATTAGCATCAACTTTTGCAATTTCATCGGCAAATAATTCTTTTAAAATTCCAATTCTAGCTACTTCCCGCTGACGTCTTCTTCGGTTAATCCTATATGCCCGCCGTTCTTCAGCTGTATTAGCACGTTCGAACAAACGAACTCCCCACAAATCTTTTCCCTTCGCCCGCATCAAACGATATTCTTTATCTGTTACAGCCCATCCGACTGAATTGGTTCCCATGTCAAGACCTAAATAGTATTCCATTTTCTCTTTCATGTACTTTATTTCCTTCTCTATACCCTTGATCTTTTTTATCCTTTATGTTACCATAAGTTTACAAACTTACATGGTGAGTGCAAATAAGGATTATCCGAAATTGTATGCCCGCATTGTGCGGCAATAAAAAGGCTCGAAAGAGTCTTTTTATTTTTGTAAAACCATCAAAGCAACAATCTTCCGTCAATATTTTCATATTTTATATATTCAATGTTACCATATGCTATATCAATATTTCAAGCTGCATTTGTAAAAAATGTCAATTCAATTAATTTCTAATGTATTTTATTTGTTGCTTTTCACTCTTTCGGCACCGCACAACTCCTCACTTCCTCATACCACTCCGAAAACTCTTCCACCAGAATATCGCAAAAATCCGCTTCTACACATATGCATGAATTTTTTCTCCACACATAGTACAAAAACGGATTCATTTTCACTCTTTTTCATTTATATCTTGTATCATTCGACGTTTACAGCAAAAGTTTCGCCACCAGCCACACTCCAGCAATTCCCAACAGCACCACTGAAAATACCGCCGACAATCCAAACACCAGCGTTCCTACTGCCAATGAAAGGATAAATCCTGCCAGGCTCAGAACAGCACCAAGTAGTCTTCCACACATGCCCAAGAGCAAGCCAACGCCCTTAAAAACAACTGCTAAAAATATAATTGCAAACAAAATCGGCATACAAACACCTCCTATCTATTTTCTTTTTTCCATACGTTATGCTTCATGATAAATGCGTCCACCCGATATCTTCTCTACGACTCCCGCCCCAGATACTCCCACACAAACCGCGATACTTCCGCCTTTTTATGGTACCGCTCCCGCACCGCATACACATGCAGCCGGGTCTTTGCACGCGTCATTGCCACATAGAACAGACGTCGTTCTTCCTCCATATCCTCATCCAGCATCGCGCGGCTGTGCGGCGTGATGCCCTCATTGGCATCGAGAATATAGACAATGGGAAATTCCAGCCCCTTGGCGCTGTGCATCGTCGCGAGTGTGATCGCATCCGTCTCCGTCCGCCGCTGCGCCGCCTGCCGGAGCAGTTCCTCCTTGTACGCGTCGATGTGTGTAAACCACTCGTCAAAGGTCTTGAAACCCGCCGCACTTTCTTTTAATTCGTCGGCAGTCTCTAAAAGTTCCTCCGGCCGCATCCGCCGGAATGCCGCATACTCGATCAGATATTCGTCGTATCCCATGCCCTGGCGGATATAATTGACGGCTGCCAGAGGTGACATCCGGGCGATGGCCCGCAGATCCCCTTCCAGACTCTCGATCCGCTCGGCAATCCAGTCTTTCTCCGCATAGAATACCTTCATCTTCTCGAACGAAACCGTCTCATCCGGCATCGCATCCCGGCTGATATACCGCTTCGGACGGTTGATGACCTGCAAAATATCTTCCCGCGCCCGGCTTCCCATGGCGATCCGGATATAGGTCAGGATATTTCGCGAAATCCAGTGTTCATAGAGGTTCGGCACCGTATCCCTTGTCCGGAAAGGAAGGTTGTATTCCATCAGCTTTTCCATCAGAAAACGAGGACCAGCATTGGTCCGGTATAAAACTGCGATATCCCCCGGCCGCACTCCCGACTGCAGATACAGCTGTATCTCCCTGACAATGGCCAGATTTTCTTCCCCCGGATCCTGCCAGAGCTTCGTGATCACGTTCTTCCCATGCCGTCCCGTTGTATGGATGGCCTTTGAAAAACGTTTCTGGTTTTCTCCGATCAGCCGCAATGCCGGTGCCACGATCTCCTCGGTACTGCGGTAATTCACATCCAGAAGAATCCGTCCGGCACCCGGATAATCCCGCTCAAACCCCAGCATAATCTCCGGTTTGGCCCCACGAAACCGGTAAATCGACTGATCATCATCGCCCACGATAAAAAGATTATCTTCCGGCTTGGCTAACATCCGCACGATCTCATATTGAAGCCGGTTGATGTCCTGAAACTCATCGATCAGGATGTACCGATACCTTCTCTGCCAGGCAGACAGGATATCTTTTCTTTCCGTAAAAAGTTCCAGACACAGCACCATCATGTCATCGAAATCGATGAGTCCGGCCCGGCTCATTTTCTCTTCATAGCCTGCATAGAGCTGACGGAAAACTGCATCCGGACAGTTTTTGGAATAGTAATGTTCCAGTGCAATCCTCTCTCCCTTGACAGAGCTTATCTCACTTAAAATGGAGGCTGCAAACTCATTTTCATCCTCCGGCTCCAGACCTCCGGCCTGAGCCAGCTCCCGGACAAACTGCATCTGCTGCTCTTCCCGGACAATATTGTCAGCAGTATATCGGTATGCCAGCTTTAAGATCCTAAAAAAGATCGAATGAAACGTGCCGAAGGTGACTCTGGATCCGCCGCCGGTCAATGCTTCATATCGCTCCCGCATCTCCTCGGCTGCTGCCCGGGTAAAGGTAATCACAAGAATATCCCCCGGATCGATTCCGTACTCCTTCGTCAGATACTGGACCCGATGGGTGATCACCGTTGTTTTCCCTGATCCCGGTCCCGCCAGAACCATCATGGGACCATCTTTATGCATGATTGCCTGTGTCTGTGCTTTACTGAATGCCATTTCCTGTTTCCTTACTCCACAATTCAAGAATATCTCGGCATATTTGCTTCGAAATTCGCATTTTGACGTGCAAGACATCCTTCTGCCGCGCATCTGAAGCAAATCTGTCAAGTACAAATGTAAGAAAAGTGCGCCTTGGAATGTATTTCTCACAAAGCGCACCTTTTCACTGCTTTTCATGCATCTACGATACATGAAAAAGCAGTTGTTTATTTACTACCTACTGATTTAATCTGCGAAGCCAAACTTGCTTCAAGTCGAACATCGACGGTTACGACAGCCTACTGCTGTGCCTCCAGAAGCTCAATTCCCTTCTTGATACGGCTGATCGACTCTTCCTTGCCAAGCACTTCCATAATCTCGGTCGCGCCTGCCGGCGTCATCTGCTTGCCGGATACAGCGGTACGGATCGGCCACATTACGAAGCCGGTCTTAACGCCCTCTTTGGATACATACTCGGACAACGCCGCGTACAGGGCGTCGTTGGAGTAGTCTTCCTGTGCTTCCAGAATCGGCAGAACATCTTTTAATACCTTTAAGGATGTCTCCAGATTGGTCTTCATCTTCTTGTGAACATACATCTGCGGATCGTACTCCGGCAGTGTCTCGAAGAAATCGATGTGTCCCTCAATATCCGGGAAAATCTCGATTCTCGTCTTAACCATCGCCGCGATCTTCTTCAGATCCAGATCCTTGGTGATTACTTTTTTGATGTACGGCTCTGCCATTTCATAGAACTTATCAAAATCCATCGCCTTGATGTATTCGCCGTTCATCCATTTCAGTTTTACCATATCGAAAACAGCCGGAGATTTGCTGATATTCTTGTAGTTGAACTCTTTTACCAGCTCGTCTAAGGAGAAAATCTCCTGATTATTTTCCGGTGACCAGCCAAGCAGGGCAACGAAGTTGACAACTGCCTCGGAAACGAAGCCCTGATCGATGAGATCCTGATAGGAAGAATGACCGCTTCGCTTGCTCAGCTTCTTGTGCTCCTCGTTCGTGATGGTCGGGCAGTGCACATAAACCGGAACCTCCCATCCGAATGCGTCGTACAGACGATTGTACTTCGGTGAAGAAGACAGGTACTCGTTACCGCGGACTACATGGGTGATCTGCTGTAAATGATCGTCCACCACATTTGCGAAATTGTAGGTCGGGAATCCATCCGATTTGATTAAAACCATATCATCCAGCTCGGAGTTATCTACGGAAATATCCCCGTAAATCTCATCGTGGAAGGTAGTCTTTCCCTCGGTCGGATTGTTCTGACGGATGACAAACGGCTTTCCTGCCTTTAAGTTTGCCTCTACCTCTTCCTTGGAAAGGTGCAGGCAGTGCTTATCATAGGTCATGATCTCTTCGCCGTTTACTTCTCTCTTTAAGCTGTTTAAGCGTTCCTGATCGCAGAAACAGTAATAAGCTTCGCCTTTATCGATCAGCTTCTTCGCATATTCCATGTAGATGCCCTGTTTCTGACGGTCGCTCTGTACATACGGGCCAACCGGACCTCCGATGTCCGGACCTTCGTCATGCTTCAGTCCGGTATCGCGCATCGTATTGTAAATGATCTCGGTCGCGCCTTCAACGAAACGCTCCTGATCGGTATCCTCGATTCGTAGGATAAAATCGCCGCCCTCATGTTTTGCAATCAGGTATGCGTATAATGCAGTTCTTAAGTTTCCTACATGCATTTTGCCTGTCGGGCTCGGTGCGTATCTGGTTCTGATCTTTGTCATACTTTTCACACGGCTGTCTGGAAGCTTATGTTCCAAACAGTTTTTCCTTTCCTAGAAATAATTAAAATATTGGAATTATAAAATAAAGTAACTGTTCCGTAAGTCTGCGCATTTACTGCGCTGACCGTACGAAAACATGGGCCAGCAGGCAGGTAATTTATATCACGCCTTCATATTCAGCAGATGGCACGCCAGCTGGAAATAAATCATCAGGCTGCACGCATCCACGATCGTCGTGATCATCGGCGACGCCATGATCGCCGGGTCGAGATGGATCGTCTTCGCCGCAATCGGAAGCACACATCCGATCGTCTTCGCGATGATAACCGTGCAGAACAGGCTGATAACTACCGTCAGGCAGATGAGTACCTGCCCCGGATACTGGATCATCAGGCGCACGAAATTGACAAGCGCCAGAGAAAGTCCACAGAGCATTCCCACGCGGATTTCTTTCCACATAACTTTCAGAATATCCGCCGGTTCTACCTCGCCGACCGCCATACCACGGATGATCATCGTGCTCGCCTGGCTGCCGGAGTTTCCGCCCGTATCCATCAGCATCGGAATAAACGTAACCAAAAGCGGAATTACCGAAAAGGCATTCTCATATTTTAACAAAATACCGCCGGTCACCATACTGCTCAACATCAGGATCATCAGCCACGGAATACGATTTCTCGCAAGCTGGAACACGCCCGTCTTCAGGTACGGCTTCTCACTCGGCAGCATCGCCGCCATCTTCTCGAAGTCCTCCGTCGCCTCCTGCTCCATGACATCCATGACATCATCGACCGTGATGATGCCGACCAGACGGTCTTCGCCGTCCACAACCGGTAAACTCAAGAGGTTGTACTCATTGAACGTCTCCACGACCTTTTCCTGGTCTTCCGTCGTATACGCCTTGATCACATGCGGATCCATGATATCGCCCATGAGCGCCGCATAATCATTCATCAGAAGATCCTTGACCGTCACAACGCCCTCTAAGCGGCGTTTTTCATCCATGACGTAGCAGGTGTAAATCGTCTCCTTGTCCACACCATATTTCCGGATATAATCAAATGCCTGCTCCACCGTCATATTTTTCTTGAGTCCCACGTACTCCGCCGTCATGACGCTTCCGGCGCTGTTTTCCGGGTAATTGAGGAACTGGTTGATCAGTTTTCTCGTATCCGGGCTGGAGTTCTGAAGTACGCGCCGCACGATCGTCGCCGGCAGCTCCTCCAGCATATCGACCGCATCATCGACATACAGGTCGTCAATGATGGCACGCAGCTCATTATCCGTAATACTGGTAATGATATGCTGCTGCTGTTCGACTTCCAGACAGGCAAATACCTCCGATGCCAGCTCTTTCGGCAGCATACGGAATACAACGACCGTCTTCTCTGAATCCAATTCTTCGATAAATGAGGCAATATCCACCTCATTCATCTCGACCAGCTGGCTTTTCAGCTCCCGGTACTTCTTCCCGGACAGCAGAGCCAGCAGCTCTTCTTTCTTCTCTTCTTCTAACATTCCCGTCTCCTTCCAAAATATTGTCATTTTGGAAATCGGACAGGCTGCTCCCTTCCTGCTCCTGCACACAGGCAGAATGCCGGAAACTTATCCACAGATGCGGCAGTGTACACAAGGAATCCGCTGTTTGCAGCTGTCATTCCTGCAAATGCATGTGTACGCTGCCTTCGGTTCTGGGTAGCTGCCGTCTGATTCCGCCTTATGACTCCGGCTTTCCATTGTGTTCACTCCTCTCCTGATTTTCTCGCATGAAAACATCCGGCAGATTGATGCTCGATACCGGATGTCTCTTTTTATTATAATAATTGAATGAAAAAATAGCAATCTTTTTATCGAAGTTATCCAAAAAAACGTTGTAAAAAAGTAATTGTTCACGGGTAGGCACTTTTGGAACCGAAAATGCCGCTCAGATACCACCACGGCGGCAGCAGCTTTCGCACACCCGCGGCTCCCGGCAAAAAGAGCGAAGCGTCAAAAAAGATCGGACAGAGCAGGAGGCTCGCAAGGATAAACACCGGAATCAGCGCCGCCAGAAATCCCGGCTTCCGGCAGACTGCCAGGCATCCAAAGGCATACATGGTCACGAAGAAGAGATAAAAAAGCAGCTTTCCCGCCTCTAAAAGCGGCTCTGCCCCATTTCCCGACGCCAGAAGCGCCGCATAGGCCGAAATGGATGCTAAAAAGACAAACGCCGCGATCTCCGCCGTCTGCAGCAGCCACCGCTCCCGGCTCCGAACCGCCGCATAAAGCCCACGCTCTGCATCCTCGCCCGCCATGACAGCTGCCGCCAGCCCCATGATAAAAAGGAAAACCGCCGTCAGCCCGCGCACTGGAAAGACCACCTTCATCGCCCCTGTCTGCAGTGCCGTTCCTCCCTGTAAGGTCTGATAATCAAAGGTAAAGGTGCTTCCGTTGCTGCGGTATTTTTCATAAAGTTCCATCAGCACGCCGCACGCCTTTTCCCGCGCCTCCGTCGTCTGGCAGCGCGCCATCACCGTCTGGAATGCCGCTCCATTTTTCCCATAGTCCGCCAGCAGTTCCCGCCCATACACCTCGAACAGTTCAGAAAATATCTTTTCTGATATAATTTTCTCTGCCACTGTGGACGGCGACACCAGCACGCGGACCGCACGGGTATAATGCCCCTCGTCCAGCCGTTCTTTTAATCCCTCTGGAAACAGGTAGGCGCACTCCGCCCGTCCGGTCATAACCGCCTCCTTTGCCTCTTCCTCCGTCCCGCACGGATAAAAGAAAAATGAACGGCTCTCTTCCGATTCCAGTCTTTCTGCAAGCGCCTGATTCCACGCATCCGTTCCCGGGCAGAGCGCCACCGCGATCCGCCCGGAATCCCGTTTTTCCACCTGATGGAGCGCGCCCATTCCCAATGGAAAGATCAGAAGAAACAGGAGGAACACCGGGCGGTAAAGAGCCCGCCGCAGCGTCATTCCAAACATACAGAACCACCACGCCAGCTTCCGCATCCGTCAATCCCTCCTTTTTCCGGCGGCAAGCGCCAGTGCAAAGCATGCCAATGCCGCCGCAGCCAGTTTCCACAGCACCGGAACCGCCCCTGTCTCCTCGCCCGAAGCAATAAAGCGGATTCCATCCATCCAGAGCACCGTCACCGTCATATTTCCGACTTTCTGAACCAGCTCCGGCAGAAAGACGGACGGGATGATGCCGCCCGCCAGAAAGAGAAATACCACATTAACCGCAAACAACGTCAAAATCGCCGCTGCCGAACTTCTGCACACCTCATAAAACAGCAGAATCCACGCCGAAACTGCCGCGCAGGTCAGCCCCCACGCCGCCAGTTCTTCCCGCCCCGCCAGCGCATATCCCTTCTGCACCGCCCAGCCATAGCCGCCCGCCGTGACTGCCATCAGAAGAAGCGTCATGCACAAGCATTTGCAGAAAAGCGGATACCACCGCCGGATCCCGATACGCCGAAGCCCCTGTTCCAGCGCCTCCGTCTGGGGCGCCAGAAACGGCGCTGCCGGGATTCCGGTAAGAATCATCAGAAATACAATCCCCGAAATTCCATAAAAGACCGCCGTCGATACATCCCCCGCCGCGCTGACCGTTTTCTTCCGGAAAAGTGCCTCCCGGTTCATCGCATATTTTAAAAAGATACGGTTCAAATCCTGTTCAGACACCGGAATCTGTTCCGGCACTCCCTGGATATTTAAACATTCATTTGCCGCGTAGATCGCCGCCTGCGAAGTGCCAAGCATCGAACTGCCCGACTCTGCCAGCTCCCTGAAAACGGTGCCTTCCAGCCCGCTCTCATCCGGAAACCAGATCGTGGCGGGCTGGTTCGTACCGTCCAAAATGCCGCGCGCCATGCCGGACGGCACCTCGAAAACCGCCTGAAGCTCCCCGCTTTTCATCTTTTGGAACGCTTCATCGTGTTCCAGATATGAAAAGTCGCAGAGACTTTCCACGCTGTCCAGCGAGGCAATCATTTTGGTTATCTTTTCCGAAAGCGCATCGTCCTCCGGAAGCACCACGCCCACCTCGATTTTCTTTAATGAAGTTTCCCCATATAAAACCTTAGATGCCGAAAACGCCGCCATGCCGACGAGCAGCACCATCACCGCCAGCCCTGCCAGAAAATACGGCAGCTGGCGGAGCAGGCGCTTTCCGGTCAGCAGCAGATATATCATATATGTTCGCATTTTCCGCCGCCTATGACATGACTTTCAGGAGAATTGCGAACAGGTTGCCTGTTATCTCCGTTGTGACCTGGTTATAATCCTCCTCGGAGGAAGCCAGCACATCAAATGGAACGCCGTCCGGCTGCGCGATCTCATCCTCCAGCGGGTTGACATAATAGGAACCGGCAAATTCAACATAAGAACTGCTTCCATTTAACAATGTAGTTTCCAGACGCAGGGAATCCATATCGATATGGACGCTCTCGCCCTTTGAAAGGTCGCTGACCGCGCCATTCGCCGTGAGCGACGCCTGAGACGCACCGTTACTCTGCAAATCCAGCTTTACCTCATAGCTGCCGTCCGCGATCTGATAATCGCCATCCAGGATAAACTGGTATTTCTCTTCGTCATCTTCCAGGGTCGCAATTACCTGACCACTCCAGCTCTTTCCAGCCTCGTAAGCGCCTGTTTTATCCAGGGAAACCGTGATAATCTGACCGTCCGAATCCTCAATATTTAACGCCCCATTCACATTCGACAGCATGTTGTAACCGCCGCCAAAGGAAATATCACCATAAAAACGGACATTTTCTTCCTCAACCGTTGCATCCGTCTCGTAGGAAAATCCAGCCATTTTGCCGTCTTTTCTCACATAGACATCCATCGTCACATCCCCGATGGTATTTTCCATTTCCTCTACCAGATTGTCCAGCACCGCTTCCGCCTGGGCCCAGAGTTCCTTCTGCTGTTCCTCCGGATCCACGCTCTCTCCGTCCCCGTCCGCTGCATAGATGCCGCTTGCGCCGCCTGCCAGTTCCAGATAGCGCACCACATCCTGCTTGAGCGTCTCATCGTTCAGGAAAAATTCTCTCGTCGTCTTTGCAAAGCTGATCAGCGCATCCTTCGGCAGAGTCACATGGTAACCGCGGCAGTTCTCGCTCTGTCCGTCGATGGTAAACTCTTTTTTGTCATTCTCAGTGACGGTCATAGCCGCTTTGAGGTCATCAATCGCCTTGCTTCCCTCTTTGTAGCGGTTCCAGAGTGCTTTCAGATCCAGCATCGGCTCCTCGTCCGAAAGCGCTTCCTTGTACTGTCCCAGATAATTTGCCAGCCCCTCAATATCAATCCCCTGCTCTTCGAGCTTCTGCGCCGCATACGGAGAATTAATGAGCTGTCCTTCCAGATCATTGGCATAGTCAAGGGTAAACATACGGCTGGAAAGTACCGGAATCGCCGCCATGATCTGTGTATCATCCATGTAAAGCTGTGCGTCCGCCAATTCTCCTCCGCCATACTGCAAGGAAAGATTTAGCAGCTGCCGTCCGCTGTCCACATCGCGCTTCACATCCAGACCGATGCCCGCACCGCTCATCTGGTTCAGGGATTCATCGGAAATACCTGTCATACTTAACTCCATCCCCGTCTGCGCGGATCCCTTCTGTAAAAGTTTTTCCAGCTCTTTCGTCCCAAAGATCTCCTCAGACGGATTTAACTGCCCTTCCGCCGTGATGCTCTTGAACGCATCGATCACTGTGTCCTTCGGGTCTGCCTGATGGCTGAGCATCACACCGCCGCCGACCACGGCCACCGCTGCGGCTGCTCCGGCTGAAATGAGCCATTTCTTCCTGCCAGAACCATTTCCGCCCGTTCTGCCACCGTCACTGCCGCCTGCAGCATTTCCACCGATTCCGCCGCCAGCACCAGCGGATCCGCCTGCACTGGTTCCATCCGCTGTGTCAGATGCGGCCGTAAGCGCCTGCGCCGCTGCCTCTGCCGGGTTTAGCGGGGTTGAATTGCTTGACATGTTTGTATTGTTTGCATTGTTTGTGTTGTTTGTGTTGTTTCCCTCTTTCACCTTGTACCTCCTCCTGTTTTCTCACTCTTAAAACGTTACTGTTCACGCATACGTGCCCAGTAACCTTAAAACCTCTGTATCAGCTCCCGCGCCGAAAGCCCTGCCTCCGTCGGAACCAGCACACCGCCCTTTAATACATACAGGGTTGTACACGCCCCTATCTCTCCCATCTCATGGGACGTCAAAAGAACTGTCCCCCCTGCTTTCACATAGCTCCTGATATAAGTCAGGATCTGCTCCTTTGCCTCCAGGTCAAGCGCTGCCCCCGGTTCATCGAGAATCAGGATATCCGCGCGTCCGGAGAGTGCCGCCGCGATGCTCAGCCTCTTTTTCTCTCCGCCTGAAAGCCGTCCCGCCTGCGTTTTCAAGAATCGATCCACACCCAGCACATGACCGACGCCGCATTCCAGATCCCGCTCCATCTCCCGCCGTTTTCCCCGGAACCAGAGACGGTAATTATCAAATGCCGTCAGCTCCGGGATCAATGGATTTTCCTGAGGCACATAGGCGATTTTTTCTTCTAATAGACGATGTCTTCCAAGCGCCTCCTGCCCGTCAATCCGAATACTCCCCCGATTCGGCTTGCGGATCCCCGCGAGGATCGAGAGCAGCGTCGTCTTGCCGCATCCATTTCCGCCGACAATCCCGATGCATTCCCCTGGATTTGCCCGAAAAGAGACATCTTTTAGGATCGTCCTTCCGCGGTACCGTTTTTCTATCCCTGTTACCTCTAACATATTTTTCCTCTTTGTAAAGTAAAAAGGAACACCGCAAAGCAGAAGCGAACCGCTTCTCTGCCTTGCAGCATTCCTTACTTTATCTGGTCTGCGCCGCAGTGATGCAGGCACATTGATTTTATGATGGATGATTGCAGCACATCGTGTGCATTTGCAATCTATTTATTATTTATTTTCAGCCAGATCGCCTGGTTTCATGCTCAGGTTGATACGACCCATCTTATCGACCTCGATTACCTTTACAGTAACTTCATCGCCGATGTTGACAACATCCTCTACCTTCGCTACGCGCTTGTCCGAAAGCTTGGAAATATGAACCATACCATCTTTGTTCGGAGCCAGCTCTACGAATGCACCAAAATTCATGATACGGACAACGGTACCTGTCAGAATCTGACCCGGCTCGATGTCGGTCACGATGCCCTTGATGATGGAAACTGCCTTGTCGATCATTGCCTGATCGGTGCCGCATACAGATACGCTTCCGTCATCCTCGATATCGATCTTAACGCCGGTCTGCTCGATGATCTTGTTGATTACCTTGCCCTGTTTGCCGACTACATCGCCGATCTTCTGCGGATCGATGGAGATCTGAACGATCTTCGGAGCATACTGGCTGACGGTCTTTCTCGGCTCGGAGATAACCGGCGCCATAACTTCATCCAGAATGTAGAGTCTTGCCTCTCTCGTCTTAGCGATTGCCTCCTCGATGATCGGGCGGGTCAGACCGTGGATCTTGATATCCATCTGGATGGAAGTAATACCCTTGTGAGTACCGCCTACCTTGAAGTCCATATCGCCGAAGAAGTCTTCCAGACCCTGGATATCGGTCAGAACGATGTAATCATCATCGGTGTCGCCTGTTACCAGACCGCAGGAAATACCAGCTACCGGAGCTTTGATCGGTACACCTGCTGCCATCAGGGACAGAGTGGATGCACAGATACTTGCCTGGGAGGTAGAACCATTGGATTCCATCGTCTCAGATACGGTACGGATTGCATACGGGAACTCTTCCGCAGTCGGAAGTACCGGCACAAGCGCACGCTCCGCCAACGCACCATGACCGATCTCACGGCGTCCCGGTCCTCTGGACGGTTTGGTTTCGCCTACGGAGTAGGACGGGAAGTTGTAATGGTGCATATATCTCTTGGATGTCTCGTTCTCATCCAGTCCGTCGATCTTCTGTGCCTCGGACAGCGGAGCCAGTGTACAGATATTTAAAATCTGTGTCTGTCCACGGGTGAACATACCGGAACCGTGTACACGCGGCAGAATGTCGATCTCTGCTGCCAGCGGACGGATCTCGGTGATACCGCGGCCATCCGGACGCTTGTGATCTTTGAGGATCATCTTGCGGACAGTCTTCTTCTGGTACTGATATACAGCCTCACCCAGAACAGCCAGCCACTCCTCGTTATCAGCAAATGCCTCTTCCAGGCGCTCGGTGATTGCGCGGATATTCTCTTCTCTCTTCTGTTTCTCGTCTGTAAATACAGCCTCTTCCATCTCTTCCTGCGGAACCAGCTCACGAATCGCTGTAAACAGCTCTTCCGGAACTGCACAGCTCTCGTAGGAATGTTTCGGCTTGCCGCACTCTGCTACGATGGTGTCGATGAATTTGATGATCTCCTGGTTTACTTCGTGTGCCTTGAAGATCGCATCGATCATGATGTTCTCCGGAACTTCCTTTGCGCCAGCCTCGATCATGATAACCTTCTCGCGGGTGGAAGCAACGGTCAGAGCCATATCAGATACTTTCTTCTGTGCGTTGGTCGGGTTTACGATAAACTCGCCGTCGATCATGCCGATCTGGGTGGTCGCACACGGACCATCAAACGGGATATCGGAAATGCAGGTTGCGATTGCAGAACCTAACATTGCGGTATACTCCGGGCTGCAGTCCTGGTCAACGGATAATACGAGGTTATTTAAGGTAACATCGTTGCGGTAATCCTTCGGGAACAGTGGACGCATCGGACGGTCGATAACACGTGCAGTCAGAACTGCGTTCTCAGATGCCTTTCCCTCTCTCTTGTTAAATCCGCCCGGAATCTTTCCGACCGAATACATCTTCTCCTCAAACTCAACGCTTAACGGGAAGAAATCAATACCGTCACGCGGCTTGTCAGAAGCTGTCGCGGTTGATAATACGGTTGTATCTCCATAATGCATAAATGCAGCACCATTTGCCTGAGCTGCTACACGGCCAACATCCACTGTTAAAGTTCTGCCAGCCAGTTCCATCGAAAAACTCTTGTACATCTCATATCTCCTTTCATCTTGTTTTGCAGAAGAACCTTCACATTCTCATACGCCGCTTTCGGTTCCAAAAGTGCCTTTCTGTGAAAAGTAATACCGAAACTACTGCTCTGCCCGCAAATATGTTTTTCTGCTTTACGGGTACAGCAGCGGTCTCGGACTTTTCTTCTACATAAACAACTAGGGTGGATTGCTCCACCCTATACGTTTTAATCTTAATTACTTTCTGATGCCTAACTTCTCGATCAGTGCACGGTATCCTTCCAGATCGGATTTCTTTAAGTAATCCAGAAGACCACGTCTCTGTCCTACCATCTTCAGAAGTCCGCGGCGGGAATGATGATCCTTCTGATTGGATTTTAAATGCTCTGTAAGCTCAGCGATTCTAGCGGTCAGAATTGCGATCTGAACCTCCGGTGAACCTGTATCGCCTGCTTTTCTTCCGTACTGTTCGATAATAGCTGCTTTCTTTTCCTTTGAAATCATTGTGATTTCCTCCTTAAAATTATTCTTACCGTATGCTAAGTTTATGTCGGAGTCGTCAAAAAACTGAGCACCGGCGGACTCATACGTATTTAGTATAACACAATATGTTTTCGGTGTAAATCATTTTATGCAGGTTTTTTCTCGATTTTTATTCCCGTTTCTTCCTATGCTCCTGGTCCCACTGCAATATTTCCACCATTATCCCCCGAAGGACCTCCCGGTCCTGCCTGGGTCGGTGCCGCAGTCTCTGGCGCTTTCGTCTCCGCCTGCGTTGACGCTGTGGTCGGTGCCGGACCCGGTGCCTGTGTTTCTGCCGGTGCTGGCGCCTGCGTCTCTGCCGGCGCTGGTGTTTCTGCTGGCGCCGTGGTCTCTGCCGGCTTCGTCTCCGCCGGTTTTGCCGTACCGCTCGTCGTACTCTTCTCCGTACCAGGCAGATTGTAGCAGATCACCGGAGTTCCTGCCGAAATATTGTCAAAGATCGTCTTTGCAACACTCGGCGGCAGATTGATACAGCCGTGGGAACCGCCCGTCTTGTAAATCGCACCGCCAAAACTGCTTCTCCACTTCGCATCATGCATACCGATACCATTATTGAACGGCATCCAGTAATTAACCGGCGTCCGGTAATTCTCACCCTTCAGGACCGCATTTTTCTGCTTATATGCCAGCGGATACGAGCCTGCCGGGGTTCCCCAGCCTTTCGCTAGGTTTCCAGATACGAAATCCGACTCTACCACCAGCTTTCCTTCTTTATAGAAGAAAAGGTGCTGTCCGGTCAGGTTGATCTCCACGTAAGTGTCGCCGTAGTCATTTGCCCCATGGCTCGCCGCCTTCTGGGAATACTCCGGCTCACGCGTCGTACTCTCGCCGGAGGCAATTATCGCTGCCAGCGCTTCCGTCTCTGCCGCCTGGTTGATCTTCCAGCCATAGGTTCCGCCGCTTACCTGAATCGTGGAACCATACGATGTTTTCAATGTTTTCGCTTTGTTTGAAGTATTGTGTGCTTTCGCCATCTCAGACACGTACTCCGACACCTTGGAGGAATCTACCGAAACACTTCCGTCTGCATTGGCAATCAGCCACCTATGAATCTGATCTCCATTTAAGGTCTCCGTCGAATCGCCAAACTGGTATGTCACGCTCATTTTCGCGTATTTATTCATCTTATCCAGCTGTTCTGCCAGAGATGCATCGTCTTTCAATACCGTCGGCTTCTTATAGACATCTGCTTCCTCCAGCGATAAATGATCCTGCAGATTCTCGATCGCACCCGTTACCGCCTGTGTCAGCTTCTCCGCCTCGACTGCCGTTCCTTCCTGTTCGGGCTCAATCGAATATCCCTGTCCGGACACATACTCAGAAATCTTTGCATTGACCGGTTCTACCGCTTTCTCCGGGTCTAAACACGATAAATTCCGGATCTGGCTTTCCAGCGCCGCATCGTCATACGCCACCATGGTTCCGATCGTATATTCTTCCTGTTTCATATGCCACAGCCATGCGAACGGGTTCTGCGCCGCTACCATCTTTTCCAGGCTGCCGTCAAACTCCGCATGCAGTTTGATATCGGTTCCGGCGATGGTTTCTGTCTGATTATTTCTCTCATCGATCGTCAGTGTATAACCATTCACACCTTCCGCAATCAGTTCCTGCACCTCTGCCGCTGTCTTTCCGGACGCGTCAACACCGTTGATCTGCGTATTCGGAAAGAAACGGGTCTTATATTTCTGGGACATTCCCACATAGACGCCTCCGGCTGCCACGAGCAGAATGCCCGCCGTACAGGCAGCGATCCACGCCGCCTTTTTACCGTTTTTTCTATGCTCAGCTTTCAGAGCTGCCTTTTCCGGGGTGGCTTCCGTCCAGGATGCCGTCTTTCCGGAATCCTGTCCCCGCTGCGGCGCCGCATGGGCTGCCTCCCGCCCTGTACCCGCGCTCTGATTTCCACGGGCGCGGCTGCGCTTTCGACTGGCTGTCTCCTCCGGCTCTTTCTCCGGCAGGCGTTCCGGCTCTTCCCACCGGTTCTGATCCTGACGCTCTGGCTGGTGTATGTTTTCCATGTCCAGCTCTGCTTCCCTTAGGATCCGTTCTTCCATATCCCGGTCGAAATAATCATCATCCAAATAGCCCTCATCCGGCTCATCCAGATAATCTTCATCTTCCAGCATAATCTCCCGGCTGTTCATCGCCGTATTTCGTCTCACCGGCTCCCGCCCATCTTCGCGGCTGCCGGAACGTGAATTTTCATTCAAATTCCCGTTTCTATCTGTCATCTTCCTATTCTCCCTTTAAAAATCCAATACGGGTTCCTACTCCCGGAAGGACCTGCCATTCAAGTAATGGTTTTATCATTTGACATATTTTTCTGACAAAAATCCATGCTATCTGTGTTGCTGGTCCTCCATCGTCCTATTGTATATAAGTTTTAAACGGAAGTCAACTTACAAAACTCTGTCATTTTCTGGTATATTCTGTTACGTTTCTGTTCACGGGTAGGCACTTTTGGAACCGAAAGTGCCGTAAGAAAACGTGGTGGCAGCAGGAATTTGCCGTATTTAAATGCGAAGCCACGGCAAATTCCGTTACTGGGCACGTATGCGTGAACAGTAACTATATTCTGTTACAGAACGCGTAATGGGACGTGATTTTCTATGAAACAGAAACAAAGAGCTGCCGCGCCGCATTTTTATGTCAGCCCGACAGCTCTTTTCTATTTTTGTCCTGTCCGTATTCTATTTCTCCAGCTTTCCGAACAGTCCTTTCTTCTTATGTTTCTCGCCCTCCGGTGCAATTCCGTTCATGGCATCGTCAAACTTGCGAAGCGCTTCCTTCTGTGCCTCGGTCATTCGCTCCGGAACCTGCACCACCAGCGTCACGAAATGGTCGCCGCGCACGTTGCGGTTACGCAGAGACGGAACACCTTTTCCTTTCAGACGGACTCTCGTATCTGTCTGGGTTCCCGGTTTGACCTCATACTCTACCTCGCCGTCCACCGTCTTGATGCGGATCGGACCGCCGAGTGCTGCTTTCACGAAGGAGATCGGCACGGTTGAGTAGATCGTTGTATCCTGACGCTTGAAGATCGGGTGCTGGGATACCACTACTTCTACCAGCAGATCTCCGCGCGGACCGCCGTTGGTACCTGGTTCGCCATTGCCGCGGTCACGCAGCATCTGACCGTTGTCGATACCTGCCGGGATCGTCACTTTGATCTTCTTTCTCTTCGCTACATAGCCGGTTCCGTAGCAATCCGGGCATTTATCCTTGATGATCTTTCCGGTTCCGTTACAATCCGGACAGGTCTGTACATTCTGAATCTGACCAAAGAACGACTGCTGCGTGTACATGATCTTGCCTTTACCGTTACATTTCGGACAGGTCTGCGGCTGGGTTCCCGGTTTTGCACCCGTTCCATGACATTTCTCACAGGTTTCCTTTAAGTTTAACTCCAGCTCTTTTTCACAGCCGAAGATCGCTTCTTCAAAAGTAATCCGCACACTAGTACGCACATCCGCGCCGCGCATCGGTCCGTTGCTTCTGCCGCCGCGGCTGCGTCCGCCGCCAAAAATATCTCCGAAGATATCTCCGAAAATGTCTCCCATATCGCCGCCGTTGAAATCAAAACCACCGAATCCGCCAGCGCCGCCTGCACCGCCGTCAAAAGCCGCATGGCCGAACTGATCATACTGACGTCTCTTCTCCGGATCACTCAGTACGCTGTACGCCTCCGATGCCTCCTTAAATTTATCGGCTGCCGCCTGATCGCCCGGATTTGCATCCGGATGATACTTTTTGGCCAGGGTTCTGTATGCTTTTTTGAGTGTCGCATCGTCCGCATCTTTCGGGACGCCTAAGACCTCATAGTAATCTCTCTTACTCTCTGCCATTTCAGCTCTTCCTTCCCAAAATCCGCCGGTACATTTGACCGCATCCGGCAGAGTTTCTATCGTATCTATTTATCTTCCCACAACGTAACTGTTCAGTACCTTCACAGTCACGCGCAGTAAATGCGCAGACCTACTGAACAGTTACCCCAAAACCTACAAATGGGGGTCTGCCGCAGATTCCTGCGACAGCCCCTCACTGCGTTTTTCTATTGATACCCCGATGCCCCGGATTGCTCCGCACTACCTGCTCCCGCAATCCTCAAAAGCATTCGTAATCCGCTCATTTTTCTTTGAAAAATGGCTGCCTATTATATTATACCTCTTTAAAGTCGCCGTCAACTACATTATCGTCGTGCGGTGCACTTCCTGCATCAGCTGCACCCTGAGCACCGCCCTGTGCTCCTGCTGCGCCAGCTGCCTGTGCCTGCTCGTAAACCTTGCTGAAGAGTGCCTGTGCACTGTTCATCAGTTTCTCCTTGCCAGCCTTGATTTCATCAATCTGTGCATCGGTCATCTGGTCGATCGGAGCTTTGTTGATAGCTTCTTTCAGTGCATTTAAGTCAGCTTCTACGGCTGCTTTATCGTTTGCATCGATCTTATCGCCTACATCCTGCAGAGCCTTCTCGGTCTGGAATACCATGGAGTCAGCTTCATTTCTTGCATCGATGCCCTCTTTTCTCTTCTTATCCTGTGCCTCGTACTCAGCTGCCTCTTTGACTGCCTTGTCGATATCGGAATCGGACATATTGGAACCAGAGGTAATCGTGATGTGCTGCTCTTTACCTGTACCAAGGTCTTTTGCAGATACATTTACGATACCATTTGCATCAATATCGAAGGTAACCTCAATCTGCGGAACACCTCTTCTTGCCGGAAGAATGCCATCCAGACGGAAGGTTCCCAGTGTCTTGTTGTCCTTTGCGAACTGTCTCTCGCCCTGTACAACGTGGATATCAACAGCGGTCTGGTTATCAGCTGCGGTAGAGAAGATCTGGCTCTTCTTGGTCGGGATTGTGGTATTTCTCTCAATCAGTCTGGTTGCTACACCACCCATAGTCTCGATGGACAGGGACAGCGGAGTTACATCCAGAAGAAGGATATCACCGGCACCAGCATCGCCAGCCAGCTTACCACCCTGGATAGCTGCACCGATTGCTACGCACTCATCCGGGTTTAAGGATTTGCTCGGCTCTTTACCAGTCAGACGTTTTACTTCTTCCTGTGCTGCCAGCATACGTGTGGAACCACCTACCAGAAGTACTTTGCTTAACTCAGAAGCAGTGATACCAGCATCTTTCAGTGCGTTCTGTACCGGAATTGCGGTTCTCTCGATTAAGTCTCTGGTCAGCTCATCAAATTTAGCTCTGGTCAGGTTCATATCCAGATGCTTCGGTCCCTCGCTGGTTGCAGTGATGAACGGAAGGTTGATATTGGTTGTAGTTGCGGAAGAAAGCTCTTTTTTCGCTTTCTCAGCTGCTTCTTTCAGTCTCTGAAGCGCCATCTTATCAGCGGAAAGGTCTACACCCTCTGCTTTCTTGAACTCGTCGATCATCCACTGGGTAATACGGTTATCGAAATCATCGCCGCCCAGATGTGTATCGCCGTTGGTTGCCAGAACCTCGATAACGCCGTCACCGATCTCGATGATGGAAACATCGAATGTACCGCCACCTAAGTCATATACCATGATCTTCTGCTCTTTCTCATTATCAAGACCATACGCAAGCGCTGCTGCCGTCGGCTCGTTGATAATTCTCTTTACATCCAGACCAGCGATCTTACCTGCATCCTTGGTTGCCTGACGCTGTGCGTCGTTGAAGTAAGCCGGAACAGTAATAACTGCCTCGTTTACCTTCTCGCCCAAGTAGCTCTCTGCATCTGCTTTCAGCTTCTGCAGAATCATCGCGGAAATCTCCTGCGGCGTATATTTCTTGTCATCAATGGTTACTTTGTAGTCGCTGCCCATGTGTCTCTTGATAGAAGAAATTGTCTTCTCAGCGTTGGTAACTGCCTGACGCTTTGCCGGCTCGCCGACCAGTCTCTCGCCTGTCTTTGTAAATGCCACAACGGACGGTGTGGTACGGATACCTTCTGTATTTGCGATAACAACCGGTTTACCACCTTCCATAACGGCTACACAACTGTTTGTTGTACCTAAGTCAATACCGATAATCTTGCTCATAGTTATTTCCTCCTGAAATTATCTTTTTCTGGCAGTTCTCTTTCTCCTCATGGGAGCTAAATTCTGCCGCCTGTCTGTCTATATTATATCAAATCAACCACCAGCACCGAATTCTGGGTGCCAGCTGTCTACGTGTTACCTATTTTAATTTGCCACTTTTACCATGCTGTGGCGAACCACGCTGTCACGGTATACATAGCCTTTCTGGAACTCCTCGGCTACCACATTCTCACCCAGGTTTTCATCCTCAATATGCATCACTGCATTGTGGAAGTTCGGATCAAATGGCTGACCAACCGCTTCGATTGGCTTTACACCTGCATCGCCCAGTGTTTTTACGAGCTGCTTGTAAACCTTATCCATGCCCTCGGCGAAAGCACTTTTTTCTTCGCCCTCCGGGATGGTCGCCAGACCACGCTCGAAATTGTCCACCACCGGGAGAATCTTCTCGATGATGTCCTTTGCGCCAATCTCATACATTGCTGATTTTTCTTTCTCCGTTCGTTTCCGGAAATTGTCAAATTCAGCCATCGTGCGCTTCAGGCGATCCGTCAGCTCCTCGATCTGCTCATCTTTCTTATCCTTCTTCTTGGAGAAAAATCCTTTTTTCTCTTTTTCTCCCTCCGGCGCTTGTGCGTCTTCCGAAGAAGCTTCCTTTTCCTTCACTGCCTCAGCTTCTGCCTGATTTTCTGTTTCTTTTACCTGCTCCTCATTTGCCGCCTCGGCTGCTTTGGAATCTATCTCTGTCTTTGCCATGTCTCTCACCTCTTTATTTTGCACATCCGTGCTACTCGGTATCTTTATGATTGAATGTCTGATCGAGCTGGCTCTTTAATGAGCGCAGGGTCGATACAACTTTGTCATAATCCATTCGTTTCGGTCCAACGATTCCTATCGTTCCCCGAAGTCCGTCCCCCAATTCATAATTGGCAGTAACGATACTGCAGTCCTTCATCGACTGCACCTGTGTCTCACTTCCGATGTAGACCTGAATCTCATTTTTCTTATCGCTGTCCGCATCGTCCTCGGTAAGAATCTCTCTCCAGAGGTCTTTCTGCTCCAGTGTCCCGATGAGCTGGCTGGCTTTCGCGCCATCGCTCAGTTCCGGATATTTGAAAATGTTCGTCGTACCTTCGGTGTAAATCTGTAAATCTTCCTCGCCGGAACGAATCGCCTCGGCCACCTCGCTTAGTACCACATCCACGATGTGGCTGCGCTCGCCTGCCTGCCCTTTCATCCGGGTAATGACATCCAGATTAATCTGCTCCATCGTCAATCCGTTGAGACCGCTATTTAAAAGAATATTCAGATTCAGGATGTCCTCATCGGTAAGCTCTGCATCAAGTGTCACAATCGAGTTCTTGATAATGTTGCCTTCTAAAACAGTGACAATCAGGAGTTTCCCGGCTTCCACTCTGGAAAGCTGTATAAACTTGATCTTCGTCTGGTGATACTGCGGTCCGCTGATCAGCGTCGCATAATTCGTATTGCTCGCCAAAAGCTTTGCCATCTGCTTTAACAGAAGCTCCACCCGATCCACTCTCTGGATGACCATATCACGCACTTGCGTGACCTCCGTCTCTTTCTCATGAATCAACTGATCTACATAGAAACGATATCCTTTATCCGAAGGAATCCGGCCTGCCGATGTGTGCGGCTGAATGATATATCCCAGTTCTTCCAGATCCGACATCTCATTTCGAATCGTCGCCGAACTGAGTTTCAAATCGGAATACTTGGAGATCGTTCTGGAACCAACCGGCTCTCCGGTCTCCAGATAGTTCTGGATAATCGCTTTCAAAATCTTTTCTTTTCTCTCATCCAGTTCCATCCAATCTCTCCTTCCGTGCATCCGCTTCCGCCGATCTCTTAAACCCGCTCTGGAAGTTTTCTGTTAGCACTCAATCTATCAGAGTGCTAATATCTACAGTTCATACTATATTACTTACGCAAGTATTTGTCAATGATTTTTTTCGGTTTTTAAAAAATTTTTTTTCTTCTTTTTTCGAATAAAATTTTCCATTCTGCATACCCTGTTTTTAGGCACGCTGATTTTCACACTTTCTATAGGTAGAAACTCCCTTACCCGCTTTCCCGTTTGTGTTCGAACAAGTTTTCGACTTGTCGAACCTCCGACTGCTTCCAGAGCCCTATTTCCGGCTCTCCGGCTTGACATTTAACATTTTTGTAATATAATAGTAACAAATTATAACATTTGTAAACGCATTGCAATATTTGTGAGATACACAATCGTTGCGGTGAGACAAATGAATCTAAATTGAAATGAGAGGTTTTTATTTGATGAATATGATGAACACCATGCGGCGCGGTCTTGCCACAACGGCAATGAGCCTGGTCTGTCTCATGGCAGGCACCATGAATACACTGGCAGCCACAGATGCCGGAACCGAGCTTGTCTCCCAAATAGATGCGGCAACCGGTGAAGAAACAAACGGCACTTCCACCGAAGCAGCCCAGACACCATCTGGTCCGGCTTCCGATCCGGAGCTGATTAGAAAGCAGACAAACGCTGCTGCGGAAGAAGCAGCTGACACGAACGCTTCCGAGGCAGAAGTCGCTGCATTTTCAAATGAGTCTGCACAGGCGGAGGCAGAGAACGCTGACGAAGCTGCAATGACTGAAAATACTGACACAAATGCTGCTGCCGAGGCACAGGAAGCAGATGCACCTGCTGAAATCTACGCCGGACGTTTTACGACAACTGCTTACTGCAGCTGCCGCAGATGCTGCCGTGGCGGAAAGAACCGCACTAAATCCGGCACCATTCCGCAGGCAGGACATACCATTTCCGCCGACTTGCGCGTATTCCCGCTCGGAACCAAACTCCGCATCAACGGCGTTGTCTATACCGTCGAGGACAGCGGCAGCGGCATCCGCGGAAACAAACTGGACATCTTCTTCAACTCCCACAGTCAGGCACTGCAGTATGGAAAGAGAAGCGCCGATGTCTATATTGTCCGATAATTACATTGATTTTAAGCAAAAAAGGGTCTTGCAGATAGAAAATCTTTCATCTGCAAGACCCTTTTTTTATAATTCTTATTTGTAACTGTTCAGTACCTTCACAGTCACGCGCAAAAATCCATTAAAAATTGCCTACGGCAATGGGATTTTTGCCTGCTAGCCCATGTTTTCGTACGGTCAGCGCAGTAAATGCACAGACCTACTGAACAGTTACCCTTATTTTACTTAATCCGTCAGCGCCTTATGATATTTCGTTTTCCGGTAAATTTTCCAAATAATGATACCCGGAATGCTCACGGTACATACGACGGTACTCACGCCTCCGATTACTCCATATATTCCAAATAAGATGGCTGCGATGATGTTCATACTTAATTCCTCCTGACTCATTCATTTTTCAATGCAAGCTCACTATGCTTTGTTCCCCATTTTATTCTTTTTATCCAAAATGAAAAGAGTTTCGGCGCATCCTTAGCAAGACTTTAATCATCCTTTCGCTTTCTTACGTTATTCATAATAATTTCGAAATATAAGTTAAAAGCGTGAAAATATTGATTTTAAAGGGTTTTTTCAATTTTTTAAAACTTTTTCAATTTTTTTCAAAAAAACGCTTGCATTTTTTGGGAAGGCGTGATAGTATATAGGAGTCGCTGATGAGCACCGCTTCAAAAGCGAGAAAATCATATCGAGGCGTGGCTCAGTTTGGTAGAGCGCTGCGTTCGGGACGCAGAGGTCGCGTGTTCGAATCATGTCGCCTCGATTGAACAAAATTAAATATGGCCTGTTGGTCAAGCGGTCAAGACGACGCCCTCTCACGGCGTAAACCCGGGTTCGATTCCCGGACAGGTCACTGGAAAGAGATTCGAGATTCGAGTCTCTTTTTTATTTTCTTCATTCTTGACCTTTCACCAAATCATGTAAACTATAACTGATTTTTGCCGATGCTCCGCATTCCAGATCGGCAAAATACGCTTTTCTACAGTATCGAACAGAATTTTCAGTCCAGAAAATTCCTGCCTGCAAATAGTAACTCTCCTTTTTTCTTCTTCATATACTGCAATATAGCCAATATGAAAAGAGGTATCTTTTTATGGAAACATACAACTACGATGCAGCAGCAGTGCCTGGGGGGGATGCTGACACGACTCCGGCGGCGGCACCGGAGACGGATGCGGCAGCAGCTGGAACCAGTGATACGGCACAGTCTGGATTTAGTTCTCAGCCTCCTGTTATCTTAACATATCCGGACAGCTCATCCAATGATCTTCAGGTATCTCCGGGCTTCGGACCATACGGGGATGTGATGCCCAGCCTGCCGTCCAATAATTATGACCGCCCAAACACCGGCGGCTGCATGAACTGCGGCGGTTCCAACTGGAAGCCATCTCCAAATGGCGCGCTCTGGACCTGGGGCATTCTCTCGCCGTTCTTTTCCACCTCATCGGAGATCGCGCACCTGCGTTTCTACAATGCCGCCTCCATCCGCGAACCCATCGATATATACCTGAACGGGCGTCTGGTCGTATCCGATCTGGATTACATGAATTATACGCGCTATATGCACATCATCCCCGGCATCTACCAGCTGACCGTCTACCGCCGGACCAATCCGGGCTTCGCCATCGTCAACACGAATATCCGGCTTCGCAGCGGTTACAGCTACACGCTGGCGGTTCTGGGTACTTTTAATGATTTTTCGGTACAGATGCTCAACGCCTGATCGCTTTTATTTGAGAAAAGTGTAAATGCGCAGACCTACTGAACAGTTACAGAAAAGCTTCTTCGCGCGAGTACACATCCTCGCGGAGCGTTTTTTGTTTCATAGGACGCAATTTCCTAGGACGCAATTTCCTATGAAAAAAGAGACCGCCACGTTCACGCGTGCGGTCTCTCTTCCGTGTCCTCTGCAATTATAAATTTATGATGAGAATATAACTGTCCGAACCTTAAACAGCCATCTATTTTTCCGGCTCATCTGTCCGGTTTGCTTCCTCGATCTTTGCCAGATGCGCGGCTGCAAATTCTTTGATTGCCTCAAAACTCTGCGGGCTGATCACATGTTCAATGCGGCAGGCATCTTCCACTGCCACCTCTCTTGGCACATCCAACGCTACCAAAAGCTTTGTCAGTAATGTATGACGCTCATAAATCATCTCCGCGATCTTCCGTCCCGACGGCTCCAGAGTGATATATCCCTCATGATCCATCGAAATATAACCGTTTTCACGAAGATTCTTCATCGCAACGCTGACGCTTGGTTTTGAATACCCCAGCTCATTGACTACATCGATCGAACGGATCATCGGCTTGCGATAGCTTAACATAAGAATCGTTTCCAGATAATCCTCTGCTGACTGCTGTATTTTCAAAGTGATTCCCTCCAAACTTCTAACACATAACCGGTCTGGCTTCGTGCCTCCCCGTCTCCCGCAGAATCATCTGCCCAAGCTTCCGACCAGTTACCATAATATTATATATTAGAATACCATACTTGGAAGAATATTTCAAACCATATTGAACAATATATCGGTTCCAAAAGTGCCTACCCGTGAACAGTTCCCCGGCGGATGCCCCTATACTATACAATCTGTTTTTTCATATTTTTCATCTAATACTTAGCAAGCTGCACAGTGTTCCTGCAAAATTTCTTCCAACGCGGTTTTGCTGCTGGTGTGGCAGCGGACAACTTCTGTCCGGCTTCCCTTTGCACCATCAACCGCCGTCCGAATCATTTTATGGGAAACGGTGCTTGTAAAGAGTACAAGCAGATCCGGCGCTCCGATCTGTTTGCCGAAATCCGCCGTCATCTGTGTAAATACCTTTGCCTTACAGTTAAATGATTTGCAGATTTTCACGTACTGGCTGACCATGCGGTCATGACCACCTACAATTACAACACTCATATTTTATCCTCCGAAAGTTAGCTCTGTCTAACTGCTGATGAAGTTAGTGTACACTAACTCATCTTGTTTGTCCAGAGGAAAATTGAAATTCATAGAAAATTCATAGAAATAAACGTACCGTGCAAGACTATTTTTCACCAACCAACCTTATCTTACACGGTATGCATTTTCCCATTATCCATTTTTATCCAATACTAATTTTTATCGTATTTTACGCTTTTAACACCTCCTCTGTTACTCCCGTTTTTCCTATCCCAGCTTTATACACCTCCAATCCTGATATCGCTATATCAAACATCCAATCCGTTTCGCACAGAAATCTCATTTTCTGATACACATCCCAACGGCTCATCGACGCATGTTCTTCTAATTGATAGTTTCTTCCCAGCTGCCGGTATGCATGAAGCCCCAGTCTATGATATGGCAGAAATTCCAATTCCTGACAATTTTTAAGTTCCTGGCATAACTGCGCCGTTTTCCGAATATTTTCCACATCATCATTGACTCCTTCTACCAGCGGCACACGGACATGAATCGAATGCGGCGCGCAGATCGCATCGGCTTTGCGGATATTTTCCAGAATACAGGCATTGTCCTGCCCCGTCCATTTCTTATGCTTTTCCGGATCCATGGTTTTCACATCCACATAAAACATCTGCAGATGCGGCACGATCCGTTTCACATTTTCAAACGAAGTAAACATATCTAACTCTGCCGCCGCATTGATACAGGCATCATCACAGGCCTCCAGCAGTGCTTCCGCAAAATCCGTCTGACAGAACAGATCACCTCCTGAAAGTGTCACGCCACCACCAGAATAGAAGAAAAACATCTCATCCTTCTGGATCTCGCGCATTACCTCTTTTACGGTCATCTCCTTGCCATAGATCTGCTGTGCCCGGTAATTGCAGGCATCCACACACTGAAAGCACTGTTTACAGCTGCTGTAATCCCTCACGATCTCTCCCGTTTTTTCGCTCCGGCGAAGTGCCTGTTCCGGACAGACCTGGATGCAGGCACCGCATCCGGTGCAGCGCTCTTTCATATAGTAGACTTCCCGCTGCCCCGACTGTGACTCCGGTGTCGAACACCAGGCACAGCGCAGGGGACAGCCCTTAAAAAATACAACCGTCCGCATTCCCTTCCCATCGGAGAGGGATAACCGCTCAATCCGAAGAATATTTGCTTTTAATTCCATACGCTGTTCCTCCTGTCAAGTACACCTTGCCTGCTGCCCGCCACCGCGCATGATGCACATCCCCGGTAGCTGATTTGCCGTATTTTTTATGAAACACGGCAGATTTCACTCTTTTTCCTAGCAGATATTGGAATGTGAAGTTCTGGAAATGATATCGTCCTGTACTTCTTTTCCAAGCTCTGTAAAATATGCTGTATAACCAGCTACACGTACCAGCAGTCCGTTGTAATCCTCCGGATGCTTCTGTGCTTCTTTTAAGGTCTCCGTATCGATGACATTGAACTGTGTGTGGAATACGCCCAGGGAGCAGAGACTCCGCAGGTAGTTCATCAGTTCTTTTGTCGAGTTCGGGCTGTCGCGGAATACCGTATCCATCTTTACATTCAGCAGGGTTCCCTGATTGAAACGGCCATGCGGAATGTGGGAAATGGATTTCAATACAGCGCCCATGCCCTCGGTATCGGTTCCCTGGTTCGGAGATACGCCGTCTGCTAACGGTTTCCAAGCCAGGCGTCCGGACGGAAGTGCACCGACCTCCAGACCAAACGGAGTATTTCCAGATACCGGAAGAATACCTGGCGTCATCTTGCCGAATTTGCTGTGGAACGACTCGATATAGTCCGCGATAAAACAGAACATATCACCGGTCAGCTCGTTTACTTCGTCGTCATCATTGCCGTACTTCGGAGCTTCATCACACATCTTCTTGACATCCTCATAACCCACAAAGTTTGCATCCAGTGCATCCAGAAGACGCTGCATCGTTACTTTTTTCTCATCAAATACAAGTTTCTTTACTGCAATCAGGCTGTTGATCAGGTCTGCTACGCCGATCGCATCAATACCATTTCCAAGGTTATATTTCGCACCGCCCCATGCGTAATCTTTCGCATTCTCTACGCACTCATAGAAAGAAAGGGAAAGTGCCGGAACGACCCTCTGGAAGCCAATGTCATCGCATACATGGCTGGAAGCCACGGTTCCGCGAAGTTCATAGCGGATCTGCTCTTTGACTGCCTCTTCAAACTCTTCGTAGGTATTAAAGGCAGTCGGATCGCCGGTCGCCTCAGATGCCTGAATGCCATATTTACGGCTCTTGCCGTTTAACAGGGCAAATTCAACCGCAGAACCTAAGTTGAAGTCTGCATATGCGGTGTAGCATCTCTGTTTTCCTTCCAGGTTCGTCTCTACACAGCCGCATGGATTCCAGTTATATGCTTCTTTTAACGGGATTCCCTTGTTCAGGAGCATCTCGATACCAACTTCATCGTTGTGGAATGCCGGGAAACCGGTTCCAAGCTTGATAACCTCTGCAATCTTCTTTAAGAAGCTGCTCGGATTCTTCGCCATATTGTAGCGGACAGACAGGGACGGCTGATATAACTGTACTTCTGCGGTTGCCTGCAGAATCAGGTACGACACGTCATTGACTGCGTCCATGCCGCGCTCATCCACACCGCCGCAGCATACGTTCTGGAACATTGGGTAACCGGCGGAAAACTGTGCAGTTACCTGATCCTGGAACAGGCACTGCTCAGAGAATTTAACCCATAAGCAGTCCAAAAGTTCCTGCGCCTCTTCCTCTGTCAAACGGCCAGCCTCGATATCTGCCTTATAAAATGGGTAAAGATACTGATCCATACGTCCCGGGTTGTAGCTTGCTGCATTCTGCTCCATGAAAATACAGGTCTGGTAAATATACATCGACTGAATCGCCTCGCGGAAGGTACGCGCCGGTTTTTCCGGAACCTGATCGCAGGTCCCTGCAATCTGTAACAGTTCTTTTCTGCGCTTCTCATCCGGCTCTGCCTCTGCCAGCTTTCTCGCCTCTGCCGCATAGCGGTGTCCCAATGCGGAGATACCGTCAGCTGCCAGCTCCATCGCTTTCAGGTATTCAATCTTCTCATAGTCACCCGGACGGGTAATATCAAGTGTATCAAGCACTTTATGGATATGCGCCTTGATTCCCTCCATGCCTTCTTTAATGACTCTGGAATAACCCGCAGTCGTCTCGCCCCAGCCACGAACCGATTTACGGTTGATGTAAAGAGCGCCGCAGTCACGTAAGGTTGCCGCAAAATCTGGGCATTGTACCAGCCACTGCTCATACGTGGAACGTCCCTTCCAGTACGGGCGGATGATCTCCTCAAATGCCTTCCGATCCTCTGGGCGCAGATAGAATGGGTCATATGGACGGGTACTGATGGTATCCAGCTCCTCATCCAGAACCGACCAGCAGGTATCGACACTTAAAATACCGCCGCGCTGCTTGCTTCCGGCATTGCCGACAATCAGCTCATCCCCCCAGATTTTTACAGTTTTCTCCAGGCACTGTTTCTTAAATGCATATGCTTTCCGGATGCACAGCGGCTGTCCCTCTGATTCCTGGAAGCCCTTTGTCAGGATAATTGCATTTTCCAGATCCATCTCTGGCTTGGTCTTTAATACTCTCTGTTTTAATCGGTCAATCCGATCCATGTATGGTTTTCTTTCGATTGCTGCCATCTGATTTCCTCCTATTTTTTACTCACATTCCCATTCTGTGGGATTTATTTTTTTAGCACCTGATATAAATCTCTTTTCGTTTAAAAGTATAGCAATTCTTATGTGGAAATGGTACAATATCAATAACTAAAAATACCAAAATCTTAACATATTGAATTTTTATAGAAAGAAGGGATCCTTTGAAATCTACTTCCCAGTTACAGGAAGTCAACCACTATCAAGATCAAGATTTTCCGGTCAATGTCTACTATTCTGATATTCATTCCATGCAGCCGCCGGGACGCTGGCTGCGCGACTTCCACTGGCATGATGAGCTGCAGTTTACCCTCGTACTAAGCGGAACATTGACAATGCAGGCAGATAATCTTTCTCTGCCCGGACAGGCTGGAGATCTGATTTTCGTCAACACCTCCCTGATTCATGCCGTCACACAGATGTCGGAAGACGGCTCCTATGCGAGCCTCAATTTTCCTTACCGCCTTCTTGCCTTTTTTCCTGGAAGCCGCATGGATCAGGACTACGTCCTGCCCTATACCGCCGGCGGGAAATTCTCCGCTTTCTCTATTCACCCGGAATCCGAATGGCAGAAAGAGTTGATCGGACTGCACAAAAAAATAACCGATTTATTTCTTTCCAATCAGGTTAAAGGCAATGAATATTCTATCTGCATTAAGATTGCCTCGATGTGGAATCTGCTGATTTCCAATTTTCACAGCAGTGGGAATTCTACCTCTATTAACCTCCTGCGCCAGCAGCGCCTGCAATCCATTCTCCTGTTCATCTATGCACATTACGCAGATGATTTACAGCTCTCAGACCTGGCTGCATCAGCCAATATCAGCGTCGGAGAATGCTGCCGGATTTTTCAAAATATTCTTCACACAACTCCCTATGGATATTTAACTAATTACCGCATCCAGACCAGTGTTTCCCTCCTTCACCGCGATCTGCCCATCTCACAGATTGCCGGACTGGTCGGATACAACCAGGTCAGCAATTACATCGCCACATTCAAACGGATCATTGGCTGCACACCGGCACAGTACCGGAAACAGCACTTATCAAAACCAGATATCCCAAGCAGTTAATGGAAAACCGGTCGGCTTCTCTTTATCAGAGAAACCGACCGGCTGCTAAGGTGGTATAAAAATATAAAGGGGGGCTTTTTCAGGATGATGCAACGATTATTTTAATTTTCCAATTTCATCAAATCGTTTATAAGCATCGACAACTGCATTGATCACGCTGCTGCGGAATCCACGGTCTTCCAGTGTCTTCACACCGATCATCGCCGGACCAGCCGGAGAACACACATCATCTTTTAAATTCTCAAGATGCTTTTCGCTCTGTAAAAACAGCTGCACGGTTCCAAGGATTCCTTCCAGTGCATATCTTCTCGCCTGATAACGTAGAAGACCATTGTAAACGCCGCCGTCTGCCAGAGAATTAGCAAACATTGCGATAAACGCCGGGGATGTAGATGTTAATACTGTGCCTGCCACAAACTGGGAGGCCGGAAGGCTGTCAAATCCACCGGCTTCACGTAGAATATACCGGAATTCGTCCTCCTGTTCCTTCGTGTAGCTGTCGCCCTGTTCGATCAGGATAAAACCTTTTCCAATCAAGCAGGCTGTATTCGGGAGAATACGGATAACCGGAACATTCTTTCCTTCTAACTCTAATTCTTTCATATAGGTTGAAACCTCAACACCCGCTACAATCGAAACGATAATTTTTTCCTGCCCTTCTTCTGCACATGCCGCAAAGACCGGTTTCACCTCTTCCAGAACACTCTTTAAAAACTGCGGTTTTACACAGAACACAACATAATGAGCTGCCTTGATCGCTTCTCCATTGGTCTCAACAAAGTTGCATCCCAGCTCGTCCGCTAATTTCTGTCCTTTTTCTGTAACCACATCTGTAATCACAACTTCCGATGGATCAATTCCCTTGCAGGCTGCCGTTGCAAGAGCTGTACCCATAGTTCCACTTCCAATAAAAGCAATTTTTTTCATAGCTGGTCTCCTTTCAACTTAAAGTCCGAGTTAGTAATATACTTCAAATATATCTTATGTGGCTTATATTTCCCTTCGCCTTTCAGCGAAGGGAAGTTCCCGCTCTCAGCGGATAAATTTTTCTTTAAATGCCTGAACATGCGCTTTCTGAACCGATATCAATTTATCTACATCTCTCTCCTGAAGACAACGATAAATTTCCTCATGATGTCCAATATCCATATCATCAATCGAAGATAAATTAATCCGGTTTAAAAACAGAAGACGAATACTCAAATCCTGGTAATTATTCATCTCCCGCTCAAGAAACGGATTCCTAGTCATAGAAGAAATAATTCTATGAAATGCTCGATCCAAAAGAACTCTTTCTTCCGCATCTGTCTCCTCTCTCAGGACTTCCAGGCTGTCTTTCAGCCGCTTTAAATCTTCTTCCGTCCGATTCATAGCAGCAAGCTCTGATTCAAGTGGAGACAGAGCAAATCTCATCTGATAAATCGATTCCACTTCATATAAGGAAATCTCATTTACCATAATACATTGTCTCGGGACAATTTTCACAAAGTTTTCCCATGCCAGTCGATTCAGTGCCTCACGGATGGGAGTTCGTCCCATCCCCAGCTCTTCCATCAATTCAGCCTCTACTAATGTCTGTCCGGGGCGAAGTCTGGCTGTAATAATCATCATCTTAATCTTCTCGTATGCCACATCACTAACTCGCATTGTTTCCCTCATCTTTCTTGTAGAACAAATCTGTGATTTGCATCCAACTTCTTTTAGTCTACAGGAATGCTTATTTTTATAATAGCGCAAATAAGGATCAAATTCAATTAGACTTTTGTATATACCCCGTTTCTGATATAGTTACTGTTCACGCATACATGCCCAGTAACCTGATATGCCCTATTTTTTTTATAATTTTTCGACGCATCGCTTGTAATTTTCTTCCGCGTTGCCGCCCTTATGCCAGATATCCGCGATCGCTTCCGCGATTGGAAGCGGATCCGATTCATTGTACATAACATTTCGTCCCAGCAAGATTCCGCGGATATTGCTGCTGATTCCGATCTCTTTCGTGTACTCTTCTACAACCTCAATCGGCTCACTCTTTACCTCGTCTGGAACTACCAGCACCGGACAGGTGGTCGCCGCCGTCGGAACTGCATATTCATGATTCAGCGGAACTTCAATCCATTTGCCGGATGCACGGCAGCCAAGAGCGCCTACCACGCCGACTACCTTACACAGACTCTCTGAATCCGTCTTCATCGTAAACCCCGTTTCCGTTGTTTCTACATACAGCGCCTCGATAAAAATTGGAAGACCAGCTGACTCTGCTGCATTGACAGCTTCTGCACAGTACCGAACCGTATATTTGCTTCGCTCATCCATCGGATTCAGACGGATCATAAACTTTACACCGTCCATTCGAAGTTTCACTAGGCGATCGACTGTATAACAGGACGGCATATCGTCCATCTCCCATACTGTATTTTTCAGACCGCCCCGGTTCACAGTGCCAACCAGCATCTTCCCATCCAGAAACGCCTTTTCTCCACGTTCCCGCTGCAATTTATTGAGGATAAATAAATCTTCAATAATATCCGGTGTCGCCTCGATTCCATCAATCTGATCACTCTGCAGCATCCGCACCAGGCGGGATAAATACTCCCGCCTATTACTTAAACCAATCGGATTTCCTTTGTACTCATTGATCATTCTGGCATTGTGATCCGCTGCCGCAAATACCAGCTTATCATGCGGAAATCCCGGTTTTTTTCGCGCCGCCGCTTCCTGCTCAACAACCTCCGGAGAAAAGGCTTTTATCTTGTTTAATTCTTCAAAAATCTTGTCGTTCAAAAAACTTTGATAATCAAATCCCATATACACCTTTGCCTTTCTCTGTCACTGAACACATTTTATTTTCCAAAATTAACGATTGCGTCAATTTTATCTCTTCCGCCTACTTTATCGCCCCACTGATCATATACGCTCTGGGCTGCCTCGATAAATGGTTCGCGATCCGGCTCTGTGATTTCGATGCCCTCTCCCTTTAACAGTTCCAGGCACTCATCCTCAGATGCTGTATAAAGTTCTCTCTCTTTATCGATCATTTCTTTGGTGCACTCATCGATAATCTGTTTGTGCTCGTCCGAAAGAGAATCATAGAAATTCTTAGCAACTACGCAGATACCTAAGTCGTTGGTCCATCCAACCATTGCCCAGTGCGGCGCTGCCTCATAAAACTTCTTGGAATAATAGTTTGTATTGGCCGCTTCTGCACCGTCAATGATGTTCTGCTGCAGCGCTGTGTATAATTCGCCGTATGCCATCGGCAGCGGGCTTGCGCCGAATGCGGTAAAGGAATCCAGCTGTACCTGATTTTCCATGGTACGGATCTTGAGGTTCTTTAAATCTTCGATGCTGTTGATCGTCTTCTGCGTTGTCATGATATGTCTGGTTCCCAAATCCAGGAAGCCCATCAGATGGAAGCCTTTCTCCTCACAGTCACCGCTATAGGACATTCCAATCTCGTCAGAGTCCAGAACGGAATACATATGTTCCTTATCTCTCCAGAGGAACGGAAGGCAGAATATATTAACAGATGGAACAAAGCTGGAGAACGGCGCTACCGACGTCATCGCCATCTCTACAGTGCCAAGCTGCATACCCTCAATGACATCTCGCTCGTTGCCAAGCTGGTTATCCGGATATACTTCTACTTTAATTTCGCCATTGGAGCGCTCTTCCACAATCTCTTTAAAATACTCCGCTGCTTTTACCGGAGGTTCGGTTGCTGCCTGTGATAAGGAAACCTTTACGGTCACCGCACCACCGGATGAACCGCCTGTATTAGCCGCTGCCTTTGCGGACTCTCCTGTGGAAGCGCTGCCGCCTCCTCCACATCCTGCCAGAGAACCAGCTGCCACCAGCATCGCCATCGTCATGCTTACAAACCGTTTCACATTTTTCTTCATAACAATAAATCCTCCTTTCATTTCATCTTTTTATCCCATTAACTGCGGCAGCCATAAATAGGTCTGCGGGAAATATGTAACAATAATCAGTACAACTAACATTGCAAGAATCGTAGGAATTACAAACGGGAATACCTCTCTTACACTTTTGCCGGTCAATCCACAGGCAACGAATAAAGTTGCTCCATAAGGCGGTGTTACGTATCCAATCGCCAGGTTGATGCAGACAATAACACCAAAGTGAATCGGGTCGATTCCATAAGCGGTTGCTACCGGGAATAAGATCGGCATTAAAACGATAATTGCAGAGAAACTTTCCATAAACATTCCAACTAAGAACAGCGCAATATTTAAGAAAATAAGGAATGCAGTCTTACTTGTGATGAATGTATTCATAACCTGGATTAAGAGCTGCGGCAGCTGTTTTGCTGTGATAAACCATGCAAAGATATAAGCGCAGCCTGTGATAATCATGATGCCAGCCGCTGTCTGCGCGGACTTAACAAAAATACCAGGTAAATCTTTCAATGTAATTTCTTTGTAAATAAACATACCTACCAGGAAGCCATAGACAACCGCCACAGCCGCTGCTTCAGTTGCAGAAAAGATACCGCTGATGATACCACCGATAATGATAATCGGAAGTCCTAAACCAGGAAGTGCAGAAAACATCGTTCTCCGTACTTCTTTCGGATCAAACTTGGTTGTCTGGATATATGCATCTCCGCCCCTGGAAGCGTGAATATAGGAGTAGACCATCAGTGCCACACCAATCATAACTCCAGGAATAGCGCCTCCGAGGAATAACTGACCAACAGATGCACCTGTGGAATATCCAATCAGAACCATTAAGATACTTGGCGGAATAATCGGTCCGATACTTCCTGCTGCTGAGAGCAGAACCGTTACGAAACTCATGTTATAGCCTTTTTCTTTAAATGCAGGCGTCATGATCGAACCGATTGCTGCTGTTCCAGCCGTTGCTGAACCGGAAATTGCCGCGAAAATCATGGATGCCAGTACGGCTACCATCGCCAGACTTCCTTTTACAAAGCCGATCGACGCACTTGCAAAATCTACAATCCGTTTGGACATACCGCCCTGATCCATCAGATTTCCTGCCAGCATGAACATCGGAATCGCCATGATCGGCCAGCTGTCAAGACCCGCAAACATTCTCTGCGGTACCAGAACCAATGGGAAATTTCCCTCAAGCATAATCGAAAGTGTCGTTCCCATTCCGAGTGCAACAAAAATAGGGGCTCCGATTAGAAACAGACACAAAATACAGATAAATAAAAATCCTAACATATCGCAGCCTCCTTTACTAATCTATAAATTCTCTCGGTTCTTCCGGTGCATTCTTGTTTTTTAAGCGTTCGATAAAGGTAAGGAGCTGTTCCATAATCATCAAAACTCCACCGGTTGGGAATGCCGCGTAAATCAAAGCCATCGGAATCTGCATCGCCGGAGACGTCTGAGCCGTCGTAGACTGTACTACTTTGAACCCGAAATATGTCATAATACATAAGAAAACAATCGTTAAAAGATCTACAATCGCGGTCAAAATGCGTTTCGGCTTTTGCGGAAGTGCAGATGTCAGAACATCTACCTGAAGGTGAGAACGATTTCTCATCGCAATCGCCGATGCCATCAATACCAGCCATATCATCAGATATCTCGCTAATTCTTCGGTCCATCTAAGAGGACTCTGTATTACAAAACGAAAAAAAACCTGAATAATAACTGTAATTGTCATCGCAAGGAAAAGAACAACTACTACCGCATCATTTACATTTCGAATTATCTGGAGAAGTGGGTTCCCCTTTTCTTTCATAATGTATCCCCCTTTCCTGGATAGTTTTTACAAAGGCGGCAGCCGGTGAAACTGCCGCCGGTTTTTTATTAGATCTTTCTCTCTAAGCCGCGTTTCTCATAGTAAGAATCCGGGATATCTTTCGGATCTTTGTACATAACCATCACGCACTTACCGTCACTGCCGATAGTCGGCACATCCATAATGAATAATGGCCATCCAAACCATTTGTACCAACCAAACTCCCACATGGTTGTACAGTTCAGGCAGTAGCACTGGAATCCTTCCTTATTATAAGCTCTTGGATCCGGTTTATCTAAAGTCTGTACCTTGTCTTGACATTCGGTTACCAGCCAGCCGCCGCTGTTACAACGCGGAAGTGTAAAGGTAATCTTCTCCTCATCCTCTTCCCAAATCTGATCGCCGTTATCATGAAGAGCAGACCATAATACTGCACGGTTCTCCAGGAAATCTTCCATTGGGAAATCTTTATATGTAGCCTGACCCGCTTTATATTTCTCCATCCAGTCCTGCAGACATGGCGGATAGCACCATAATGCATAGTCTTCCATACATTCAAAGATCGCCTCATCCGGTGCCCATTTCTTGAAATTGCGTAATGTCTGATTTACCCAGCGGACTGCGAAATGGTGAAATCCTGTCTTTTTCTCTACATTTAATTTGTGCAGCTCCAGCGCTTTTTCCATATCACCGGCTTTGATCGCTGCCTCTAATTTATCAATATTGCGAACCGCATAATCATTGCGAACCTTTTCCAACGTCTCTGTATACATCTTCTTTTCCATAATCTATACCTCCTTATTACCAAGCTGTCTTCTTTCCGTATTTTTCATCTTCCTGGATCGGGAAATGCACTTCTTTACCAAGGTCGCTCGACTGATAAATCGCACGGATAAATTCAAGTGTTCTTCTTCCCTCTACGCCGTCTACCATCGGCTCACGATCTTCTTTGATCGCATGGATGAAATCAGTAAGCTGTCTTCTGTGATTTTCGGTTGCCACATAGCCAGCACCCGTTGCTGTATCACCAGAGTCAACTTTTACCTTGGTCAGGTAATCATCCTCGTTCATGCCTTCTACTTTCCATTCTACGATCTCTTCTTCCACAATCTTGATCGTACCTTTTTCACCATGGATTTCGATGTGACGCGGATAACCCGGACGGACTGCACTACTACTTACCAGGCTTCCCAACGCCCCATTCTTAAATTTGAATATTGCGTTGGCTACGTCATCTACTTCAATATCCGGATGCAGGGTTGTCATATAATTACCAGTCAGTCTCTCTACATCGCCGACTAAATAAAGCATTAAGTCAATAAAATGAACGGTCTGGCTAATCAGGGAACCGCCGCCCTCACCTTTCCATGTACCTCTCCATGCACCGGAAGCATAGTATTCATCGCTTCGGAAGCATTTTCCAGAACAATCAACCGAAAGAAGTTTACCAAGCTTGCCTTCATCCAGCGCTTTCTTGATCAGCTGAGCCTGATCCATGAAACGGTACATAAAGATAACACCAAATTTAACGCCCGCTTCTTTACATGCTGCAATCATCCTGTCAGCTGCATTACAATCGACAGAAATTGGTTTCTCACACATTACGTGTTTGCCAGCCTTCGCACAGTCCACAACCATCTGCTCATGCAGGAATGGAGGTGTTACTACACAGACAGCATCGATATCATCTCGTTTCAGCATCTCTTTATAATCCGTGTAATAAGACGGAATATTGTACTCTTTGCTGAATTCCTTTGCCACATCCTCTTTCACGTCACAGAATGCAACAACCTCTGCTTCCGGGATATCCCGAAGTGCTCCTGCATTTAACGGACCTGCCATACCGCCGCCGATAATACCAAATCTGATTTTGTCGCCCATACTCTTTTTCCTTCCTTTCTTTTTTAATCTTTTATTAGTACATGCACTTTGTTTTCTTTAATATATCTCAGATATCTTACTGATATATTAGCACTTTATTTTTTTATTTTCAAGTCGTTTTCTGATTTTATTTGACGAACTTTAAATCGTATTGATCTTTTATCATGTTTTATTTCATTGTATTGTACATTTCCAATCCATTTTCCCCCATATTTCCCTTATTGCATAAACAATCGGTCAATTTTATTCTCATTCAAATATTCTTCCGCCATTGATTCCACATAAATCTTGAACAGATTTCATAGAACAATTCTTTTCTACAAAACAAAGAAGAGCCATTTAATGTCTCTGCATCAAATGACTCTTCTCATTTTCAATTCTTTACTGCCCAATCTCCGCCGCCGGACCCACTGCCGGTTCCTGCGCCGGACCGTGTCCTGGTCCGATGTCGCTGCCCGGTCCTGCCGGCACGATCGTCGTGCTAGATTCTGCCGGATCTTCAACTGTCTCGGCAGGTGTTTCCGGCACCACCGCCGGGGCTGAATACCGTTTTCCTGCCGTACCCGTCTTGTGGATCCGCTGCATCCGCTCTTTGATGGATTCGCTCTTGATCTGCTCGATCTTGGCGCTGGCGTCTTCTTTTAACTCCTTGCTGCTGCGGCCGGAATCGCCGCTCTTTGCAGACTCCAGAAGCTTCGCCGCCTCATCCGAGAGCAAATGATCCCTTCTGAAATTCGCCGCGGTATATCCGCTGGTTGTGATTTCAAATGCATCCGGATGACCTGCCAGATAGGTTCCTTCTCCGCGTCCATTGTCCGTCTCCGGGGTATCAAAGGACGCCGCCGGAAGCCCCTCTACCATCTTTTCCATCGCATTTTTCCAGATCTTCGCCGGATACGTGCCGCCGTACAGGCTGGAAAGTGTCTTCTGCTGGTCGTAGCCAACCCAGACCGTCATCGTATAATATGGCGTCATGCCGCAGAACCAGCCGTCACGGCTGCCGTTGGTCGTACCGGTCTTTCCGGCCGCCTCTATATTGCCGCTCCACCCCATCGATGCCGCCGTACCTTTTGTGACAACTCCCTTTAAAATATCGGTCATCATCACGGCGCTGCTCTCCTGGTAAACCTGAACCGATTCATAATCTTCAAAAATATCTTCGCCCTGGTTATTGATCATCTTGATAATACAGGTCGGTTCGCGGTACTGTCCCCGGTCTGACAGCGCTGCATAAGCGCCCGCCATCTCCTCGGTCGTCATACCGGTGGTAAAGCCGCCCAGGGAGGTCGCCGGATAATAGTCCGCCGCCTGCACGCTCGCGAAGCGCATCTGGGTTAAATATGCCATGCCGACATCCGGTGTGATATCATCATAGATATACCATGCCACACCATTTTTACTTCGCTCGACCGCATTTCGAAGCTCCAGCCTCTCGCCGGAAAGGGACTTCACATCCACGCCCTTCTGCTTCGCCGCGTCAATATCGATATTCGGAATCTTTGTTTCCGATGTGTAACCATTTTCCAGTGCCGGTGTATACACGATCAACGGTTTGATAGAACTTCCCGGCTGTCTCGGGCTCTGGAACGCACGGTTTAATGTGTAGGTATCCGTCTCCTGACTACGTCCACCCACAATCGCCACGACGCGGTTCGTCTTGTTGTCAATAACGGTGGACGCGCCTTGCAGCTTGTAAACGCCGTTTTCGGATGTATTGCCATCAAAGGACAAAACTCCATCTAATGCATCCTGCAGGATCGTCTGCTTGTCCGGATCCAACGAGGTATAAAGGTTATAGCCGCCCGTGTAGAGCGCATCGCGCTCCTGGTTGTACACCTCGTTGTAATTGGCATTGTACTCTTTGTAAGCCTCGTCGCTGCGGAATCCATACTGGAATTCAAAGCCGTCACGGCGCATCAGATAGCGAATCGCACAGTCGATCGCATACGTCGTCTCATAGTTGTGCAGCGGCACTCTCTGGCGGTTGACCGTGATCTCCTCCGCCTTTGCCTCTTTGCACGCTTTCTCCGTAATAAATCCCATACTCAGCATATCTTCCAGAATCTTATCGCGGCGTGTCAGCGCATTTTCCGGATGACGGTACGGGTTGTAATACGTCGGCGAGTTCGGAATCGCACACAAATATGCCGTCTGGCTCAAGGACAGTTCATCCGCATCCTTGCCAAAATAACCTCTTGCAGCCGCCTGAAGCCCGTAGTACGTGTTCGCGAAGCTGATATCATTGATATAGAACTCCATAATCTGCTCTTTGGTGTATTTCTTCGTCAGATCTAAGGAAATCAGCATCTCCTTGATCTTCCGCTCCATCGACACCTCGCGGGTCAGAAAACGGTTTCTCGCTAACTGCTGGGTGATCGTACTCGCGCCGTGCTTTTCTGCTCCCTCAGTCAAAAAGTAATTGACTGCGACACGGAAAATACCTTTTATATCAATGCCTGGATTTTCCCAGAACGTCCGATCCTCGATCGCCACAAATGCGTTGACTGCATTCTGCGGTATCTGGTCATACTTCAAATAACTGGAATCCTCGTCTCCCGTCAGCTTCGCCAGCACATTACCGTTGGAATCATAAATATAACTTGCCTCCTGCAAACGGAATGTATCCAGCGTACTGTTTTCCACCACTCCCTCTATCTGGCTTTTATAGTCCTCATAGAGCGGAATCAGCTTATATGCTCCAAATCCGGCACCGCCAATCACCAGCAGTACCAGACACACCAGAAGCGTCTTGAACATGGTTCCAAAGATCCTTGCCATCGCATGGAACACGATCCGCCCACCGCTCCAGCTGTTATTTTTGCCCGCTTTCTTTCGCTTGCCGACATCGATTTTCCCGCTTTTCTTTGCGGTGCCCCGCCTGCCCGAAGATCGTGCGGATGAAGCTGCCGGTTTCTTTCGAACGCCGGAGGCGTCCTCTCTCGTCTGTTTCTCCCTCATCTCTTCCCTCATCTTCCTATGTATCTATGATTGCTGCCATTCTAATTTCATGCGGCACCTCAGGCTTCAATAATGCCAGTCTGCGGACAGCAACTTTTTATACTTTTCTGACAAAATCAGCTTGGACTCCATTTTATTATAAGTTTTTTTGTCCAAAAGAACAAGCCTGTTTTCGAAATCTGCCCAATCTCCTACCGCGTGTTACTGTTCACGCACACATGCCCAGTAACGGATTTTTCCGTGGCTTCAAAAATGCCTATCTGTAAACTGCATTTTCGCTATATCAATGCCGTTTCCGAAAAAGAAATGCTAGAAGTTCATGCACTAACAGCGGCGTGGCGGATAACAGGAGAAGCGCCAGCCACTCTGCCGGGCGCAGCCGCACCGTGTGAAGGAGTTTCATCAAAAAAGGAATCTCCGTCACCGCAACCTGCATCAGAATCCCCACAAGGACTGCCGCAAGCATCAGCGGATTTTTCCCAAGACTGCGTGAAAATGCCGAGCCCGTAAGCGAGCGCATGCCGACCGCATGAAAGAGCTCCGACAGCCCCAGAACGGTAAATGCATACGTCTGTGCCCGCAAAAGCTCCTGTCTGCTGAAAAATGCCCCCAGCGTGACTGCTGCAATCAGAGACCCGTAAAATACCATGCAGAACCACCCGCCTCCGGCAAACAGCGACTCGCCCGTCCGGCGCGGCGGCTGACGCATCAAGTTCTCCCGGTCGTTTCCATCCATGCCGAGTGCCAGCGCCGGAAGCGAGTCCGTAATCAGATTGATCCAAAGGATGTGCCCGGCTCCCAGCGGCGCCGGTATTCCGATAGCAACGGCGGCAAACATGGTTAAAATCTCCCCCAGATTGGAGGAAAGCAGAAACAGTATAGATTTTCGTATATTTTCATAGATGCCGCGCCCTTCCTCAATTGCCCTCTCGATCGTCGCAAAATTATCATCCGTCAAAATCATATCCGCCGCCTGCCGCGCCACATCGGTTCCGCCTTTTCCCATCGCGATCCCGATATCGGCTGATTTAAGCGCCGGCGCATCATTTACGCCGTCCCCGGTCATCGCCGTCACGCACCCGGCGCGTTTTAAAGCCCGCACAATCCGGACTTTATGTTCCGGCGACACCCGTGCAAAGACTGATACAGAACCGATTCGTTCCTCCAGAGCTCCCTCATCCAGCGTTTCCAGCTGCGCCCCCGTCATGCATTCTTCCCGCCGTTTGGCAATCCCCAGCTGCCTGGCGATCGCAAGCGCCGTGTCTGCATGATCTCCAGTGATCATGACCGTCCGCACAGATGCCCTGCGAAATGCCTCAACTGCCCCGGCTGCTGCCTCCCTCGGCGGATCCATCATGCCTGCCAGACCCAGAAATACCAGGTTCTGCTCCAGCTGTCCCACCTGTTTCTCCCACTTTCCATCCGGCATTTTTCCTGTTTGAAGCTCCCTATACGCCCCCGCGAGTACTCGCAGGGCACGCGCGGACATACGCGTGATCTCCGCCTCAATCTCTGTCCGCCTCTCCCTGGTCAGCGGCACAATTTTGTCCTCTTCCATCTCATAACGACACCTTTTAAGAATCACATCCGGCGCCCCTTTTACACAAGAAATCCAGTTTTCTCCCTGCTCATGCACCGTCGTCATTCTCTTCCGATCCGAATCAAAGGGAATCTCCCCTTTCCGCGGATATCTCCGACGCAGATGCTCCGGAGAAACACCACAATTTTCACAAAATCCGTACAGCGCCCGCTCGGTGGCATCCCCCACCGTCTCCCCGGCATCGCTGCACAGCGCAAATACCTCCAGAAGCCGTTTTCCCACTTCTCTTTCCTTAGAGCGCGCCAATTCCTGTTCCGTATACTCCTGTCGATTTACATAACATGTCGTCACCGTCATCTCATTTTTCGTCAGCGTCCCCGTTTTATCTGAGCAGACCACGCTGACTGCCCCCAGTGTTTCCACGGACGGAAGACGGCGCACGATCGTGCCAGCCCGCGCCATTTTCGTCACTCCCAGCGCCAGCACAATCGTCACCGTCGTCGGAAGCCCCTCCGGCACGGCAGCTACCGCCAGGGAAATCGCAGTGAGCAGCATTTCCATCACGTCGCGCTTCTGCCAGACGGCGAGGGCAAATAATAAAACGCACAGCCCGATCGTAAGAATACTCAATAGTTTCCCCAGATCCGACAGCCTTTTTTGCAACGGTGTCTCCTCCTCCGGCGCCTCGCGGATCAGAGAAGCAATCCGCCCTACCTCCGTATTCATGCCGGTGGCGATGACAATTCCCTTTCCCCGCCCTGCCGTCACGTAAGAAGTCATAAATGTCTCATTTTTACGCTCTGCCACCGGAAGCGCACCGGCGGCTAAAAAATGGCTGTTTTTCTCAACCGCCCGCGATTCGCCGGTCAGCGCTGATTCTTCTGCCCGCATTTCAGCTGTCTCGGTAAGACGCAGGTCGGCTGGAACCTGCCGCCCGGCATCGAGCACGACCAGATCCCCCGGCACCAGCTCCCGCGCGGCAATCTCCCGCTCTTTTCCTTCCCGGATCACAACCGCCTCCAGCTGCGTCATCCGTTTTAAGGATTCGAGCGCTTTCTCCGCCTTCCCCTCCTGAATCACGCCCACCGTGGCATTTAATACGACAACCGCCAGAATTACCCCCGCATCGCCGTACTCGCCCAAAAGCAGGGAGATCCCGGCTGCCGCAAACAACACAAAAATCAGGGAGTCGCAAAGCTGTGCCCCGATGCGCACAATCAGACTCCGCGGTGGTGCTTCCCGCAGCTCATTTTCCCCATAATGGCGCTGCCGCACCTCCACTTCCGCTGCCGATAAGCCTGTCCGCAAATCGACCGAAAACTCCCTGCACACCTCTTCCACCGTCCGGTTCTCATACATGCGCATTTCCCCCTTTTTCTGTCCCTGTTCTGTACTTTTCACAGACTGCATTTATTCATATGCGGAAAATAGGGGGGATTAGAACTGAATGGTTGGAATAAAGAAATGGAAAGCATAGTCCTGTTTGATGCTCAAATGGCATCGGAACTCTTATTGTTTCGATGCCATTCTATAAATTCTATGATTTAATTTTATCGTTCTGTTTCGGTCACATACCTTACACCTGTGGTTCCGGCTCCTGCGTCTGCGCGGCCGGTTTGCGCTCCATCGGCATATAACCTTCTTTCTTCCGCTGTATCGGCTGTACAGGCACCGTTGCTGCCGTATCCCGGAACGCCGGGAGGCTGCCTGTCTCCATGTAAGCGCGGAACGGAATTTCGCCCTGCGCCGGATCTCTCACGACCTCATTTTTCTCCACTTCTGGTCGTTCTCCTCTGCGCGGTGGACGGCGCTCAAACCGCTCCCGTCTTCCAGAAGCCGGGCGGTCTTCCCGTTTCTCATTTTCCGGCACCGCGCGGTTTCCGCTACGTCTGTCCGCTGCTCTCTCGGCTCCCGAAACACGCGCTGCCCTCTCTCTCTCTGAGCAAGCTCTTTCTCTGCCCTGCGTGCGCTCAGTATTCCCCTCAGCAGCACGATCCGCTGTACGGTTCCGATAGCTTCTCTCCGATCGTTCCGGTCTGTCACTGCCAGACGGACGTTCTTGTGCGCTGCGCTCCTGTTCCGGCTTTTCGGCTTTTTCCGGTGTTTCCAGACGTGTTCCCCTATTCGGACCACTTACGCCTCTTGGCGCCTGTGTCCGCTCCGAAAGAGGTCGAACCTGCATCTTATTTTTCTTTTCCTTCTCCCGGAAGCTTTTAAGTACGATCGCCGCCGAATACTGGTACGCATAGATACAGCTTTTCATCAGTTCCTGCTCTTCCTCCGTCTTGCAGGAACTCAAGAGCATCTCTTCCTCTTCTTTTTCCAGATATGCCTCTCCGTTCGTATCGCGTTCCTTTACCGGCTTGTAGATCCGGTATTTCTTGTAATACGGTGGACATGGAAACTGCTTATTCTTAACCGGTTCCGGTACAATCCGCAGTTTGTAGGTATCGGACATGCGCGCCAGAACATTATGTATTTTCTCACAATTCTCTCTCGTATTTGTCTCCCGCGCCGGGATACAAAGTAAATAATCCATCTATTTTCCCTCACATCTATCAAACGATCCTTTTCAAAATCGTTTTCTTCTCAAATTTTCTACATTTACGCCAATCTTTATTGTATCATGTCAGAGAAAAACGGGCAAGTGAAAAAGAATGTGCCTCACGACAATTTCCTGTTACACAAAAAAAGGCTGCCACACGAATGCCAAACGAACGATTTCCGTCCGGGGCCTTCTGTTTGTGACAGCCTGTCTTCCTTTATCTAACGCAGCCATATTTACCTGCGTGTTACTGTTCATGCATACGTGTCCAGTAACACCTGCGTTCCTCAGTCTCTTACACCATCCAGTCTTTCAGCACGCCGTGATCGCGCAGCAGCTTTCCAACCACCGTCTTGTCAATCTTCCGGAGAATCGGCTTTTTGAGTGCTTCAAGCGGCATCGGCAGCTTCATTTCCAGGGGCGATCTGCCGTCCATCAGCTTGACCGTGCTGTCCAGAAGCTCGCGGATATCGTAGACACTTCCCCATACCTCCGGTACGCCGCGGTCTACGCCGCACAAGCCGTACACCGCTTCCATCGCGGTGCGGACGGAATACTCGGTCGTGAAAATAGTATCACGCGGGGTCTCCGCAAACTGCCCCAGAAATGCCGCATTGACACATCCATCCGGGATAACGTCCGGGCGGTCTCCGGCACGCCGCGGCATAAAGAATGCTGTAATATACGGCATCATCGTCGGCGTACAGTTCGCATGGTTCTCAGCCAGTTCCTCGATCTGATCCTCCGGGATTCCGAGATGGTACAGCCATTCTTCGGTGATCTCCTTGCCCGTGCAGGCGCGCATCGGCTTCTTCACATAATCGCCCGGTACATCCGTAAATAAACTGTATACCCAGACGCAGATCTCGTCCTTATTCTGCGCTTTGAACTGTCCCTGACGGTTGATCGTCCAGCTGAGCAGCCAGCTTGAATCACGGCAGCTCACGATACCGCCTGTTACGACGCGTCCACTTCTCGGATCCCTGCGGCAAATCTTGCGGATCTGGGAAATGATTGTCTCATCCGAAGTCGTGACCGTCGCAGACTCCCAGTTCGTCTTCTGGATATCCGAGCAGAATTTCTCCGGATGTCCAAATGCCGGATCCTGCGCAGCAATCTGACGCCACAGACTCCAGCAGCCGCTGGTACGCACTTCCGCACCTTCTACCGGTGCCTGATTCTGGTCGCCGTAGATCGTTCCCTCAGTACAGCTTCCGTTCGTAATAAAGACAAAATCATCCTCAGTCAACGCGATTTCCTTCTTCTCGCCGCCCTTCACGTACTCGATCGCCTTCGCAACCTTTTTCTCACCCTGGATGTCAAACCGCACATTCGTAACCTCAGTGCCAAACTGGATCTGGACGCCTGCCGCCTCCAGATATTTCTGCATCGGCAGAATCAACGACTCATACTGGTTGTAACGCGTAAATTTGAGTGCCGAGAAATCCGGAAGTCCGCCGATGTGGTGGATAAAACGCTGAAAATAGCGTTTCATCTCTAATGCACTGTGCCAATTTTCAAACGCAAACATTGTTCTCCAGTACAGCCAGAAATCCGAATCAAACACCTCATTATCAAACACATCCTCAATGGATTTGTCATACAGATCCTCATCCTTCGTGAAGAACAGCTTCATGATCTCCATGCTGCCTTTCTGGCTCAAGCGGAATTTGCCGTCCGTGTGTGCGTCCTCGCCTCGGTTGACCGTCGCACGACAGAGCGAGTAGTTCGGATCGTGTTTATTCAGCCAGTAATATTCATCGAGAACTGATGCCCCCGGCACCTCCAGGGACGGGATGCTGCGGAACAGATCCCACAGGCACTCAAAATGATCCTCCATCTCGCGGCCGCCGCGCATCACATATCCACGGGTCGGATCCTGAATACCGTCACATGCACCACCTGCTACCTCCATCGCCTCCAGAATATGGATATTTTCTCCCGGCATCTGTGCGTCTCTCACTAGAAAACACGCCGCCGCCAGAGAAGCCAATCCACTTCCGACGATATAAGCCGATTTGCCCTCGATTCCCGCCGGTTTCTCCGGACGTGCAAATGCCTCATAATTTCCCTTTGAATAATAAATTCCCTTGCTGTTTTTCTCCTGGCTGCCGCGTTCCGTATTCCGGTAATCCGAAGCCGACTTAACCACTTTTCCTGCCTTTTTCCGCTTCGACGCCGCTGCCGCCAGCCCCGCTCCAACTGCCAGTGCCGATACCGCACCCGCTTTCCATGCTTTCTTATTCATGTCCTGATCGCCCCTGCCTTTCTTCAACTTTCAAACCACTTCTTTTTTACATTACCCCGATATCTAGTTTTTAATACTATCTAATAGTAGTTTGATAGTAAAACTTTTTTGGAGAAAAGTCAAGGGCATCATCTTCTGGCACTTCCTGTTTGCCTTTGGTCATTCCATTTTCTTACTACCTTTTGTACTGACTTTTCATGAGCTTTGGCTTTATACTTCTTGGCTTTGAATTGATTGTAAAATGTGAATCCCAAGTATTTTATCTCTATTGGTCTTCCTATTTTACTTTTCTTGCGATTTACTTTTAGAAGTAGCTTAGATTCAATATATTTTGTAATTGAGTCCATCACTCTTTGGGCAGTTTTCTGACTTATTACTTCTATGTAATGAATTATAAAAAGCTTTCATTTATTATTTTTTTGCCTTGCAAAAATAAAAAGCACGATTAATAAAATAACCGGGAACAATAGCCCAACTCCCATACCTGCACGAATATTGTCTCCTGCACTTTGTGTAACACGTCCAACAATCCCCGGACCTATGCTTCCACCCAGGTCCCCCGCCATAGCAAGCAAAGCAAACATAGCCGTTCCACCTGCCGGAAATCTTTCTGATGAAATACTGATTGTGCCGGGCCACATAATCCCAACAGAAAAGCCACAGATAATACATCCAATCAAACCTGATATCGGATTCAACGATACAGAAACAAGCAGGTAGCATATCACACATAAAATTCCAGATCCGATCATAAATTTCATCAGATCCATTTTATCACCATATTTTCCGAAAATTATACGACTGATCCCCATTGTAACAGCAAACATGCAGGGACCGGCCAGGTCACCAACTGTCTTTGACAGCCCCAGAGCAGCTTCCGCATAAGCAGATGCCCATTGTGCCATAGCCAGTTCTGATGCACCGGAGCAAATCATCAAGCATATGGAAAGCCAGAAAAGAGGTTTTCGAAACAGTTCTTTTATTCCCATTCCTTCCCCCTCATCTACCAAATGCTCGATCGGACAGGTTGCAAAATTATAGATATTTATGGCCGGAACAAGCGCCCATAAGACAGCCAGCCATTTCCAGCTGTCCATGCCAAACACCGCAAAAAACAGTGTAGAGATCACAATCGTTCCCACTGCTCCCCAACAATAAAAAGAGTGAAGCAGACTCATCGTTGCCTCTTTGTTATCAAATGGACACGCCTCCACGATCGGGCTGCAAAGCACTTCAATCAGACCACTTCCGACTGCATATACAATCACACTCAGGATAATTCCAACAAGCGGTTCCGGCAAAAGCTCCGGCAAAAAAGCCAGACCAACCAATCCTGCTGCGGAACATACCTCAGAAGTAACAATACAGATGCGATACCCTATTTTGTCCACAAACTTTGCACAAAACAGGTCTACCAACAACTGTGTAAGGAAAAAGCAGGTAGAAATCAACGCGATTTTTCCAAGTGCAATCTGATAATCATTATGAAATTTCAAAAATAACAATGGGGCAAAATTAGCTGCAATTGCCTGTGTAATAAATCCCATATAACAGGCTATTTTTGTTTTCCGGTAATTTGGCACGGTCATCACTCCTCGTTTTTTATTGAATTATATAACATAACATCTTTATTTTCATTGATTTATTTCCGAAATTTATTGTATAATATCGTAAAGTATGTTTCAAAGAGTGGGGTTTCTATGAATATAAATACAACCTATACCAAAATCATTACAGGTGAAGATTTGATGGAGACAGCTCAGCACGGAAGCACTCTCTATCCTTTCCAGTTTTACTATGAAGATCTGTCCGTTTTTGATTTCAACTGTATCGAATGGCACTGGCATACTGAATTGGAGTTTATTTATATTGAATCCGGAACCGTTACTTTGTGGATTGGAGAAGACCAATTTCATTTAACCGAAGGAAATGGCATATTCATTAATACAAAGGTACTCCATCGCCTTTATTCTCCCTCAAAAGCCCTCATTCCCAATTTTGTATTTATGCCTTCTTTTATTGCCCCTTGCGACAGCCTGATTTATCAGAAATATATTCTGCCGATCATTTCTTCCTCATTGCCATTTCTCGTATTTCATAAAAAAGTATGCTGGCAAGCAAAGGTTTTATCTATCATGCGGCAAATTATTTCTGCACAGGATTCCGTTCTATCCAAAGAACTCCTTACCAGTTCTCTCCTTCAGAATCTCTGGCTGGAAATATTTGAAAACACAGACATTTCATACCAGGAAGAACACAAGGATCATTCAACCGCTTCTCAAGCCCGGTTACAGCTCATGCTTCAATTTATCCATCTAAATTACTCACGGAGTATCTCATTGGATGACATTGCAGAACAGGCAATGGTCAGTAAAAGTACCGCTTTGAATCTATTTCGGAAATATTTACATATAACGCCGGTTAACTATCTCATTAACTACCGTTTAAAACAGGCCGGTCAGTTGCTTTCAAAAACCGAGAAAAAAGTCAGTCTCATTTCTTCTGAGACAGGATTTCATAACGTTGACTATTTTTGCAGATTATTCAAAAAACGCTACCAATTAACCCCAACGGAATACCGGAAACAGAAAAGCCGCTGATTGGGACGGCGCTGCATTTCCGGCTGCCATCCGCGGGATTCTGGTCAATGCCTTGCCGAAACTCATGCATCCGACACACAGCTTGGAGATTTGAATATCCTCTGCACCAAAAATGGCGATTTCCATATTTATATTTGAGATTCTGATAAGCATTACAGCGGCTTTTGAAAAATCTGTATTGATTTTTCTGAGCGAGGTGTTATAATCGGTATATACCGAAAATAAAAGGAGGAACGCGTCCATGCCAAGACCGCCACGGTGCCGTCGGATTTGTGGCGCACCACAAGTTGATACCTTCTGCCCCAATGGGTGCGAGAATACCAAGCCGATCCTGCTGACGCTAGACGAATACGAGGTCATTCGTCTGGTTGACTTGGAGCAGCAAACCCACGAACAGTGTGCCGCGCAAATGGACATTTCACGCTCTACCGTGCAGGAGATTTACGAAGTCGCACGGCGCAAGATCGCAGCGTGTCTTGTCCACGGGAAACCACTGCACATCACCGGGGGAAACTACCGCATCTGCGGAGGACAGGAGGCAGCCCACTGCGGCCGTTGGTGCCGGATGCAGAGAGCCAACACAGAAAAATCCAACAAAAAATGCAAAGGAGATTCCATTATGAAAATTGCAGTTACCTATGAAAAGGGTCAAATTTTTCAGCATTTCGGCCACACCGAACAGTTCAAGCTTTATGAAGCTGTGGACGGCAAAATCACTCATGTGGAAGTTGTTGATACCAACGGCAGCGGTCACGGCGCACTGGCAGGCTTCCTGATGCAGAACGGCGTGGACGCTTTGATTTGCGGAGGCATCGGCGGCGGTGCTCAGGCAGCACTCGCCGAAGCGGGGATCAAGCTCTACGGCGGTGTCAGCGGGGACGCTGATGCAGCGGTGAGCGCATTGCTCAGCGGAAATCTGGGCTATGACCCCAATGTTCATTGTGATCACCATGACCATGAGCACGGCGAGAAAGGTCACACCTGCGGTAACCACGGCTGCGGCAAGCATAGCTGCCATTGATATGGAACGAACACTGACACAGCTTCCGTTCTGGTCATCCTTGACCGAACACGAAATGGACACGCTTTTCTGATGTGATGTGGGCGATGCAGCAGATCATGTTCAAGGGATTGGATCGGCGGCTGGCAGAGTTTCTCCTTGCCGAAGCGGAGCGTACCGGCTCCGACACGATACGCATGACCCATGAGCAGATCGCGGCGTTGTTCCTTAAAACCGCTGACAACGAAAAGGAACACGCCAAGCTGTGGTTCAAAGAACTGAACGGCATTGGCGATACCTCTGAAAATCTTCTCTCTGCCGCTGAGGGCGAGAACTACGAGTGGACGGATATGTACGACGGCTTTTCCAAAACCGCCGATGAAGAAGGCTTTCATGAACTGGCGCAGCGGTTCCGTCTGGTCGCCGCCATTGAAAAGCACCACGAGGAGCGCTACCGCGCCCTGCTGCACAATCTGGAGATGGCAGAGGTCTTTGCTAGGAGCGAAGTCAAGGTGTGGGAGTGCCGCAACTGCGGTCATATCGTGATCGGTGAGAAGGCGCCCGAGATCTGCCCTGCCTGCAATCATCCCCAGAGCTACTTTGAAATTCACGCGGAGAATTATTAAAGAAAGAAAAGGAGAATCATCATGGAGCAGAAGTTTTACATTTGCAAGCATTGCGGCAACATCATTGCCAAAGTTAAGGACGCAGGTGTCCCTGTCATCTGCTGCGGCGAGCCGATGAGCGAGATCGTTCCCGGCACCACCGACGCCGCCGTGGAGAAGCATGTTCCCGTCTGGACGGTAGAAAACGGCATCGTCCATGTCAAGGTCGGCTCCTTGGAGCATCCTATGCTGCCGGAGCACTACATCGAATGGGTATCTCTCCAGACCAAGCAAGGCAATCAGCGCAAGGAACTGCATCCCGGCGAAAAGCCGGAGGTCTGCTTCGCTCTCTGCGAGGGCGATGAAGTCGAAGCGGTCTACGCCTATTGTAACCTCCATAGTCTGTGGAAAGCGTGATTCATCTTTCAAAAACCCGGTGCTTTTTGAGCACCGGATTTTTTTATCAATGTGACTTCGTCACAGAAAAATGCTTTGCCCTGCGGTATGATAAAGCCACAATCATGAAACAAGAAAGAGGTGGTGAACATGAAAATCAAGTTCAATCCCGATCCGGAGATTGTCAATACCATCAAAGAAGGACTCAAGCGCACCGACGGATACTGTCCCTGCCGCAGGGAGCGCACAGAGGCAACCAAGTGTATGTGCCAGGAGTTTAAGGATCAAATTGCAGATCCCGGCTTCGAGGGATTTTGCCACTGTATGCTCTATTACAAATCCTTGCAGGATTAAGGGAGGAACGCTATGCTGTCAAAGAAACTGACTGCCGTAGATAAGACGCGGTGCGTCGCCTGCGGTGTGTGTGAAAATACCTGTCCACTGGGGGCTGTCAGGGTGCGCCGCGGCTGCTACGCCGCCGTGGAGGCGGAACGATGCGTAGGCTGCGGCAAGTGTGTATTCATCCTACTTGTCACGCTGGCGAATGCGGCAGGCGCTTTGCTGATCCCTACCATCACCGCCGACAAGATCAACATTGCCGTGGAGGGCAGACACATGGATTGCGATCCTCGGCGGTGGGATGCTTATGAAAGGCAGCCTGACCCCCGGCACGTTCCAGGCCTTTTTCCAGTACATGAACATGTCCAGCGAACCGATCACAGAGCTTTCCTATATGACAAACTCTCTGCAATCGGCGCTGGCCTCCATGGAGCGGGTATATGAGCTGCTGGATGAGCCGGAGATGGAAGCAGAGCCGGAAGCACCGAAGCGAATCGGCCATGCGCTGGGAGCGGTGGAGTTTTCCCACGTTCGCTTTGGCCAATTATTGGTGAATCGACATTTTGTTTCCTTTATCCACTCATTTTTATGATGTTCCAAGCACTTGATTCAAGGCAGAAAGTCATGTCGCATCACTTAATACTACAGCCCCTTCTTTATTTCTTCAATTGTCATCTCATATACTTCTGTTACTTTTTCCATTGCTTCCGGTATCCCCGGCTGCTCTCCGGTTCTATCTCTCAAAAGTTCTGTCAACTCATGACTAACCTCATACAGACGGTCAAAAGAAAGATTCTGACACACCCCTTTCAGTGTGTGTGCACCGCGAAAAGCATCTTCATAATTTTTATTTTCCAATGCCTGTTTTAACTGTATATAACTCTGATCTTCAAGGAACTTTAATGCAAATCTCCGAATCAGTGCTTCGCTGTGAAGGCGTCCCAAGACAGCTTCATAGTTTCCTCCAATAGCTTCGTAACACTCTTGCATTGTCATATTTTAGTCCTCCTGTCAATTGTATTCCACTAATTCATGAACCTCTGCTAATCAATTATATACATACCTTAAAATCGTTTTTATAACTTCATCAATCACAATCGGCTTTGACAAATGTGCGTTCATTCCTGCATCCAGTGATGCCTGAACATCTTCTGCAAATGAATTAGCTGTCATTGCTATAATAGGAATGTTTTTTCCATCCGGTCTGTCATTCATTGCCCTGATTGCTTTTGCTGCTTCATAACCATTCATTTCAGGCATCATGATATCCATCAGGATTACATCAAATGTGCCTTCCGGATGATTTCTGAAAATCTCAACAGCATTCTTTCCATCCACAACTCTTTCTACATTCATCCCGAACTCTTCCAACTGCACGGCAGCAATCTCTGCATTCAGTTCATTATCCTCTGCAAGAAGGACATTCACACCTGTAAGATTCACCTTTTCAGAAATACCTGTGTCTGACTTATTACATTCCTTATCTGTAATTTCCAAAGGAATATCCACAGTAAATGTGGTTCCCTCATGCTTTTTACTCTGCACGGAAATGGTTCCACCCATCATATCTACATACTTCTTTACGATAGCCATCCCCAGTCCAACTCCATGGTACTGCGTTCTCACATCGGAATCTTCCTGTGCAAATTCCTCAAAAACTTCTTTTGTAAATTCCTCACTCATGCCAATACCAGTATCCGAAATGCGGTAACGCATATTTATATATCCATCCCCGCCCTTTTCCAGACACCGGGCTTCAAATGTAATCGTCCCTCCATCCGGAGTGTATTTTACGGCATTGCTCAGAATATTGACCAGCACATCACGCAGGCGTGCAGGATCCGCAAGTACATTTGGAATCTTTGCTTCTTCACGCTGAATCTTAAAGTTGATATCCCTGTTCGTAAGAAAGCCTTTTGTAATATCCAATGCAGAATCTGTAATGCTTTTCACATCCGCCGGTACCGGATTGTATTTCACTTTTCCACTTTCGATGCGGGTCAGATCTAATACATCATTGAGCAGCGACAGTAAATGCTCTGAGCTTTCGTCAATCTTTTCCAGACAATTTTTCACCTCGTCTGACGGATTGTTTTTCATTGCAATACCAGTAAATCCTATGATTGCATTCATCGGTGTCCTCATATCATGGGACATATGTGACAGAAATGCTGTTTTTGCCTTGGTTGCAGCCTGTGCATGCTCTGCCAATTCCGCCATTTCCTCAGCTTTCTCCTGGGCCGCCTTCTGCGCTTTTTTTCTTGCACTGAGACGCACCATTATCACAGCCATAGCAGTCAGCAGCCATCCAAAAATAAGAAGAACCCAAACAGTAACAGCAGGATGCAGACGGATCCAGTCAACAAATGTCAGCTCTGTTGCTTTGTGTGTAGTATACTGTGCTGCAAGATCTTCAATAAGATATTGTGGCATGGCATACATTGCTTTCGTCAGAATACCAGCCAGCGCATGGTTCTCAGTTGATGAAATTACCATGCGGTAGGTGAATGTAGGCTGCTCCAGCAGAGTATATGTCATGGTGCCCGTAGTGTCACTGTTCACAAACGCCTGTGCCATGTAATAGTAGACGAAGGTAGCATCTGCTTTACCCTTACGGACAGCTTCCATCATTTCCTGTCGGGTACTGCACATCAGCTTTTCTGCACCGGGTGCCATTGCATCTTCAATTGACTTTGATGCTGTCTGGTCAACAGTAGCAACAACATTAATTTTTCCATCAAAGTCACGCCGTGTCACCCTTGCCAGCTGCATCGTAATGAAAGGTGCAGTAATCCCCCATTTTTTCGTTTCAGCATAGTTATCTGTTTCCAGGCGTGCATCGATGCTCATATCTGTGGTTTCCGTATTTTTCTGATAAGCAATATACTCATCTCTGGTGGCAGGTGTAAGAAACTCATAGGAAATCCCGGCATAGTCTGCAATTTTCCGGAAGTAATCCGGGATAATACCCTTCATCTCACCATTTTCATTATAAGAATATGGATAACGGGTCGGATCACACAGAACATGAAGCGGGTTGTCCTTGGTATACTGTGAAATAATACTTTTTTCTTTCTCCGTATATTCCAGATTCTTAGTTTCGATGCTTTCATAATTTTTATTATAAAGTGTCGTTTTCCAGTCACCCTCAACTGCATTCATCTGGTCGATTGCATAATTGATCTCATTCAGCAATTCTGTATTACCTTTTTTAACAATGACATAGAAATCGCTGCTGCCAAATTTATCCACGATTCGCTCATTGTTTGTTTTTCTCAGAGAACTGGTAACAATCGCATCAACTTTTTCGCTCTGAAGGGCTTCCTTCATTTCTGCGGTCGTATCAAAATAAGATGGAACATATGTAAATCCTTTGTTGTCTGCAAAATCCGCAAACTCTTCATTCCGGGTGTTTCCGTTCAAAAGCGCCACACGCATACCGTTGTAAGTGCTGTAATTGCCGTCCACAATCGTGCTGTTGTCACTGAGGACGGTCAGCATCCCATAATTGGTTCCGATGGGACGTGAAAAATCAAACTTTTCTTCTCTGTCCGGTGTTTTGCGGGCAGATGTTACCATGTCGATCTCGCCATCTTCAAGCATCTGCTGCATATCATCCCAGCTCTTATCATATCCGACATATTCGTAATCTACATCCCAATAACGGGCCATCAGCCGAAGAAAATCATAGCCATACCCACTGCGGTTGCCTTCTTCATCCATCACATGATAACCATCCATGGCAAAGAAACCGACTTTGACAGTTTCATGCTGCGAACTGTCCTCGGCTGCATATGCAGTCTGGGGAGAAAATATCATACACACGCATACAAAAGTCAGTAACACTGCCACATATTTCTTAGCTCTCGAAATCATATTAAATCTCCTGGTCAACCTCCTGGTTTAATAAAATTGCACTGTCGCATCAAATCCATTTGTCACTGTTCAGTGACCTGCGGTTCGGTACCCCCCCCCACCAGATTTTATGCTTCTGATCGTCTTTTCCAGCACCTTCATCTCAACCGGTTTTGAAATATGTGCATTCATACCGGCTGCCAAAGAATTCTGAATGTCCTCCGAGAATGCATTGGCAGACATTGCAATGATTGGAATCTTCTTTGCCGCTTCATGGGAGCTTCTGCGGATTGCCTTCGTTGCATCATAACCATTCATAACAGGCATCTGCACATCCATCAGAATCATGTCATAATCACCTGGAGCAGACTGTTCAAATGCTTCCAAAATCTCTTCGCCATTTTCACAAATGGTACATTCCGCACCTTCAATTTTTAACAGTTCTATCAGGATCTCCGCGTTCAACTCATTATCCTCTGCACACAGGAATTTCATTCCCTGCAGAATATTTCCATCCTGCTCATCTGTTTCTTCTTGTGCCGCCAGAGCAACCGTTCTATCCTCTGCAATTTTCAGATCCAAGAGAACCTCAAAACAGCTTCCCTGTCCCAATTCACTCTCCACATCAATGGTACCTCCCATTGCCTCAACCAGATTCTTAGTAATCGCCATTCCAAGTCCGGTTCCCTGTATTTTATTTGTAAGGGAACTTTCCGCACGGGTAAACGCATCAAAAATTGTATCCTTGAAATCTGCCGACATTCCCATACCATTATCGCTAACTAAGAAACGGTACTTTGCATAGACAGATGACTTTGTCTCACATTCTTCTACAAAGAACTGAATTTCCCCACCTTCCTGGGTATACTTCACTGCATTGGAAAGCAGGTTGCTGAAAATCTGCATCAGGTGAACCTGATCCGCATTCACCCACTCATGCTGAATATTTTCTTTTATGATTGTAAGGGTCTGCTGCTTTTCATATATTTGAGTATGAAATATAGTGTCAAGTTCCTGTACAAGATCCAGAATAGAAAAGTCAGAATACTTGAAGACTGTTTTTCCTGCCTCAATCTTGCTCATATCCAGAACATCATTGATAATTCCTAACAGGTGCTGTGATGAAATGTCTATTTTTTCTGCATACTCTATAACTTTTGCTTTATTACCTGCATCATGTCTGATCAAAGATGTGATACCAATGATTGCATTCATAGGTGTACGAATATCATGTGACATATTAGACAGGAAATCCGTTTTCGCCTTATTTGCATTTTCAGCTGTCTGCAAAGCCTCTGTTGCAACGTTCTTTGCCTTTTTCAGTTTTTGATTGACTACTTCCATTTCCTTCATTGTTTGTAAATGAAGTTCATTATTTCTTTTTTCATATTCTGCTTTTTGATCTGCAAGACTAAGTCTGGAAATACTGTAGAATAATCCGGCAAAAAGTAAAAATATATAACCTGCCATGAGTATTGTTGTAAACAACACCGTTTTCTGGTAATCCCTCAGCACATTGTCAACAACTCCCCTTTCCACAATACATACCAAAATGGTGTTGTTGCTTTCTATCGGGCAATACCCCAGATAATAGGGGTTCTGTTTTCCCAAAAGTGCAACTCCGGATTCTCTGTTATCAAACTTCTTTTTGAACAAATCAGCCTCTTCTTCTGTAATAGCCTGTTCTCCTTTTAAATGTTTTAACAGAGAATAATTACGCAGGTATTTATCACCACTCTGGTTCGTATATGTAATATTTCCGTCATTATCCAGCATGAACAAATATGCTTTCCCGTCATAACCTTTCAGTTTTAACATGGAATCCAGTTTCGAATGATCAAACACAGCTCCAATTGCCGTATAAGTTTCCCCATTGATGGTATATTCCTGACATGGAATCGCAACCAGATAACCGTCTTTTTTCTTCTGAGCATAATCAAGACGCACCAGTTTTCCAATATTGTATCCGTTCTTTAAATCCAGCAGAAGTTTACTTGGCATATCAATCCGCATTTTTGTTCCACCTGCTGATATTGCCTGACCATTTTCCTGAAGGAATATAAGTGTACTTTTCAATTCTTTTTCCCATGCTTCAAAGAAACTTTTGTTCACATCCGTTTCAAGAGACAGCTCCCTCTCATGAAGTAAAAATTCCTCAACCAACTGCAGCTGGCTGTAGTACCCACTCACTTGAAGATCATAGGTCTGCTGCATCTGTTCAACAACAGCTCCCATACTGCTTTTTCCATTTTCACTGATATACTTGCTAGACTTACTTATAAGATACTTTATACAAACTACGCTTAAAAGAATAATAAGTAGTATAAGCAACAGCCTTGTTATTTTTTTTCTTTTATTTACCGTTTGTTCTATCTCCACTTTTACTGTTCAACCTCTATATAATCTTCCGGTGCTGACGGCTGCTGTCCTTTTGACATTGCTTCGATCCATGCACTTGATAATGTTGTATCTTTAAGCTGCTCAATCTCACATTTCGGATTTATTTTTTTCAAAACAGACATTGTGGTGTCTGTAAGAAGAATCGAGTATTCCTTTTCTTTGTCTATTTTCTTATCATTAACTGTCAAGTCCTTTAATGAAAATCCACTTTCCTCTTGATTGACGATCATTTTCATACCGGATGCAATTGGTAATTCGTATTTATTGGTTACATAAAAATTCTCATCCGCATCGGTGAAATAATTTTCCACGAGTTCACAAACCTGTTTACCACTAATTTTTGTAAAATATAATGCTGTATCTGAACTCTTTGCTGTCATCATGCCAACCCGGCTATTGGTGCATTCTCCTTTATATATAGAAGAAGTGAAATAATAATATGGTGCCAGAGCCAGCTGTGCATCATTTTCTTCTCTGATCGTAGTTAAAATGGAAGATGCTGCATCACGGCCATTTCTATCGTTCAGTGAAATGGAATATTCATTTTCAAAATTCACCGTTGCTTTTTCTTCTGGAGCTTTACGATTCATTACACTGCGCAAAGTATCATAAGCCTGCGTTTCATCCATTTCCCCTGACAGTAATCCGTGAACAGCCTCAAGACTTGCATCAAATGATTTTTGAGCGGAATATCGGATATAAACAGCATTATTTTTAATTTCCTCTTCCAGTCCAGGTACATCCTGCATCATGGTTGGAACGTCTGTATTCAATGAAATAACACCGCTTCCATCCGCAATCAGCTTTTGCCCCTCTTCTGAAATCATACAATCCAGCACATCCAGTGCAGTATCCAGTTTCTCCCGGTCTTTTTCCAGGTTTTTGTTAAATGCAATGTTTAATGACGGAGTCATGTACACATAGGATTCATCCGATGTCTGTGAAAAGTAAGGAATACGGAGCAGCTCCGCATCCATCTGTTTCTGCAGCTGCTGCATAACCGTCGGATGTCCATGAAACATTGCTGATTTTCCCTCGACAAACATCTGGGTTCCTGTATTGATGTCAATATTGATATCTTCTTTGCCAAAATGCGAGTCCTTAAGAAACTGACTGGTTTCTGAAAAAATACGTTTCCATAATATATCATCAAACTTCACTTCATCCGCTGCAGTCTCTGCACCGTTTCGCCATTCAATACCATCCAGGCTTGTAAACTCACCGATTGCCGCCGCCTGGATGATTTCATTATTAGACCAGTCTTCCCCAAGATCCATGGAATACGGTTTTATGCCCTTATCATAAAACTGCTGACAGGCCTGTACATATTCCTCATAATTTTCTGGAATCTTTACGCCATACTGATCAAACAGTGTTTTGTTGGCAATGATCGTCTGAGGAATACCACAGATTGGCAGCCACTGGATTTCATCCTCCGCATTCTTATAATATTGCACCGCATAGGAATAATACTTAGAAACAACATCATAAGAAGCAAAATCCATAAGATAAGGCTGTAAGTCCTGTGCATCTGTTCCGGAAAATCGACGTACTGTTATGATATCCGGTAATTCATCATGTTCTTTAAAATAACTGTATAAATCGGTATCATTGTTCCCAATAATAAATTCAATATCCTGATCAGGAAACTGTTCATGGATATAGGGTGCAATATTTTTCATCAAACGATTTTCCCACAGATAAACGGTAAGATGATCATCATTTTTAGATACTTCTTTCTTTGACTGTCCACATCCAGACAAGACAGCAGTTGCTACAAGTACACCTGACACCACTGCTATCAGACAATGTTTTGCCTTTTTCATACTTTACCTCTTTCTTTCCTGATAAAGTCATTATAGTTACGCCTATGAAATAACACCACAAAAAAGCACTGTCAGACAGACAGTGCACCTCATTTTATGCAACTGGCTGCCATTTTACAGGCCCTGTAGCTTTGCGTCCCAGACTTTCATCTGGTTTGCCGATTTCCTTATTATAGCTTTTAAACTTATGCAAAAAACTGGTTTTATTATACTATAGCGCTCTACTGTACACAAGAAAAACATTACCGTTTTAACACCTGAAAACAAAAAAAGAACAGCCGATATATATACTCGAACTGTTCTTCTACTTCCGAAGTCCACGAAGCATTGACATTACTGTTTCCTGCTCATTTGCATTCAGATTGTTCCATATCCCTAGAACTTCTTTCTGTTTTTCTGTCAGATTCTCTGAATTACCTTCCTGAAAAAACTGCGATAATGTCACGCCCAAAGCTGCACATATTTTTTCAAGTGTGATCAGCGACGGCAGGTTTTCCTGCGCCATGATCCTTCCCAGTGACGACTGGGAAATTCCCGACAGCTGCGATAATCTGTATTTACTGATATCACGCTTTTCACATAAAGATGTTATTTTATCCGCAATATACTTCTCTACCTGCAAGTAACTATACCTCATTTCCGCTATTACATGTTCTTATTGTACCTGTAATAATGAAAAAATATTAGTAATCAACTTTGCAAGTATTTATCCCCATCATGGGAAGTATACGGATAAAAAAATATAAAGATACTTTCGTTTCCGCAAAAGTCATTTTCGCTTATATCATTTTTATAATAACACAGACAGTTATGTTTGTCACATAAAAGTTTGAAACCCCAAACAAAAAAATAAACCTTCTCATACCGCAAAGCCGCATATCCACGGATAAATCCCCATCCCAGAGGGATCACCCTTCTGATGAATATAAAGGCTATTCGCAGATGGCTACGCAATCTGACATGGATGCCTTTTCACAGAAAGTTCACAGCTCATATAATGACACTATATTGACGTGACACGAGTATGTGAGTATACTGTAAGCCATGTGGAGGTTGTGCGTATGTCAGCAACAAATCTGAACATCCGAACGGATAAGGAAACAATTAAAGGATAAATCTGAAAAGCGAATCAGCTGATGGAAAAATGCACGCTCTGCAGATGCGGTATTTACATCAGCCCCTTCCACATATTTCTATGAAATAAAAAGTGGAGTCAAATTGAATGAAAACACAAGCAGACAAGAAGTCAGTCAAAGACATCCAAGAGTTAAAGCAGAGATTTACCAAGTTTTCCATAGGTTTATTTGCAATTTTGACGCTTTCAATCACATTGTTGGCATCAGCATATACATATATTCTGCAAAAATCGTATACAGATATCGCCCTTGAAACGGAACTCAAACGTGATATGGAAAATGCAGATGCAATTCATAAATTGGTAAATAAAAAAATCGGAAGAGAAGAATTTGCCACGCTCCGCCATCAATCTGATGAAAATACAGAAATGTATCACGAGGTTTCCTCGTTTCTAAATGAAATTCGAACGCTGAATTCAACCAGATATTTATACACCGCCACCCGAAATGAAGAAAACAGGCTGATCTATGTGGTGGACGGTCTGGATCCCAACGCAGGAGATGTCAGACATCCGGGAGACTATATTGAGGATGAAATGATTCCGTATATTAACAAGGCTCTTTCAGGAGAAACGGTGTATTCGCAGAACATTGTTGATACGACATGGGGTCCTATTTTCACAGCCTGTTATCCTATAACGGGCGATTCGGATGAAATAGTTGGTGCTTTATGCATTGAAATGGATATGCAGTCTGTGAATGGGCTTGTAGAGCGAACAAGAAGAGCATCCGTTTATGTTGGAGCTATGGCAGGATGTGTGCTGTTTTTGCTTTGTGCTGTCTGCTTTATCGGCTACAAAAGAAAAAGAGAAGATGAAATTGAACAGACGATTTTGTTGCGCGAGGCTGCGGAAAAAGCAGAGACCGCAAACAGAGCAAAATCATCCTTCTTACTTAACATGTCACATGATATTCGATCACCTATGAATGCTATTATCGGATTTACGGACATTGCACTGAACCAGACAAATGTATCTGAAATTCACGATAGTCTGCAAAAGGTAAAAATAAGTTCAGAGCATCTGCTGTTGTTATTGAATAATGTACTGGATCTTAGCCGTATCGAGAACGGAAAGGTAAGCTTCTCACCTGAGCCGGAGAATTTGCCTGTCCTAATAGATAATGTGATTGCTATCGTGGATGGACTCCTACTGAATCGTGATTTAACATTTGAGATACATCGCAACATCCCCAAAGAACTTTATGTTCTGACGGATGCAACAAAAATTCGTGAGATATTGACGAATCTTCTGAGCAATTCGGTCAAGTTTACAAAAGATGGCGGAACGATTACTTTTGAAATTAGTATCAAACCGGGCATAGACGAACGGCATATTGTAAGCAGTTATGCGGTAAAAGACAATGGCATTGGTATGAGTGAAGAATTTCAAAAAAGGCTGTTTGAACCCTTTTCACAGGAGGATAACGGCGCACGAACCCATTATGCCGGAACGGGGCTTGGAATGGCAATTTCCAAGCAATATGTAGAACTGATGGGCGGTACAATTACGGTTCACAGCAAGAAAGGGTGTGGTTCGTCTTTTACAGTAGAAATTCCTATGGAACTTGCAGACCCAAAACAGATACCTGAGCTGAATCTGATACAGAATGTCAGCCTTAATGGAGTAAAGGTTCTTCTCGCAGAAGATAATGAGCTGAATGCGGAATTGGCAATCACGCTGCTCGAAGAAGCAGGTATGCATGTAACTCGTGCAGTAGACGGACAGGACGCAGTTGCTTGTTTTGCCAACAATCCAGCAGACACATATGATGTGATTCTAATGGATGTCCTGATGCCTAAAATGAATGGGCATCAGGCGGCAAGGGCAATTCGTGCAATGAGCAAGGAGCGCCCAGACGCTGCGAAAATTCCAATCATCGCACAATCTGCAAATGCTTTCAAGGAAGATGTACAGGCATCCTTGGATTCTGGAATGAACGGACACATTTCAAAGCCATTCAATATAGATGCAGTGACCACTGCAATAAAACAAAATATAAAGAGATAGAAGATTGAGCAACAATCCGCTAACTATCAGAGCATCGTTCAAGGGTTATTTGGACGGTGCTTTTTCTATACCCATTTTGCAGAGAGGTGGTGCGCTATTTCATAAAGCAGCAGCCCGCACACCTGGAAGCTTTCGACGAAGCCCTGGTAAAGCGCTGGCTTGAGCGGATCATTGTCTGGGAGGACCACTTCACTGTGGAGCTTAAGTCCGGACTGAAAATTGATATTGGAGGGTAATCCCGTAAATGCACGAAACCCTCTCGACCATGATGGCCGGGAGGGCATTTTCTATATCCACAAACTAAAACTTCATTCCATTTGAATACTAATAATGCCGTATATTTGTCTCTAAAGGGCAAATATGCAGCATTTCTTTATTCTTTATGTGCGTGATCGTACATCTTTTGAATATCCTCCGGCAACTTATCCGGTATCATACTATGTACCCGATCTTCGTTGCCATCCTGCATGGCTTGTTCATAATACCAGCGCTTGAATTTAATCATATCCAACACACGACTTAAATGTTCAATTTCAGCTTCCACTGTTTTCTTTTGCTTCTCAAACAGTTCTTTTCGTTGAGGATAAGTAGCTACTCCCTCCACACACCAGTCCATAAACTGTTTAATATCCTTGATTTCCAGACCGGAGCGTTTCAGGCACTCAATTACACGTAATGTTTCAATCTCTTTCTCACTGAATTTACGGATGCCGGAAATTCTTTCCATTCCCGGAAAAAGCCCCTGCTTGTCATAATAGCGCAAAGTTGAAATCGGAAGTCCAAACATTTCCGAAACCTGTCCAATCGTATACATGTATGCCTCCACAAAAAGTTAACAAATTTATTTTGCAAACCTCTTGACCTAAAGTTAGGTTTAGGTTTTATCATTAGTATAGCAGTTATACAGAAAGATTGCAATGGCTAACATGGATTATGAAAAAAGTTATATCGTTGTTACTCATACTTTTCATGTGTTTTGCCTTATCTGCCTGCAATAGCAGTCAAAATGCCGAAACAACAGAAACTACCGGGTATACCGTTTCAGAAGAAAGTAATGCCGCAAAAGAAGAAAGTAGCAGCACACAACAAGATGAGAATGGAGATACAGAGACTATGAAAGTTCTAGTAGCATACTTTTCCCGCACTGGTGAAAATTATGGTGTCGGGCATATTGAAAAAGGAAACACTCACATAATAGCAGATATGATTGCAGAACAGGTCGATGCTGACCTATTCGAAATCAGCACCGTTGTGCCATATCCCGATGAATACGAAGCTTGTACAGAAACCGCAAGGCAGGAGCAGGAAGAAGATGCTCGTCCCGAACTGTCAGCTACCGTGGAAAGCATGGAAGATTATGATGTTATCTTTCTCGGTTACCCGATTTGGTGGAGCGACATGCCGATGGCAGTCTACACATTTCTTGAGAGTTATGATTTTTCGGGAAAGACAATCATTCCGTTCTGTACCCACGAAGGCAGTGGTCTTTCTTCCACCGACAGCAGCATTGCTGAAATCTGCACAGGTGCAGATGTTTTGGATGGATTAGAAATAAGAGGTTCTGTGGCACAAAATTCGCAGGATGAAGCATTAACAGCAGTTACAGACTGGCTTGATAAAATTGAAATTTTAGACGAGAACTAAGGAGATATTACCATCATGGAAAAATTAAATTTAACACAAGAATGGGACAAGGTGTTCCCGAAAAGCGACAAGGTGGATCACAAAAAAGTGACTTTCCATAACCGCTACGGCATCACACTGGCGGCGGATATGTACACGCCAAAAAGTGTGGTGGGCAAGCTTCCCGCTATTGCCGTCAGCGGTCCGTTCGGTGCGGTCAAGGAGCAATCCTCCGGTCTATATGCTCAAAAAATGGCAGAGTACGGATTTTTGACCGTTGCTTTTGACCCGTCCTTTACAGGCGAAAGCGGTGGTAGTCCTCGTTATGTGGCTTCTCCGGACATCAATACGGAAGATTTCTGTGCGGCTGTGGATTTTTTGTCCGTACAGGAGAATGTTGACACAGACAGAATTGGTATCATCGGTATCTGCGGCTGGGGCGGTATGGCAATCAACGCTGCTGCACAGGACACCCGTATCAAAGCAACTGCGGCAATGACCATGTACGATATGACCCGTGTAAATGCCAACGGTTATTTTGACAATGAAAACACACCCGAGGCTCGTTTCGCCAAAAAACTGGCAATGAATACCCAGCGTACTGAGGATTATAAAAATGGCAGTTATGCCCTTGCAGGCGGTGTCATCGATCCTTTGCCGGACAATGCCCCACAGTTTGTAAAAGATTATTATGCTTACTATAAAACCGAGCGTGGTTATCATCCTCGTTCTCTTAATTCCAACAACGGATGGAATGTGACCTCTCCTCTGTCCTTTATGAATATGCCAATTTTGCAGTATGCCGCTGAAATTCGGTCTGCGGTTCTACTGGTACATGGAGAAAAAGCGCATTCCCGTTACTTCAGTGAGGGAGCTTATGAAAAAATGGCCGGAGATAATAAAGAACTGCTTATCATTCCGGGAGCGAGCCATGTTGATCTTTATGACAATTTAGATGTCATTCCTTTTGAAAAGCTGAACAGCTTTTTTAATATGCATCTTAAATAAGGATAGAAAAATCTGAAAGCTTTTGTCAAGGGGGTGCGTGGATATTTTTCATATTACTTACGCAGATTCTCTCTCTGCTTCTGCCTGAATAATGCGTTTCAACCTGTCCTCCGCAGTCAAACCGCTACTATGGTCAAAAAACACTTTGACTTTATAATTTGTTTTGCCTTGCTTAATCACAAAAACTCCATCCGGTTTGTTTTTCTCCGAATGGTTATTTGGGGTGGGTAGTGTACTGTTCACAATATTTGTCATACGATATTCCTCCTTGAATGAAAAAGCCCGACAAGGAAAGGTCTGACAACGAAGTTCCGACAACGGACATCAGAAAACCTTTTTTCTTTATCGGGCGATACTATCTTTTTACTATTTCCTTTTTCTTTATAATATTGGTTGTCATGGTTGTCAGAGAGGGAAAAGTGCCGCAATATCAAGGCTTTCGGGATTTTTGCCCGACAACCAGACCGACAACCGGCTCGACAACCGAAGCGACAACGGGCTTTTATTTTTGCTTCAACCATTCTTCCGGAAGTCCTAACTGTTCCATTTCCTCTGTCGGGATTTCTTGAAAACCATCCATGCTGTTGTCAGGCTCGTTGTCATTCCTGATACGCTCCCAGCCCTTTTGTCGGCGGTAAGGCTCTGGAAAATACCTCGGATTGCTGAACGCCCTCCAGCCTGTGACAGCGTTATTCATAATGTCGTTGATCTCTCGCAGCTCCCATTGTTTCGGTTCGTCATAATCATGCCCCAGTGCTTCCTTGTAAAGCTGCTTAGAGCAGACTATGCTGCCGGAATAGCGTTCCAAATAGTCTAAAATCTGTCCTGCCTTTGTGTCCTCCGGCATAAAGTCCTTTTGGTGGGCTTTCAGATAAGCGTTCATAGCCGGACTGAATCTCAGACGGAAATTGCCACTTCTGTAAATCTCCATAGCTTCTGCCCACATCTGATTGATATACTCTCTGGAAGCCTGTTCATCTGCCAAAATATGAACCTCAGCCCTTTCAGGATAGACCATAACCGGAACGAAGCGGCGGTTGCCTGTTCGGTCAAGGGGAAGAAAGTCAAGGGTATTAGAAGAACCTCCAAACACACATTGTCTTTTTCTGTCTGCCGGATGTGTTTCATAGGGTATCTTATAGGTTTCCTTTTGGCGGCTCAGAAAGGACTTGATTTCTTCAATGCTCTTAGCGTTGGCGGTTGCAATCATTTCCGACATTTCAATAATCCAATGCCCCTGCATTTTGCGGTACACATTTTCATCATCCAGCTTTTTCAAGTCATCAGAGAACCAGTCATCATTGACCGCAAGCAAACGGAAGAAAGAGGACTTTCCGGCTCCCTGACCGCCCACAAGACAGAGCATAACCTCAAATTTGCACCCCGGCTTAAAAGCTCGTGAGATAGCACCCAGCAGAAACAACTTCAATGCTTCATAGGTGTAATCATCTGTATCAGAACCGAGAAAGCGGTGCAGACAGAAGCGTATGCGTTCTGTTCCGTCCCATTGCAAGGCATTGAGAAAATCACAGACAGGGTGGTAACGATTTTCATTGGCAATAACCGCAACTGCGTCTATGATTTTCTTCTCTACGGTCAATCCATAGTTTTCTTCAAAATATAGGAGCAGATATTTCACATCCACATCCGTCAATGTCGGGCTGTCACGATACCAACCGAGGGGCTTCACAATGTCGATTCTTTCGGTCAGAAGATTTTTTCGGATAGCCCCTTTCAAAAGTGGGTCATATTGCAGAACACGCTTATAATTTGCGGCAGTATTATAAACCTTACCTTTCTCGCTCTGCTCTAAGCTGTTTCGGATTTCTTCTACTGTGCATGGTTCTGTCTGCTGACAGTTCTGCAATTCGCTGTTCAAGTTTTAACACCTCCTTTCTCTGTTCTGCCACAAGTGCTTTTCGTTCCTCCAATGAACCATACAGAAGAATATCAAGTAGATATTCGATATAGTTCTTCTTATACAGTGCTTCTGCAAACAGGGGATTCCATTCCTCATCCGGCTGTTTAGGAGCGTATTTCTTTTCCCATTCTCTAAGAAGATGAAAATAATCCGTCAGCACCTTGTAGCAATGATTTTCTTCTTTTTGATACTTCTGTTCCGGTGTCGGCTCACGAATACGAGGGCGAATACTGGGCTTTTGTCGGCTGTCATAGTTAAGACCAAAATCTTCAGCAAGTTTGACAGCAGCTTCCCTCAGCCCGATACCGAATAGCTTCGCTGTCAGATCAACAGCGTCTCCAGTTGCTCCGCAGCCAAAACAGTAATAGCGTTCATCCAGCTTCATACTGGGGGACTTATCCGAGTGAAACGGACAGCACGCCATACCAGTGCGACCCACTTTCAAGCCATAGGCTTCTGCGGCTTGTCGGGCAGTAACATTTTCTTTTACAACTTCAAATACATTCATGTGACTCCTTTCCAGAAACGAAAAAAAGCACCTGTCATTTTCAAAACGAAAATAGCAAGTGCCTTAAAGTTCCATATCCTGTTTTTTGCTTTTCGCCGGAATTGTCCGGCTGACTTCACGCTCTGCCATTTCCTTCTTCTTGCGGCTCAACTGCTCTATAATGGAACTTTTGGCTTTCTTCTTGATTTGCTCCGTTCCGGCTTTTTTGACCTCCGGTTTCATCAGCGTAGTTTGGATTTTCTGAATAGTTGATTTCATAGCATTTGTGATTCTGCCAATCACGCCATCCAATCGTTTCACTGCATACTCAACTTCTTTCTTTGAAGCCTTACGCTCAGGGGAGAGAACCCACGCCTTAGACTGCTCCACCAGCTTAATATCCTCCTTGTGCGTTTCCAGTTTTACAGTATCAGCAACGACCTCAACCGCCTTGTCATAGGCAATATCGGCAACCTCGTCCACCAAAGCTTCCACATCTTCAATCTTCATCGTGAGTTCTTCCAACTTTTGCTCCTGTGCTGCCAGTTGCTCCTTTTGCTTGAAAAGAATATAGTCCTGTTTTTCCAGATATGCACGACCACCATATTCCGGTTCTTCTTCCAGTTGTAAGCCATGCTTTTTCGCCACATCAAACAGCAGCACTCGGCAAGCTGAATCGAAAGTCATCTTGCGGTTGTTTTTTCTTCCGACTGGCTTCTCCGGTTCCGGCAGTTCAAACCCCAATGCTTCCAAAGCCTTTTCCTGTTGTGGGGCAATCTCTCCATATTGATTTTCACAGTCGAACACATGACGCTCGTGAATATGAGGGGTGCTTTCATCCAAGTGCAGCGCCCAATTCAGGATATGGACATGAGAGCCGAAACGCTCATTTGCGATTTCCATAAATTCTGTGACGATCTCAATGAGCAATTCCGGCGGAACATGATTGTCAAGCGTTCCAATCTGATAGACCGTTTCCTCTGGACAGGTCTTTTTGCTTTTGAGTAAATCTCCAGTTTCCTTATTTCTTTCAGGGTGTCGGTTCTTCACATTTCTTTCATTCTGTCCTGTTACAAAATCATGATACCGCTGACGATAAAAAAGCTGTTCCACATCTTCAAAAGTGGCAGACAGCTCATTTTCCTTTTCGGGATTTTTGAAATTGCGAAAGCCATTGTAACAGTCCCAATAGAGATTTTGTTTGGCTCGTTCTTCGTCAATGTGTTCGCTGTTGGCAATGTCAAAACTGCGGTCATTGTGCTTCGGGTTATAAACGCCATTCTTTCCGGCTCGTCCATTGTGTCTTGTTAATTTCACATGAGTTCCTCCTTTTCTTTTTGATTTCCCCGACAGGGGAGAAGGGCAGCGAAGCTGATTCCTTGCGGCTTTCTGCGTCAAGTAATACCCAGTATTAAGTGGCGAAGCGCCACTTAACTGGGCAAGGCTGCCGCCCTTGACCTGCACAGGGGTATTGCATTCCCTGTACCCATGCACAAAGGGTTGCACCCTCTGTACTCCCGCCCGAACAAACTGACTTCGCCCCGTCCCAAGCTCTGTCAGTTCCTTCGGTTTTACAAAACAGTCCACCGGACTATTTTGCAAAAAGAAAAACCGACGCATGATCGCTTTACGCTCAATACATCGGTTTCTTCATCTGACCTTGACGGTCATATTCAGTTGTGGCAGATTAGCCAATTTAAAAAATTACTCTGGCACATCTACTGAATAACTTAGATTGTTTCCTCTCTTGTCGCTCTTTAAATCATCATAATACCATAGATACATCGTTCTGTCATATACATTGATTTCAATAACACCATCTGGCTTTTGACCTTCTACTTCTAATGAGTAAATTTCCTTATCATGTGCATAGCCAAAAACAAATCTGGTATCTGGATAATTTGGATTCAAGTCCTGTTGAAAATCACTTAATTTTAAAGATGAACGAATTAGTTCTGTAATATCAGATATAAGAATGCTATCCGCTTTAGTTGTAACCGGTGTAGCATTCATAAATGCATATTGTACACTTGCTTCCTCCACCTGTTTTTTGCAGCGTGCCATCACAAAACCTTGAACGGGATTGTTATCACTTCCTGCTCGATAGAAAATCGTATCATACTGTTTGCCATTCCATATATGCAATATTTCATCAACATGATTAAGAAAATCTTCTGGAACAGAAAATTCTTCATTTTCAGCATTCAAAGGAGAATTCAAAATAGCTTCTTCGACAGAACTATAATATATGAGTTCAGAATCCTTTTTATCGTAATCACTCAAATTGAATTCGACATATGCATTGTCTTTATTGTCATCTTCCGGAACATAAGTATAGCGACCATTTTCAATATGGTCATCATAATCAACAAACAGTCCAATACATATCAGCGCTGCAAAAATCAAAAAAACTATTCCTACAATGATTAGCAATATTTTCAAAAATTTTTTCATACAAAAGTCCACCTTCTTGCTTCATTTCAGTAAATTATATCATACCGATATGAACAATTCAATTCACGCTCTATCAAGTAGTTTTTTACTTACCTATAACGCACATTTCCGCAAAATCCATAGTCTCCGATACTTTCCTCACAGGCGATATACAGTCGGAATTCTGTCAGCTCATGAAATAAGAAAAACCGACGCATGATCGCTTTACGCTCAATACATCGGTTTCTTTATCTGACCTTGACGGTCATATTCAGTTGTGGCAGATTACAGGTAATCTACAAATTTCCCAAAACAAAATAGGATATTTATTTTTATTCTATTCAACTACATACCCATATTCTGTGTGTGGTAAATACCTTACAGTTATCTTATCTCCTAAATCGCTACCTGTTCCCCAATATTTTAATGAATGTTCTTCTCCAGTTTTCTCATCTCTAATATGTATTCTTCTTTCACTATTAGAGTTTTCTCCTGACATTGCACCTTGTGTAACTTCTCCGGTAACTTCAACTAAATTGTTAGATAGTAAATAAGGTATATCCAAGCAACAAGGAACAGTTATAAATATACCGAGAATCAATAACCCAACAACTGCCATCACATTGATTATTTTTTCCCATTTTTGATATTTTATTTTTTCTTCTTCATTGACAGCCTTTCGTTTTATAAACTTCCCATTTTTCTTTCTATGCAAAACATACATAATTAAGACTATAAATGATACTATAATCACTCCAAAAGTTCTAAACATCAATAATGCCATAAATTTGTACTCCTTTCAAAGCGACACGCTATTTATTAACAGCTTTATCAGCTAATCTTTTATCTCCCCATGGCGTTTTCAGCATAGGCTCATTATCAATAATTCCTGCTCTTAAAATTTCAAGGGGTTTTTCTAATTGTAAGATGTTTTTATTATCTATAATAATAGCAGTTTGAAATTCCTCAAAACTTTCAAAAACTCTGTCTTGAAATATAAAAGATATATTTTCTTTACATTCCTCTGCGTTAGCAGGTAAAACACAGGAACCCATCACATATTTTTTCTCATTATAGGAAAACTCAATAAGAGTAAAAGCCATATCATTATCATAATCAGACTTGATAATTTCCATTAGATCTTTTGCTTCAATAATGAGCGTTGGCTTTTCATTTTTCTTAAAACCAAACATGAATAACACCTCCAAGAATTAACTTTATCTTATTTTTCATTATACTTCATCAACTTAACGAATGAAAGAAAAAATTTGTGTGCAGAGTTCCTGTTCAAGCCTTGTAACGCGCATTTATGCAAAATCCATAGTCACCGATACTTTCCTCACGGGTGATATACAGTCGGAATTCTGTCAGCTCATGAAATAAGAAAAACCGACGCATGATCGCTTTACGCTCAATACATCGGTTTCTTCATCTGACCTTGACGGTCATATTCAGTTGTCTAACATCGTACTGTTATAAAATCTATGTCATTTACGATTTTTCTTATGCTGATTTGCCCAGTAAGATTTTACAGGGATTCTTCTTCTTTTTATGTCCTCCATAAATTCTTCTTTGTCAATATTACTATCAATGGTAAATAATTTTTCTCCATTTACATATACACGCATAGAACCTTTCTTTCTCTCGCAATAGGTAATATCTTCAAAGTGAAAAGTTCTCTTTCTGCCAAAAGTTGAACGCCATGTGATTTCATCTTCATCCACTTCCAGTTTCCACATAATCATATTCAATGAGCCTATAAAAAACACAACAAATGCAATGCCAAATACCAAGGGAGGAAATATATCATCCTGTTGGATAGCACTTGCTACAGTACAACCTCCTGTAAATAAAATTCCAAAAACAAATATAATAGTCAATGTTTTCTCTGTTTTTATTGTATAATGCGTTCTAATTATTCCCTTTTTCTGTTCTTCCTCTCGTTCTTTAGCTCTCTTTTGTTGAAGATTTACAAGATATTTCCAAAGAAGAAGTACAACTAAATAGGGGCCTATTTGTGTAATTATATTCAAACACATTCGTAAAAAATCATTCATTTTTTGCCCTCCATAGTTCCAGCTATATAAAAATGATTGTTTGAAATCGAGTATTAAAAACCTCAATTTTTCATATCTCATTATACTTCATCAACTTAAAGAATGGAAGAAAAAATTTTGTGTACAGAGTTCCTGTTCAAGCCTTGTAACGCACATTTCCGCAAAATCTATAGTCCCCGATACTTTCCTCATAGGCGATAGGCAACGGTCAAAACATCAGGTCTGTACCTGACATTTTAACCGCATATCAGTCCTGATTATCACATTATCCCTGCTGACTGTTCAGCCCATGCTTTTTCGCATATTCGCTGGCTTTCTGTCTGCGTTCCTCACTGTAAGGCGGCAGGAAGCGGATAGACAGACGGGACTTTGCCAGCTCATAAGAAACACCGCCTTGAACATTGGATTTTTCCAGTCTGCAAAGGTCAGGGTACTTCTTAGCAAAAGCAGCCAACCTCTTTTTCAATCCGGCGTTGTGGGTGTAGATATTTGCCTTGTCCTCGCCCTCATTAAAGAGAACGATTGTTTCTTTCTCAATCTTCGTAAGTCTCGCCATAACAGCCCTCCCTATGGTTTTTCAACACACGCAGCTTGCAGTAAAAGCAGCGATACCACCTTTCAACACCCTCAGCACTCAGCTTGACGGAAAGCATATAAAACAGCTTCTTCGCCACTGGATCGGGTGCAAGGGCAGCTACCATACGCAAACGCTCGACGGTTACTTTCAGGTTCGGACAGCCAAAGGCATAAAGGGCTTCCATTTCATTCCGGTTCATCTTCATTGTGTTTTCCTCCTTAAAGTTTGATAAATGAAAAGCGACAGACACTTCATAAGGAAATACCTGTCGCTTCGTTGACGATATAAAATTGTTGGTTTTAGACTTGATAAAATCAGCAGTAAATCATTTCCTGTCTGATGATTTCTTCGGCTCGGTTACGGATAGAGTTCATGGACTGTACCCACAACATCTGATTGTCTGCTTTCATGGTTTCGGTCACGCCCTCGGCTTTTTTCATCTGCTCAATGATAAGGCTGCACCTTTCCGCTGCCTGTTCGTTCAGGTCAGCAAGGTAAGTATGCAGTTCGCCGGATAAACAGAGGGCAGAGAACCTTGCAGGGCGGTACTGCTCCAAATATGTCCTGTGCAGTCTGCCCCACATACCGATAGGGCGGTGTTCCTCCGGCAGCTTCAAGTCCGGCACATAGTAATCGCCCACAAGAACATAGTCCAGACCGTTACATTCATCATGGATTCGTGGTTTCAATTCTGTCATGCTATTTTTTCTCCTTTCACTTTTTGCCGATTTGATTTGCTTGTGGCGTTCTGTTCAACACACACATTGCTATCAGAACTTTTTTCTTCTGCTATACGCTCATGCTCCGCAAATTCTTTTGATTTCTCACGAATCTTTTTCATATACTTACGATTGGATTCTCGTTTTCTGCGAAGTCGTTCCGCCTCTTTTTCAGCAGCAATCCTTTCTTCCTCGGTTGGTTCATGCTGCTCCACAGGTACTTGAAATTGCCCGACATAGTTAAGATATATCTCCACCTCTGTGGTGCGGTCTGCACCTTTGCCTTGTGGCTCGTGAACCAGTATTTTGTCGATAAATTCATTTATCATGGCAGGAGTAAGTTCTGTAATGTTCTCATACTTTTTAACCAGCTTTAGAAAACGCTCCACATTATTTTGACCGCCTATAATCCGTTGCATATCAGCGGTGTCAGTCTCAATAATCTTGTTTAGCTCTTTCTGCTCATTTTCATAATCAGTAAGCATACTCTGAAAAAGTCTGTCCGGCAATCTTCCAATCACATTATCTTCATAGATTTTCCTGATAAGCATATCCAGTTCGTGAACTCGCTTCTGATTTCTTTCAATGCGGTTTTTTACAGTTTCAGAAACAGCAATATCTTTCATCGCCGATTCTTCTTGCAGAGAATAGACAAACTCCTGCTCATTCAAAGAAACATAATGGCAAGTCTCTTGTATGGTTTTCAGAATGATGCTTTTAAGTGCTTTTGTTGAAATATGGTGGCAAGTACAGTGCCGATCATACTTCTGATAAGCAAGATTATAAGTGGAACATTCATAACAATCTGCCGGATTTGAATGGCTTATCCGCTTTTCGCCTTTGGTAGTATAGTATATTCTTTCACGCCCTTTTCGTTGCCTGTGATTATACATCGGCGCACCACAGTCAGCACAGTAAATCTTTCCGGTTAGAACATTAGGCTCGCCCATAGGATCTGCTTTTCTTACATTCTGTCTTAACTTTTGAGCAAGCAGCCATGTTTCTTCATCAACAATAGGCTCTTGTGTATCATCAAAAACCACCCAATCTTCCTTATTTGCCCTTTTCACTTTTTTGTCCTTATAGGAATTTTTGAATGTCCTGAAGTTGACAGTCTTTCCGATATACTCTGGTCGGGCAATCAGAGTAGTAACCTGATTTCCTCGCCACATATATGGATTTTCTTTGTCATAGTTGCTTGCATGATTTCCAAGTCCCTTTTTGCCAAGATAATAAGATGGTCTTTCAATTTTTTCTTCTGAAAGTTCTCTTGCTATCTGATAAGGTCCTTTTCCCTCAATAGTCATACGATAAATTCTGCGGACTACTTCAGCAGCTTCTTCATCAATAATCCAATGGTCGGGGTTTTCTGGGTCTTTCAAATAGCCGTATGGTGGGATATTACTTGTATGAGCGTTGCCGGAAGAACCTCTGGATTTCAGTACAGCTTTAATTTTCTTACTTGTGTCCCTAACAAACCACTCATTCATGATATTCAGAAAAGGGGCAAACTCACTGGTTTCTTGACGGTCACTGTCAATACCATTATTGATTGCTATAAATCGAACTTCCTTTTCTCTAAACAGAATGTCAGTGAAAAAACCTACTTGCAGATGATCTCTGCCAATTCTGGACATATCTTTGCAGATACAGGTAGTGATTTCTCCGTTTTTAACACCTTCAACAAGTCTGTTCCATGAAGGTCTGTCAAAGGTCGCTCCACTCCAACCATCATCGGTAAAATGAACAAGATTCGTAAAACCATGTTTCATAGCATAATCTTCAAGCATTTGCTTTTGATGAACTATACTGTTACTCTCTCCAGCATTATCATCATCACGAGACAGTCTTTCATACAAAGCAGTAATGCCATTGCTTCTATTTTTTTTTCTTCTCATGCTGAACTCCTTTCTTCAATTCCTATCCACTCCTTACGCTCACAAAATATCACATCAGTGTATAGGATAGGAGGAATGGAACATGGAATACGCTCTAACTGCTCGTCGAAATACTTCTCTGTCAGATACGTTCCTCGTTTCAGCCGTTCATCATCCATCACCCAGCCTTTTATGGTGTAGTCCTTGGCGATCTGGTTTACCCATTTACGAAACTGTACGGCACGCTCGGAATTGACCTTGAAGCCTACGGCAATGATCATTTGAAGGTTATAGTGTTTGGTATCGCGTGTGACCTGAATGTCCAGACGGATATGGAGTCTAAAAAAACTTCACGCAACTGACCGCCCGATGACCACACCATTGTTTCTGCTTCGCTGCGTACAGCTCGGCATCTCCATCCGGGATCTTGACTTACTCACAATCGGAATGGTGAACGACATGTACGCGGAAAGCAGCAATGATGAGTACAAAGCCTATTCGCAGATTGCTACGCAGAAGGACTTCGATGCATTTTAACAGAAAATTCACAGCTTGTATAATGACATTGTGTTGACATCACCCGAATTTCTGCATATACTATACTTGAATGGAGGTGTTCTGTATGGCAACAACTAATTTAAATATTCGTACAGACAAGGCAATCAAGGATCAGGCGGAGGAAATCTTCAATGAGCTTGGTCTGAATATGACAACTGCTGTAAATATATTCCTGAGAACCGCTATCCGTGAGCATGGTATTCCTTTTGAATTAAAACTGGAAGTACCGAATGATACCACAGCCGCTGCTATTGAGGACGGCAGAAAAATGATGAAGGATCCTTCTACTCCGCATTATTCCAGTATGGATGCGCTTAAGGCAGCTCTCGATGTATGAAATACGACATTTAGTTTACCAATCAGTTTAAAAAGGATTTGAAGCTTGCCAAAAAGCAAAATAAAAATCTTGATAAGCTGTTTGAGGTAATCGATATTCTGGCGAATGGCGGTATGCTGGAAGCAAAATACAGAGATCATGATCTTACAGGCAACTATAAAGGCACGCGTGAATGTCACATCGAACCAGACCGGCTGCTTATTTATGAGATTCGTGGAGAAGTTCTTCTTTTGATGCTTTATCGCCTTGGTTCACATTCTGAGCTGTTTAAGAAATAATCCCAAAATCGGAAGTTGTAGGAGGAAATTTTTAATGAATATAACGGTTTATCTTGGGGCAAATGAAGGAAATGACCCATGCTTACGAAAAGCAGTTGAGGAATTGGGGGCATGGAT
>NZ_QUJT01000009.1:0-139029 GCF_003480955.1 Clostridium sp. AM27-28
AAGAAAGTTACCGAGAAAATAATGACTGAGTTTTCGGATTTGAATCTATGCCCAATTAACAACCGTCAGGGAATTGTAATTGATGGTGAAGATTCAAAGGTTATTTGCAAAGACTAATTTGAAAATTCCAGTTTGCCGATGCTAAAAGGTTAAAACAGAATATCGCGGAGACGATGGACTATACGATTTATTAAAATATATTATCTATGCGAGTTTCTACATAATTGTGATTAAAACGGGTATGGATTTCTATGGGTATAAGCGCTTTCCGAAACTATACGAATCGTATTCTGCACCGTGGTATACAGAAGCATTACTGTATATCGCTGCCTCGCTTTTCGTGATTGTCGTATGTTTTGTGCTCAGAGTAATCATTGGACGAAAGATGAAGAAGAGGTGAGCTATATGTTTATGCTGTTTGAGTTTATGTTTCCGATTATCTTCGTAATGGTTTTTGGCATGATCATCTTCCAGTTTGTGACAGGAATCGGAACATGGCATAAAAACAATCAGTCACCGCGTTTGTCGGTGAGTGCAACCATCGTCGCAAAGCGTGAAAATATCACACATCATAGCCATGCAAATGCGGGTGACCTGTCTGGAACTCATGGCTACCATTCGACTTCAAGTACCAGCTACTATGTCACGTTTCAGGTAGAGAGCGGTGACCGGATGGAACTGTCGGTTTCTGGCAGAGAATATGGAATGCTGGCGGAAGGCGACATTGGGAAACTTACGTTTCAGGGAACGAGATATCTGTCATTTGAGCGCGTGTGATTCTGGAGGTGATAGTGTGAAAGGAAGTAGACGAGGAGGTGATTTTAAGAAAAAGTTTATGTCAATTCAAGTTAACGAATCCAGAATTAATGTCGCGATGGTCTTCTAATAATGAAGAACCAATGTCACATTATTTAAATAATTCATGTTACCGAGCACTTTGGAAATGCCCTGATTGTGGTGGCGAATATATAAGTTCTATTCGAGATATGGCAACGGGAAACGTGGATTGTGTGTATTGTTCAATGAAAGAAGTTCTTCCGGGTGTTAATTCCTTTGCCGTATTGCATCCGGATTTAATGAATGAGTGGAACCATTTGGATAACTATTTGTTATGTGATCCTGATCAGATTTTGGATAATTGCATAACACCTGTTTGTTGGACATGCCCAGTGTGTGCACACGATTATAAGTGCTCACCAAAGCAACGGATTCTTTATCAAAAACGAAACATGGATGCTTGTACTTTCTGTAAAGGTTTGCGAAGAAAGGAACGGCATTATATTTGACTAAGAGAAGGTCACTTTACATCCCTCAAAATGGGTAAAGCGACCTTTAACATCAATTATGCGACGGGGGACAGCTCGGCTTCTGGAACAAACAAGACGGCAGAAACAGAGCAGGCCACACAGGCTGTTACGCAGGCAGCTTCTCAGCAGACCAACACGGAATCCTATATCCTCAATACCAATACAAAGAAATTTCATCGGCCGTCCTGTTCATCGGTCAAACAGATGAAGGAGAGCAATAAAAAATCCTCATCAGAGAGTAGGGATGCGCTGATTGCTGCAGGTTATGATCCGTGTAAAAAATGCAATCCGTAAAAATGTGTCAGATATTTAAAAAATATGGAAGAGGAAGGTTGTAGTTCTATATTGCAATACTTCTTCTTTGCGCATATTGGATATGCTGTTGAGGGCGACTGTTGCACGCAGAAGATAAGTTGCGCCGGTCTGCGATAATGTGCTGTTTGTATAAGGAAAAGGACAAGGAGTTATGATGAATTTTAGTGGGATATTGATTGGTGTGCTTACCTTTTTTCTGATTGGATTGTTCCATCCTATTGTTATATATGCGGAGTATTACTTTGGAAGCCGCTGTTGGCCGGTATTTTTGCTGGTGGGCATTTTGTGTATGATTCTATCCGTAAGAATGCAGGAAATACTTTGGTCGGTTTCCCTGGGTGTCTTGGGCGTCAGTTGCTTTTGGAGCATTAAGGAACTGAAAGAACAGGAAAAAAGAGTGGAAAAAGGATGGTTCCCGAAGCGGAAGGTGGATAAGCACTAAAGAAGAAAGCGGGGAGATGAGAAGATGGCGGTATGGAGATTACAGGTGAATACTGGAGGAGCGAACGTTGCGGATTATTGCTTGCAAAACCATGTTGCAGCACTTTGGGCTGGCAAGGTACTTGCTATGGAGCGTTTACGAAATGAGAGATAGAGCGTATGGAAATAATCTATACGTTGTCAACGCACCATAGCGTTTACTATACGTTCTATTTTTTTCCTTTTTAAGAAAAGTGATTAAAAAACTATTGACAATTTGTTACTGGGAGAGATAGAGAGTGCGTTTTGATGAACTTTTTGAAATGAGAAAACTGACAGGAATAAAATTAAAGGACTACATCAGTGGCAATGGATTCTCTAAGGTATCGTTCTGCAAAAAGGCAGAAATTTCTCGACCTACTTTAGATAAAATTTTAAATGGCGAGATAGATAGTAAAAGCTCATTCGATAAGCATTTGAATAAAATTTTTACCAGTTTGGGCATTGGCCCGGATACTTTGATGGAATTTTCAACGAAAACGCAAAGCGTAGATGCGATGTACTCGCAAAATGCTCTGATAAATTATCAAATGAATGATAAGGCAAAGATGGAGTATGATCTGTTGCAGGATATTTTAAACCTTTGCAGTGTTTATTATTAGAGGCAGAAGGCTATGAGTGAACAAACTACAGCAGCCAACTTAGACGAAGTTATTGAGACACAGATGAAGCAGAGTGAGAGTGCTTGAACTAGGAAAACCGATGGCATAGACTATAAGCAGTCGAGGTCATCGGTTTTTACTTGGCAAATATGAATTTTGAACTTTATTTTAGCAAAATACTATTTTCACTTTACACGGAAATAAAGTACGAAATTAGCCTTTTTTACCTAAAAAATTTTTTTACTTTTCTTACTTTTTACTCTTTTTCTCTCAGCTGCACCTTATTCCTTGCGCTTCGCCGCCGTTCATCCTCCAGCGCCGCATAATGCTTCTTCGTCGTATTGACATCACTGTGTCCCAAAACATCCGCGACGAGGTAAATATCGCCGGTTTCACGGTACAGATTCGTGCCGTAGGTGCTGCGGAGCTTATGTGGCGTGATCTTTTTTAGCGGTGTGACGAGCTGTGCGTATTTTTTGACCATTTTTTCCACGCTGCGTACGTTAATGCGCTTACGCTGCATGGAGAGGAAGAGTGCTTCTTCGCTGCCTTCCTCTGGGACAATATGTTCACGCTCGCTGAGATAGTCCTGAAGCGCATATTCTACCTCGGCACCAAAATATACGATGACTTCCTTTCCGCCTTTTCGATGAATCCTAAGACCACCGTTTCGGAAATCAACATCGTTGATATTCAGTCCGACACATTCTGATACACGAAGCCCCGTACCAAGCAGAAGCGTCATCATCGCCAGATCTCGCAGCTTGGTCTTTGCATGGTAGGCTTTCTGTTTTTCAGTCAGACATTCTCCATCCTCAACCTCATCCAGGAAACGCGCCACCTCGTCAACATCAAGGCGTATAATTTCTTTTTCATGAATCTTGGGAAGCTGCAGAAGAGAAGCGGGGTTATTCTGAATCCGTTCGGTCCGGTAAAAGTAGTTGTAAAAGCTCTTAACCGTCGAAACTTTCCGCATGATACCCCGCTCTGTATTCATCAGATCCTCACGTTTTTCGGTCGAATAACATTTCAGATACTCCATATATTCTTCCAGATCCATCAATTTGATTTCATCCAGAAGAGAGAGCGGCAAATCGCGCAGCTTCTTTGATTTAAGCTCTGGATTTGCTTGTTTCAAGAAATCAAAAAATGTCTTTAAATCATAGGCATACGCAAGCCGGGTGCGCGCTGATGTACGAGGTTCAATGCCGCGGAAGAAATCGGTACAGAACGATGGCAGCTCTTTCAGAATGCCTCGGATTCGTTTTGTGTTTTCGATGTCTTCCTGTTCGTGGTAGGAGAGTGCAGCCATATCACAATTCCTCCTTTGGTGATGATGAAAGGTCCGAATGTATCAAATTTTTCAGGTGTCGATCGGTCCGTTCCGGCCATCCGGGATTGTTTCCATCAATAATCGCATGGAAAAATCGATCCTTTACCCCCGGTGAATCATGGTTGAGTTTCCTTGTTAATTGTTTCACATACTCGCGTTTTGTTTTTCCATCTACGGGACATGGATTTTTACAGACAGGAAGATGATATTTGTTTTTAAATCCGATCACATCGGCTTCCTGGACATATATCAGCGGGCGGATCAGCGTCAATCCCGTTTTGTCCAAATGGGTTTTCGGCGAGAAGGAATAGAAACGCCCCTCATAAATCAAGGATAAAAGCATGGTTTCGATCAGATCGTCACGGTGATGTGCATAGGCGATTTTATTACAGCCAAGTTTCAGAGCCGCTTCATTTAAAGCGCCTTTTCGCATCTTGGCACAGAGCGCACATGGATTAGATTCCTGACGGGTTTCAAAGAGAATCTTGCCGATTTCCGTCGGAACGACCGTGTAGGGCACGTTTAATTCATCACAAAGCTCCTGAACCGGTTTTAAATCAAATGCAGCCGCATCCGATGAAAGCGTCGGCGACAACCGGTTCGAAACCTCCGGAGAAAGTGCCTGAAAGCCCAGATCAACTGTAATAGCACAAAGTTCAAATGGTTCCGGGTAAAACCGGCGAAGCCCCTGTAAAGCATATAAAAGTGTCAGGCTGTCTTTACCGCCAGAAATACCGATAGCTATTTTATCGCCGGATTGAATCAGACGATAGTCATCAACCGCCTGGCGGGTTAAACTTAGAAGACGTTGAAGTTTCATGAGAACATCCTTTCAAATATAACGAATGAATAGTTTAGCAAATAGATTAAGTGCATATGCATATTTATATTTCAAACTATTCGATAAAGTAGGCTTTCACGAATAGTTATGTCCATCTCCCTATCATACCATGTTTCCCTTTATTTGTAAATAAATCTTTTTACGAATTATTCAATATCGTATTTCAGCATAAAAACAAACCTAAACACAAAATGGATGGATGCCGCCTTTGCCATTTACCAGCAAACACTCCAGCAAAAAACAAAGGCAACATCCATCCAGCTCAAAATCCCTTATGACTAATTCATATTCATTTTATTCTTTATTCACTTCTTAATCCAAAAACGCCCGGTAATACGGCCAGACCGCATGGACCTTTCCGACCGTTACATTGCGTGCACTGCCGGATTCATGTACGCCCAGTATGGTTCTGTCTGCGTTCCAGCCTAAAAACATTACAACGTGCGAATCACCGCCAAGCTGGACAAGCAAGTCGCCCGGCTGAAGCTCTGCGCTGTTGATCGCCCGTCCTGTCCGCACAATCTCGTAGGTGCTGGCGGCACCCATTCTATTGCCAAGCGCGGTCCAGTATACCCAGTTGACCCATCCAGAACAGTCAAGCCCTGACAAAATCCGTCCCTTGTAATCCGGGCTTGTCACGCTGGCAAAATGATTGCCGGAAAGTCCTGCTGTACTCGGTTTTCCTCCATAATAATATGGAATCTTGCCAACGGAATTGAGCGCGCATGTGATAACGGCACGCCGCTCCGGTGATAAATCCTCTGGAAGTAAATCCAGGTAAGACGCAATTTCTGCCGGTGTCAGCGGATTCCCGAGTGCAAACTCTGAACTGGCAAGCCCGTACATTCCCTGCCAATCCTGAGCAGCGAGTGTCTGGGCGGCTGTCTGTTTTTCTTCCGTCCAACCCTGCCAGTTCCCGACAGCCTGATTTCCCGTTCCATCGAGTGCAAACAGATTATGCTTCTCTTTCAGACCGGTTGTCTTAACGGTAATAGTCAGATCAACGTGTCCCGGGCAATATTTTCCGTTTTCATTTAATGTAACTGCCGCAGCGCTCTCCGCACTGAACGTCGCCTCTGACGGGGACGCAACCGCTTTTGATTCGGCTGCCTGCTCCTGTGTGGAAGCCCCCGGTCCCTGTGCCGGTTTGACATAATTATTTGCTGTGGATGCCGCCTCGCTCTCCGTTAACGGCTCTTCTGCCGCTGTCTGACTGTCTCCTGCGCCCTGGGCATCTAAAGCCTCCGAGGATGCCTCTCCTGCTGCACTGCCGCTCTCCACATCGTCATCTGCTGTTTCCTCTGTTACCGGCTCGTCCGGCAGTTCTGTACAGCCCTCACAGTAATACACATTGCTAATGCTCACGTGGTACTGGTGGGAACTGGTCCAGAGCTGATTGATATAGGTATTGAACAGATCTGTATTTTTCCAGTCAAGGCTGTATGTATATACATTTGCCATAGACAAAATATCGGTCGCATTGGATGCCAGGGACGTCGGCTTTCCGTCTCCGTCGCATATCTGGAAACGGATATTTTTCCAAGTTGGAACTACCCAGCTCGCCGGGTCCTGCGCGTTATGCTCTGGATTGGAGGGATCATAGCTGCCGAGTACCTGTGCAGCTGGCAGCCCCATTTTCTGGGAAGCCGTAAGCGGTGTCGTCTGGATCCACCCGTAGATCTCCGATATCCACTGTGCATCCCGCGTTCCAAGCGCTTCGTACATCTTCGCGCCCCAGGTATCTTCTGTCCCCATACTCCGGAATCGTTTTGCAAGTTTATACCATGGAAGAGACTCAAATGCCGCCAATGGATCAGACAGATCAACAGCGCTCTCTTCCGTCCGGAGCGTCATCAGGTTATACTCCGTTTCCGACGGAACATATTCTTCCGAGTCTGCTCCCAGACCATTTAAAAATCGGGATGCCATGTGAATCGGGTGTACCATTTTCTTCATCAGACGGTCGCAGAAGGATTCGTCTGTATCATTTTGTGTCTCCTGGTCTAAAATCCCATCTGCAATCACAACTTTATCAGCAGGCACACCGACTGATAAATCCACCTCCGGGCGCACTGTTTCGGCAATCCCGCACAATAAAATACCCGATGCCGCCATGAGCGCCGTTCGGATTATATAAGAATGTTTTTCTTTCATCATCATTTTCTTCATGTATCTACATTCAAAATCTTAAGTAACTATTTTGTTTTTATACCCCAACGCAATCTCATCTTCAAAGCATCCAGGCGCAAAAAACCGGTGCGTCCTTTCTGATTCTTCACCAGAAATTCAAACACACCGGTTTTAATTATACTTTTATGCGTTCTCGTTTACCTTAAGAAATTCTTGTTTCTTTTTGGCGAATTCCTTAATAATTTCTACGGCACCGTCGACGCCTACGACACTGCTGTTGATGCAGAGGTTATAGCTCTTGGAGCTGCCCCAGCGTTTGCTGGAATAATAGTTATAATAACCAGAACGCTGCTTATCGGTCTTGATCATCACATCTTTTGCCTTATCGCGGGTAATATTGTGACGTTTCATCAATTCCTGAATCTTCACTTCCTCATCTGCACAGATGAAAACAGACACTACGTTCGGATAATCTGCCAGCGCATAGTCCGCACACCGTCCTACAATGACACAGGATTCTTCATCTGCCAGTTTCTTGATCGTGTCAAACTGTGCCAGGAAAATCTTGTGGTTGATCGGCATATCCATATAAGCCGATGTATTATAACCCATTGAATAGGTGTCCATTACCAGTGAATATAAGAAGCTGTTGGTTGGTTTCTCATCATGCGTCTTAAAAAGCTCTTCACAGAGACCGCTGTTCTTCGCTGCCAGTGCAAGAAGCTCTTTATCATAGCACTTGATTCCCAATGATTCCGCCAGTTTTCGTCCAATCGCTCTTCCGGAGCTGCCGCATTCGCGACCGATTGTAATTACTAAATTTCTTTTCATGTCTCCCTCAACTCCTTTCAAGTTCTGCCTTTATTATAACACAAGCTATCTGAAAAGTCATCATTTTTTCGGAATAAAAGGTATTTCTTAGCGACACAGAAATAAACTATCTGAAAAGAATGTGTATACGAATCAGAACGATCTTACTATTCACGTTACTTTTACTTTCCAGCTTTTTTCCGCAGCTTCTCCAGCAGTTCTTCAAAATACGCTGGCAGCGGCGCAGAAAACTCCACATACTCCCCGGTCCGCGGATGGATAAAGCCTAAGACTCCCGCATGCAGGGTCTGCCCTTCCAGTGAAAATGGCTGCCGCGCCGGACCGTACACCTCATCGCCCAGAAGTGGATGACCGATGCTTGCCATATGGACGCGGATCTGGTGTGTGCGTCCCGTCTCCAGGCGACACTCGATAAATGTATACGCCCCGAAGCGTTCCAGTACGCGGTAATGCGTGATCGCATCGCGCCCCTGTTTGGAGTGGATGCTCATTTTCTTGCGATCCGTCGGATGACGCCCGATCGGTGCATGGACAGTGCCCTCATCCTCGCGCAGATTGCCAAATACGATGGCATAATACACGCGGGTGATCGAATGCACCTTGAGCTGTTCTGCAAGTGAATTGTGGGCGAAATCATTCTTGCACACCACCAGCACACCGGTCGTGTTCATATCGATCCGGTGGACGATCCCAGGGCGCATGACTCCGTTGATGCCGGAGAGCTGATCCTTGCAATGGTACATCAGCGCATTGACCAGAGTCCCCGTATAATGCCCTGCCGCCGGATGGACAACCATCCCCTTCGGCTTATTGACTAAAATTATATCCGAATCTTCATACAAAATGTCCAACGGGATATTTTCCGCCTCGATCGCCGCCTCCTGCGGTTTTGGAACTTCAAAGGCGATAGTTTCCCCACCATTTACCTTGAAACTGCTTTTAACCGCTTTTCCGTCTGCTGTAACGCTGCTCTCTTTCAGAAGTTTCTGCAAAAAGGAACGGGACAGATCCGGGCAGGCGTCCGCCAGAAATTTATCGATGCGGGTTCCAGCCGCCTCTTCTGGAACCAGATATTCCTGCATCATCGCCCCGACTCCTTTTTCGCACCTTTAAAAGAAAGAAATTCCAGTTCCTCATCCGAATAGAAGAAGAAAAACAGAAGGATCAGCGAGAAAGTCGCGATCACCACATAGCAGTCTGCCACATTAAAAATCGGGAAATCAATCAGCTTAAAATACAGGAAATCCACCACATATTTCTGTGTCAGACGGTCGATCATATTGCCAACTGCGCCTGATACGAGCAGAAACAAGCTGCACATCAGCGGCAGATACCGTCTCCCTGCCGGCATCCGGTAAACCGCCCACAACACTGCCAGAATGACTGCCGCTGCAATCAGGAAGAAGAATCCCTGCCGTCCCTGCAGCATTCCAAAAGCAGCGCCGCGGTTTTCAGAATAATAAAATTCAAACACACCCTTAATGAGCACAAATGGCTTCTGCCCTTTCAGATGGACAACTGCCAGATGTTTTGTAAACTGATCCAGTCCGATGCTGACTCCCAGCCCGATAAAAAAGATAAAGAACTGTCGTAATTTCGTGTTCATGCACCTGATTCCTTTCCTGCTATTATACCAGCACCTGATCGAGTGCCTGTTTCATCTCGTCCTCGGTTACCGTGCGATCCACGTAGGCGTCGCCGATGGAATGAATAAGAATAAATTTGATGATGCCGGAATCCATCTTCTTGTCGTTCTTGGACGCTGCCACAATCGCATCTTTTTCAAGCCCGGATACCTGCGTACCGATATGGAATTCTCCCAGTGCTTCTTTGAAGCGGTTTGTTTCCTCCGGTTTGATCATGCCGCGGTTTTCCGACAGTTTCATCGCTGCCAGCGAGCCGAGTGCCACGCATTCACCGTGCAGAAGTTCAAAGTTTTTCAGCTTCTCGATCGCGTGTCCCAGCGTATGACCAAAGTTTAAAAGCATACGGTCGCCTTTTTCGGTCGGATCCTTCTCTACCACAGCACGCTTGATCTCATTGCTCCAGGTCACTGTCTTGCGGAGTGCCTCCGGCTTTCTCGCCCAGATATCTGCCGCATTTTCAAGCAGCCACTCATAATATGCCGCATCCTTGATCAGACCATGTTTGATAACCTCGCCCATACCGGCGGAAAACTGGTTGTCCGGAAGCGTCTGAAGCGTATTGATATTGGTAAATACCAGCTTCGGCATATGAAACGCGCCAACCATATTTTTGTACGCGTCAAAATCAACGCCCGTCTTGCCGCCAATGCTGCTGTCCACCTGGGAAAGAAGCGTCGTCGGAATCTGCATGAAGGCAACGCCGCGCAGATAGGTCGCCGCCGCGAATCCGCAGAGATCGCCCACAACTCCGCCGCCGAGTGCTGCCAGCATATCGTTGCGGTCAAAATGGTTCAAAATCAAGGTCTCATATAAATCCCGGACGGTGTCGAGGTTTTTGTGCTCCTCGCCCGCCGGAAATACGAACGAAATTACCGTCTTGCAGCACGGCGCCAGAAGTTCTTTTACCTCATTCAGATATAATTTTTCTACGTTCGAATCCGTCACGATGCAGAGACGGCGGTTTGAAATGGAGAGTTTTTCGATTTCACCCGGAAGTGCCGAAAAATCTTCGGTCATCACAATATCATAGATCGGCTTCTCGTCCAGGTGAACGGTTACGCGATTCATTTTCTCATTCTTTACAGCTGTCATTTGTTTTCAGTCCTTTCTTTTTTACACATATTTATCCGCATAAACATACAGACGTCCCTTTTTCGACAATCCCCCGCTCCCGGCAAAGCGGAATTTTCCCATGCCGCGCACAGATACAATCTCGCCCTCTTTAAGCTGCACCGCCGGGGAAGTCACCTGTTTCCCGTCAATAAACACCTTTTCGCCCTCAATGAGCGGCAGTATCTTCGTGCGGGAGGATGAAAATACCATCGCGATCACACTGTCAAGACGCGGTGATGCAACGCTTCCACTCACGCGCTCCATCTTCGGTGTGATCGGCTCCGTCGCGTCCGCCTTGCGGCAGATCACGGAGGTGTGGCGCACCATCGTGAGTTCCTGGCAGAGATAATCCACCATCTTTTCCTGGCAGAAGACGCAGCAGCCATTTTCCTTCATCAGAATATCCCCGATGCAGCTGCGCTCAATCCCCAGGTTCATGAGCGCCCCGAGATAATCCCGGTGCGTCAGCGCCTCACTGTAGCGCAGGTTTGCCGGAATGACCTCCAACACGGCGATCGGAAGTCCAAACTCCTCATCGTCATACGAAGCCAGAAAACAAAGAAGTTTGCGCTCTGCGCCCTCAAAGCCGCCCGTCAGGCAAGTCCGCACCGGCGGCAGCGTCTTCTCGATCGAGTGAAAGATCGTCTGTTCATTTAACGACAAAAAGCCGGTACTTGTCTGTATATCGCGCTGATAACAGAGTCCGGCCAGTTCTATCATTCTCTTTTTTAAAAGCTGTTCTTCTTTTTCCTGCAGCATCGCGTGTTTCTACTCCTGTTCGAAAGTGCTTATATAAAGTGTGCTCCTGCCCGAAAGGCCTGTATACAATCAGAAATCACACAAATTTCCGATTGTATAATAAATACTCCCAGGTTCAGATATATAGCGAACCTGGGAGTATATCAGTATCAGAAGTGGAGATTCATCCCGGAAACATTCATGGAACCGTCTGCTAAGAGTTCGGGAAAGTCGCCGGACAGCTCAACCGATGACGGTGTCGCAATAAAAATGTAATTGGAAATCTTCTGGAGATTTCCATCCATCGAATAGGTCGCGCCACAGGTAAAATCAATGATACGCTGTGCAACCTCCATGTGGATTCCTTCCATATTTAAAACAACAGCTTTTCCAGCCAGCAGGTAATCGCAAATCTCTCTCGTATCCTCCATGGAAGTAGGTTTGATCAGAGATACTTCCATGCTGCGGCGCATCTGCACTACCTTGTTGTTAGAGGAACGTGGCAGAAAACGCGGCTTAGATTCCTCCTCGTGGCGGTAATCATCCATCTCTTCGTCCCTCTTGCCGAAAGAACGCTTCTTAATCACCGGTTTTTCTTCTTCGTAATCTTCCTCATCGAAGTAATCGTCATCATTCTCTGTGAGACGCATTGTATCCATTAATTTGTTCAGAATACTCATAACCCTATTTCTCTCCTATCTTTGCCCTGGTTCCAAAAATGCCCGTACCGACTCTTACCATAGTTGCACCTTCTTCAATCGCTGTCTGATAGTCTCCGGTCATTCCCATCGAAAGGACATTCATAGTAACATTATCAATGTTTTTCCGTTTCATGTCAACATATAATTCATATAATTTTTTAAAAACACCACGATTTTCTTCCGAATTCTCTACAAATGGTGCAATCGTCATAAGTCCCTGTATGTGGACATGCGGGTACTTTGCAATTTCGCGTGCCGCTTCCTCGACTTCTTCCGGGGCAAAACCAAATTTGGACTCTTCTCCGGCGACATTGACCTCCAGAAGAATAGAAACGTCCAGATCACGTTTGACCGCTTCTTTTTCGATCTGCTCTGCCAGTCCCACCGTATCGACGGAGTGAATCAAAACTGCCTTGTCAATTACCTGACGGACTTTATTTTTCTGTAAATGTCCAATCATATGCCAACGGATATCAGACGGCAGCTGCGGTTCCTTCTCCAGAATCTCCTGCACCTTGTTTTCGCCGAAATCTCTGGCGCCGGCATCATATGCCTCTTGAAGCATCGGCACCGGTTTTGTCTTACTGACCGCGATCAGCGTGACATCCTCCACCTTCCGTCCACTCCGCTCGCAGGCGTTCCGTATATTCTGACGTACTTCTTCTAACTGTTCCTGAACCATATGTGATACACCTTCCTTATCTCTATATTTTGGAAATATCATTACTGATATACGATCTGACCATCCGATACGGTACTGGCATCCAACACGATATGGTCATAAACCGATAATCCATATTTGGTTCCTTTTTCTACAATGTAATATTCACCGCTATTTGCAAGTTCTTTCACCTGCTTGAACACCGCGTATCCCTTATTAATATTGTAAGCACCTGTCAGCTTTGCCGTCGGTCCTACCTGGAAGCGCTCGTTTGAATCCGGCTTCACCAGATAATCGCCGCTCTTTAACAGCCCATCGTCGCTCTTCTCGACATAATAATACTCATCGGTCGAGCTGTAAATCTCCGGCGTGACAAATTCAATCGACGCCTTTCCGCCTTCGCCGTAAACTTCTTTATTGAAGCCAACCTCATCTTCAGTAGCGTTGCCGCCCGTTGTCATATAATCAACTGGAATGGTATAAAATTCCTTCTCCATCACCGATGATACCGGAATTTTAAGTCCCTGCGTTTCCTCGCTGGAGATCTCGAAGGTCATAAAACGCTCGGATTCAAACTGGATCATGTAACGGTCCAGATCCAGGCGTCCATACAGATTGCCATCGGAACCGGTAAACATCGAATAATTTCCCCGGAATTTCATATCACTTCCCAACGGCTCGATCGTCAGTGTATCTTGATCGGCAAACTGCTCTTTATCCTTGTCATCCATCTGAAACACGATACTCCAGTTCTCCGATGTGATGATCTTGTACACCGGCGTGCCCGCCTCGATCAGCTCCCCAGCTCGTCCCACCTGCCGCGTATATTGACTCCGGTCAAACGAATCCGCCGTCACCTCCTCCGGCGCGACTCCCTCAAAAGAATCGGTCACATAGGAAATAATACCCGGCTGGGGCGTCGATATCTGTTTGTAATTGATCCCCTGTGCCTGAAGCTGTGCATCCATATCGCCCAGCGCATTGAAATTCATATACTCTGCAACCGAAGCCTGCAAAGAATATTTGGCGTCGTAGACGCTTTCAAAGCGCTGATCGTTGTAGGATAAACAGAACGAACTGAGTTGTTTCTTCAAATCAGCCAGATTTTCTGCTGACAGGGACACCCCAGAGGACTGATTTTCTTCCAAAAATTTCCCCAGCTCGCCGGTCTCATCTAGCGAATAGACGCGCGATCCAGCGCCTGCCCGCTTTCCCTCGCGCACATAATAGTTGACGTACCCGGTCTGCGGTGCATTTTCCACTGTCTCATCCCGAAACAGGATTCCGTTGTATTCTTTATTATTTACAATACTTCCCTCGACGACCTCATAAAACTGGACGTGATCCCGCCTGAGATATGTGTAGACACTGAAAGAAAGATAGACGAAAATCATGGCAAAAATGATCATGCCTACATTGATATTCAATGGCTTTCTGTAGCGTACAATTTTCTTGTTTTTGGCCATGCAACTCTATCCTCCCTTTTCCCGATGTACTTTTCTGGCAGCTGTTTCTGCAGTTTCACAGTTACCAGACAAAAATCCACGCAAATTTGTCTCCGGCCATGGACTTTTGCAATATTCTGTATAGCCCAACGTACAGCCTTTATTATACGAGTGAATTGTCCAAATTTCAAGATCAATTCATCCCGTCAATTATACAGAATCATCCATAATCTGCAGATGCCAGAAGGAGCGGCAGGGAGTATCGCCCGCATTCCGCATCGTGTGATAGAGATTCGGCTTGATATAGATCGAATCGCCCGGTCCTAAGAGATAAACCGTTCCATCCAGATTGACCTCCATCTTGCCTTCCAGAATGACTCCGACCTCCGCGTATGGATGCAGCCCCCAGGACGGCGGTGTATCTTTTGTCTCTGGATCATAGGTTGAAAACTCATAAATACCGCGTTTCTTTCCAAAATCCAGACGGCGGATTTGAAGCTTGTACTCATCATATTCATATAACTGCTGCTCCTCCTGGCGAATCAGGGTTCTCTCCTCGCCGGAAGGACTGAGCAGATCCCGGATCGAAATACCAAGCGCCACGCAGATGCGCTGCAAATTGTTCAGCGTCGGGCTTGCCTGGTTCCGCTCCAGATTGCTCAGATATCCCACTGACAGATCGGTAAACTGGGACAGCTTCTGGATCGTGATAGATTTACTCTTGCGAATCTCCTTGATCCGCTGTCCAATATTCTCCACTTCTTCAAATTCCATGCAATCCCTCCGAACGTTTTATTTTTACGGTTCTGCTATTTTTCATTATGCGTTCCGTTTTTTCCATGCCGCCTCGATCTGATCGAGCGCCTGTGCAATCACACTGCGCGAACTGCCCAGATTAAAGCGCATAAATCCAGATCCCTGTTCACCCGAATGCGTGCCCGGATCCAGCCATACCTTCGCTTCATTCGAGAAGAATGCCATCAATTCATCATCCGTCATCCCCAGTTCACGGCAATCCAGCCATGCCAGATACGTTCCCTCCGGTTCTACCAGTTGAATCTGCGGCACACGGTTTTTACAGAAATCGCGCACCAGTGCCAGATTGCCAGCCAGATAGCCGATAAGCTGATCCAGCCATTCCCCGCCGCCTTCATACGCTGCACGGCAGGCGAACAATCCCAGACGGTTCATATTTTCCTGACCAACATCCAGCAGCTCCGACCGGAATTTACGCCGCATCTCCGGATCCGGGATAAAGAGGTTTGATGTCGCCATGCCAGCCAGATTGAAGGTCTTGCTCGGCGCTGTACACATCATCGAATGAAGGCATGCTTCCTCTGAAATCGACGCATACGGAGTCTGCTCATGCCCCTGCCATACAAAATCGCCATGGATCTCGTCGCTGATCACGTATACATGGTGGCGCAGGCAGATGTCAGCCAGTGCGGTCAGCTCTTCCCTCGTCCAGACACGGCCAACCGGATTGTGCGGATTGCATAAAATCATCAGTTTGACATGCTCATCCAGCACCTTCTGCTCCAACTCTTCCAGATCCATCTCATAATGTCCATCTTTTAAAACCAGCGGATTCTCCACCAGCGTCCGCTTATTGCGGAGGATCGCCCGGCTGAATGGATGGTAGACCGGCGGCTGGATCAACACCGCATCGCCCTCCTGGGTAAAAGCCCGCACTGCGATCGAGAGTGCAAACACGATACCTGGCGTGCAGGTCATCCACTCCGGCTGCAGAGTCAGATGATGGCGTTTCTGATACCACGCTGCCACCGCATCAAAGTACGACTCATCTGCCCGGCTGTAACCGAAAATCCCGTGATCTACTGCCTTTTTCAGCGCTTCAACCACGCTGTCCGGCGATCGAAAATCCATATCCGCCACCCAGAGCGGCAGAATATCATCCGCTTTCCCATTTTCTTTCTTAAAATCATGCTTGATCGACCAAGTATGGGTCCGATCGATCGGTGTATCAAAATCGTACTGCATAGAAAATCCACCTTTCTGTTATATATCGTTAAAATTTTCCAAATTCAGCCATAATTTTAAAAAAATTCTAACTAATATTTTACACCAGTCGGCGATCAATGTCTACAATTACTCCCTCAATTAGCCAAAAAACTAAGAAGCTGACGAGGACAGGGCGGTCTGGCTTTCAGCTTATCAAATTGTACGCATTTTGAGCACAGATGTCCGAATGAAGCAGATGTAAGTCCGCATCAGGCGAGCATCTGTAGCGAAAGCAAGCGAACAATGATAAGTCTGAGAAGCCAGGCTGTCCTGTCCCCGTCAGCTTCGACGCCTTCACGAATCTATTTAATTTACTTTACCATATGACAAGCCACAAAATGCCCCGGCGTCACTTCCCGGAGTTCCGGCAGCTTCGCCCTGCACTCCTCCGTCGCATACGGACATCTCTCGGCAAAACGGCAGCAGTCCTTCGGGTTGATCGGGCTTGGAATCTCGCCCTTAACCATGATACGCTTCTTCTCACGCACCAGCCTCGGATCCGCAACCGGAATCGAGGACAGAAGCACCTGCGTGTACGGATGCAGCGGATGTGCATACAGCTCTTCGGAATCGGCAAATTCAACCATCGTTCCCAGATACATAACGATAACACGGTCGGAAATGTATTTGACGACGCTCAAGTCATGTGCGATGAAGAGATAGGTCAGTCCCATTTCTTCCTGCAGTTCCTTTAACATATTTAAAACCTGCGCCTGGATTGAAACATCCAGTGCGGAGATTGGCTCGTCGCAGATCACAAACTCCGGTTCGACCGCTAATGCCCTGGCAATACCAATTCTCTGTTTCTGACCGCCGGAGAACTCATGCGGGAAACGGGACATATGGTCGCGGTTCAGACCGACGCGCTTCAGGATCGCCTCTACCTTCTGATCCACATCCTTGTCCGTCGCCAGTCCATGCAGTTTCATGCCGGAACCGATGATATCCTTGACCGTCATACGCGGGTTCAGGGAAGAATGCGGATTCTGGAAGATCATCTGCACATTCTTGCGGAATGCTTTTTCCTCTTCACGGGTGTATTTAAAAATATCTTTTCCTTTATAGGTGATCGTGCCTGCTGCCGGCTCATACAGCTTTACCAGGCACCGTCCCGTCGTGGACTTGCCGCATCCGCTCTCACCTACCAGTCCCAACGTTTCCCCTTTATAAATCGTAAAATGCACGTGATCAACTGCTTTCAGCACTTTTCCCCTGCCGACGTTGAAATACTGGCAGAGATCGGTGACCTGAAACAAGGGTGTGCTCCTATCAATTCGTTTTGCCATGGTGTCCCCTCCGTTTCTCTTCCGGCAGTGCCGCAACATTTTCCTCTTCTTCCTGTTTCTGCGCCTCAGTCAGCCCCTTCATGATATCCACCTTCGGCGCATACTCATGCTGCAGCCAGCATGCACAGGTATGTTCGTCTGAAAGCCTGTGAAATTCCGGCTGTTCTTCATAACAGACCTTCATCGCAAACTCACAGCGCGCTGCAAACGGGCATCCTTTCGGCGGTGCAAACAGATCCGGCGGTGTTCCGTCGATGGGCACCAGCTTCTGATTCTTGGAGGTATCCAGCGTAGCGATTGATTTGATAAGACCTGCCGTGTACGGATGTGCCGTCTCATAGAAGATCTCATCAACCGTTCCTTTTTCAGCCACCTTGCCGCCGTACATAACAAGCACGCGGTCGCACATCTTGGCGATAACTCCGAGATCGTGGGTAATCAAGATAATCGAGGTGTTCATCTTATCGCGCAGTTCCTTCAGAAGATCCAGGATCTGTGCCTCGATTGTTACATCCAGCGAGGTCGTCGGCTCATCCGCGATGATGATGCTTGGCTTGCCAACCAGCGCGATTGCGATCATGACACGCTGTTTCATACCGCCGGACAGCTCATGCGGATACTGTTTATAACGGCGCTCCGGCTCATTAATGCCGACCAGACGCAGGATCTCCAGCGCCCGTTCCCTGACTTCTGCCCGGGTCATCCCCTTCCGTCCGACAAAGACCTCCTCGATCTGTTTTCCAACCGTCATGGTCGGGTTTAACGAGGTCATCGGATCCTGAAAGATAAATCCAATCTCCACACCGCGGATTTTCCGCATCTCGCGGTCTGTCTTGGTGATGATCTCCTCGCCTTTATATTTGATCGAACCGCCCTCAAAAAATCCCGGCGGCTCCGGGTTGAGCTTTAAAATGCACTGGGAGGTAACACTCTTGCCACATCCGCTCTCGCCTACGATTCCAAGAATCTCGCCTTCGCGTACATTAAAACTAACATCCCGGACGGATTTTACCACGCCGCCGTATGTATGGAACGAAAAGGTCAGATTTTTGATTTTCAATATATTTTTAGCCATTGTCTCCTACCTCCTATTCCGTTCCTCTCAGTCTCGGGTCAAATGCATCCCGCAGACCGTTTCCGAGCTGGTTGAGCGCCAGTACAGTTGTACAGATAAAGAATGCCGGCACGTACAGCATATGCGGCGCTGCCGTCATCATACGGGTTCCCTCTTTTGCCAGAACGCCCCAGCTTGCCTGCGGCGGGGAAATGCCGAGACCGATATAACTCAAGAACGCCTCCTGGAAGATGGCGCTCGGGATTGCCATTGTCAGGTTTGTGATCAGAAGACCCATGATATTCGGGATGATCTCACGCACGATGATTGTGAACGCCGACTCGCCCATGACGCGGGCTGCCAGTACGAAATCCTGCTCTTTCAAGCGGTATACTTCGCCTCTGGTGAAACGGCAGGTTCCCGTCCATCCAACAATAACCATTGCAATGATTAAGCTCTTAACGCCGGAACCTAATACTACCATAACCAAAATACAGACGATCAGGGATGGAATACCATAAATAACATCAATGATACGCATGACGATCATATCAAACTTGCCGCCATAATAGCCGCAGAAACCGCCCAGCACTGTACCAATTACAGTATTTAAAAGGGCTGCCAGAAGACCGATCGTCAAAGAAACACGCGCGCCCATCCAGACACGTACCCAGAGGTCACGCCCCAGAGAGTCGGTTCCCAGCCAATGAGCTGCTGAAATCCCCTTGCTCATCGAGTAGGCATCCTGCTGGTCAAATCCGTAGTGGCTGAACATCGGTGCAAAGATCGCTAACAGTCCATATGCAATCAACAGAATCAGACTGAAATATGCCGCCTTATTTGTCCGGATTCGTCTCCACGCCTCCTGCCAGAAGGTCAGGCTTGGCCGGGAGATCGATTCCATTTTTTCAATATTTTTACCTACCATCTCAAACTTGTCGCGGGTAATCGCGCGTCCATCTGTCAAGTTTTCGGATGTACCCGCTGCTGCGCCGGAATTCTCAGAAGGCAGCACATTTCCATCTTTCATTTTCATCTCACCCATACTGCCACCTACTTTCCACCGATCCGCACTCTCGGATCGATCACGCCATACAGAATATCAACTACCATGTTGCAGAATACCAGGAATGTGCCGTAAAACGCCGTCATGCCTAGGATCAGGGAGTAATCGTTGTTCTGCACACTCTCAACATAATATTTACCCATGCCGGGGATAGCAAACAGGGACTCGATAACGAATGTACCGGTCAGAACGGCTGCTACCGTCGGACCAAGGATTGTGACAACCGGCATGATCGCGTTCCGGATCTGATGCTTCCAGGTCACACGGAACTTCGAAATGCCCTTCGAGCGCGCTGTCTTGATATAATCCTGCTGGACTACCTCCAGCATACTCGCACGCATGATACGCGAGACGGACGCCATCGTGTAGAATCCCAGTCCGATCGACGGCAGGATCGTGTAGGCGAAGCCCTTGTACTGCGCGATCGGGAACAACCCCCATTTGACTGCAAAGAAATGCTGCAGCAGCGCGCCCATGATAAAATCCGGGACACTTGTACCAAATACAGCTACAATCACAAAGATTAAATCAATTTTATTGCCACGGTTTAATGCAGAGATAATACCAAATACAAGACCAAAGGAAATCGCAAAACATAATGCGCGGATACCAAGGTCTGCCGAATACGGAAATGCACCTGCTAACAGGTCATTGACGGTACGGCTCGGATATTTGGTAGAAAAACCGAAATTTCCATGAATCAGATTATTCAGATATGTCAGATACTGCTGGAGTAAGGGTTTATCGAATCCGTAGTAGGCACTTAAATTGGCCTTTGCGGTTGCTGACATTTTCGGATCATTGAACGGTCCGCCCGGCATCAGCCTTGCCAGGAAAAATACAACGGATACGAGAACAAACACAGTCACAATGGATATTCCCACCCGCTTCAGTATATATTTTTTCATAGGTTCACGCTCCTTTAACTACGGGAACATCCCAAATCCGGTTGTTCCGGCCGCCGGTTACGGCTCATTCATCCGCCAGGCAGCCACCGGATATGTACTGCGCTTCAGAAATCCAGCCGCTTTGCCGGATCCTGAAGCGCAGGTGCTTCAATCATCTTCTAAGGTTTTTCAATATGTTTTGGATAGATGATGGATTAGTTTGTGATGTCCACATACATATAGTCATAGTTCAGTCCAACAAAGTATGCGCCCAGATTCTGTACACGGTCAGATACCATATACGGAACCTCTCTTAACTGAAGCGCTACCAGTGCGCCGTCTTCCAGGAGTGTCTTCTCTGCATTGAACAGATTGTCCATACGCTCTTTACCGGAAGTTGTCTTGGAAGCGTCGATGTACTTATCGTATTCATCACTGTGGTAATTTAAGTAGTTGTAGCCGGAGGTGCTGTACCAGAGCTCCAGGTAGCTGTACGGGTCAGAGTAATCCGGTGCCCAGCCGCTCATGATGATATCGTACTCATCACTGTCCGGAACCAGGAGTGCGTTTTTCGTTGCGTACGGAACCATGTTGATATCTACGTTGATACCCAGGTTGTTCTTCCACTGGTTTGCAACAACCTCTGCCTCTTTCTTCGCTGTGTCAGAATCGGATACAACCAGTTTCAGGGAAATATCAGAAGCACTGGAAAGACCTAATTCAGATAATGCCGTATCCAGATACTCTTTTGCCTTATCCATATCACCCTGAAGTGGGAATGCCTCTAACGGATACTCGGTGCCGTACTCGCCGTCCACGCCGCGAACCTGCGGAAGCACATATCTCTGGTTAGCCTGATATAAGCCATTGTGGGTCAGAAGAATGTATTCTTCACGGTTGACTGCGTAGTTCATCGCCAGACGCAGGTTCTTGTTTGCCAGATATTTATTCCGGTGATTCAGTGCCGCATAATCGTCTGCGCCGTTGTAGTAGGACTGTGTCTTGCCCTCATACTGCGCTGCCAGCTCGGTTGGAACCTCTGCCAGATCCAGCTCGCCTGCATCGAACATCGAAACAGCAGTAGTCTGATCGGCTACGGTCAGAATCTCAACGCCGTCCAGACTGATCTTTTCATTGTCATAGTAATCCGGGTTCTTCGTCAGTTCTACCTTGCCGTTACTGTATTCACTTACAACGAACGGTCCATTGTAAACCTGTTTGTCGGCACTTCCGCCGAACTCATTGCCATATTTCTCAACCAGGTCTTCACGTACCGGCATGAATGCACTCATGCTTGTCATGCTGACAAAGTAATCAGCCGGATTTTCAAGCGTAATCTCCAGGGTAAAGTCATCCAGTGCCTTGACTCCCAGTTCATCCACCGGAAGTTCACCCTCACTGACCTTGGCGCCGTTCTTTAAAACAGCACCCAGATAGCTGGCAGGGCAGGCTGCTGCCGGATCGCAGAGACGCTTCATACCGTACTCATAATCCTTAGCCGTAACAGTCTGTCCATCACTCCACTTTGTATCCTGACGGAGTTTGAAAGTATATACGAGACCATCATCGCTGACTTCATAGCTCTCAGCGGTTGCCGGCTGAAGCTCACCCTGTACATTGCGGTACAGACCATCATAGATATGATAGGAGACGGTCGCGTCTGCTACAGAGTTTGTCTTATCAGGGTCAATCGTCGCGATATCCGCCGTGTTGGAATAACGGAAAATCTTTTCGCCCGCTGCTGCGCTCTGGGAACTGTCACTTCCCGATTCCGCTGCCTTCGTATCATCCACCGAAGCGCTCGGAGTGGAACAGCCCGCTACACTCGCTGCCATCAGTGCAGCTAATCCCAGTGCAAGTAGTTTGTTTTTTCTCATAATATTCCTCCTTGTCCTTTTTTATTAAAGCTCAATCAGTTCCTTTGTGGCGCTGATCAGGTTTTCATTGCCTGTCTCCGTGATGAGAAGCTGATCCTCAATGCGGATACCGCCCCATCCTGGAATATAGATACCCGGTTCCACGGTCATGACATTATTGGCATGCACGATATTTTTAGAAACAGGGCTCATAAATGGAATCTCATGGACAAACATGCCGACGCCGTGTCCGATTCCTGTGTAGTGATATGGAAAATACTCGCTCCCCTCGATGATCTTCGTAGATTCATAATATGCATCCGATGCCGAAACACCGTCTTTTAAGAATCCTTCCACCGCGGCAACCATCTGCTGCTCAATCCTGTATACTTCCTTCTGCTTCGGCGTTGCGCGTCCGACTACCAGGGTACGCGTCATATCAGATAAATAACCGTGATACTGGCATCCATAATCCATCAGGACCAGATCGCCGTACTCAATCGCTTTCTGAGACGGGATTCCATGAAGCAGGGATGTTCTCGCACCGGAGATGAGGATATTGCCATATGGCTGTGTATCCGCGCCCTCCAGAACCATATAGAGGCTTAAACGCGCCGCCAGCTCTTTCTCGGTAATGCCGACCCGGATATCCTTCTGAATCTTCTCATATGCCCTTGAAGCAATGTCACAGGAGATACGCAGGCACTCAATCTCTTCCGGCTTCTTGATGGAGCGGAACTCCTCGATGATACCGTCCGCCGGTACCAGCTCTGCTTTTACCTCCGACTGGAGGTTCTGGTACTGTTCAACGGTCAGGTGGGCTGCTTCAAAGCCGATCGTCTTTGCCCCAACCTTTTCCGCTGCGTAGGCAAGTGCCTTTCCGATGGAACCGTAGGTGTCTCTCCAGTTCAAAATCGTGTAATCCGGGCATTCATAGGAAACCTGCTCGGTGTAGCGCGGATCTGTCAGAAAGAATTTTTCCTGCTCCGTGATAAAAAGCCAGGAATCTTCGCCGGTATAATGGCTGACATACTTTACATTGACCGGACGACTGATGAACATGCCATCCAGGTGCTCTTTCTGCATATACGCAAGTAACTGTTCCATGCTTACTCTCCTCCCATCACTGATTCTATTTCCTCTATCGTTCTGGGGATGGATGCTGTCAGATTCTCACAGCTATCCTCCGTTACCAGGCAGTTATCCTCGAGGCGGAAGCCGATGCCCCATTCCTCGCAGTAGATGCCGATATCCACGCAGAAAACCATACCCGGCTCTACGATATCGACATCGACCAGATCATGTGTGTCCCAGCCAACATGGTGGGCGCCGCCGTGCCAGATATATCTGCCGACATCCTCATACCGGTCACATAAGCCGATCGCTTTGAGCTGTTCGAAATTGTATTCCCTCGCCAGCCGGTCCACGTCTGCCATCTTCATTCCCGGCCGGATGATAGAGAACATGTGCTGCGAAGTCCGGTATGCACATGTGTAAAGAAGTCGCTGCCGTTCGGAAAACTTTCCGTTGCACGGCCAGCCGCGCGATACATCATTGAAGAGGTGGTCGTACTGGGCGCCTACGTCGTTGAGAATCATATCGCCGTCCTTCGCCTGCCCTGTGTACTCATAATAGTGAATACAGAAATTATTGGCTCCCGCGGAAATGATACTCGGAAATGCCGGTGCAAGGCATCCGTGCTGCGCCAGTGCGTAGTCGAATTCGGCTTTATACTGGTATTCGTACATTCCCGGCTTTGATGCCTTCATCATCGCCAGAATGCCGTCCCTTGTAATCTTGACTGCCTCCCGCATCGCCTCGATCTCACACGGCTGCTTGATGGTGCGCTGGCGGCGTATCTGACGGGAAATATCCGTGAGTGTGGCTGCCGGGTACCACTTTCTAAGTTTCCGTGCCATCCGGATACTCTCGGTATCTGCATCCTCCGGATCGTGCCGGTACAGATCCATCGCAATCCGCTCAAACCGTCCGCTCCGCATCAGAAGTTTCAGACGGTTTTCCCACTCGCCGCTCGATGCGATCTGCGCGGCCCCGGATCGCGCCTTGGCCTCCTCCGGTGTGAACCGTTTCCCGGTCCACCGCTCGGCCAGCATATCCGGCGGAAGTATGTAAAGTGTTTCCTGTACCTCTTCTCCGTCCTTCTCTGCCATCAGGACTGTGTGTTCCTGCCCGATGCCGGTCAGATAGAGAAAACTCCGATCGGCATAAAACGGATAATTTTCATCGGCTGTTTTTCGGATGGAAGAACCGGAAAACAGGAGAAGCAGGGTGTGATCCGGAAGGCTGTCATACAGCCGCTGTCGGTTCCCCTGGTAGAATTCTGCATTCATAGTATTTTCCTTCCTGTCTTTTAAATGATTTCCGCATACTTTTGTATCTGTCTCACAAATAGACGCATCGGAATCTTTTGTCTCCCGACACGTGTCATTATACCGTATAAATCGAAATTTTACAATTATTTTTCAGTATATTTTGTAATTTTTTTATCCAATACAAAAAATTTCATATGCATGATAGGAAATACTTATAATTTTGAAAAAAATGTAAAAGCATATCTATTTTTTCCCAAAGGTGGTACCTGCAAAAGAAGCATTTCAATGAAAATGTGGAAAGATGGTTTTGAGCCCAAACTAGAAAATTAGGAAAAAAAAGAGACCATCCAATTCTCCTTTTTCAGATGAATCGGACAGTCTCCTGTCTCCGCCCTGCGCTGACAGCTGCGGTTTCGTTCATTTTGAATCTCTTATAAAGATACTACAACACTTTCTTTCGCGCACTCTGGAAGATCGGCTGCATTCATGGATATGCTTAAAACGAATTTTACATGATATTTCTCACTGATGGTCTCCAGCGTCTTGTAGGTCTCTTCAATATCCGCTCCCTCGAGGCAGGCAAGTTTCAGGAAGCTGTCAAGATACATCTGCTCCAGATCGTGATCCTGGCAGATAATACCACAAATAAATCCGATAAATCCATCGCTGGTATCAATCGGATATTCCTGTACATTGATAAGGCGAATCTGGTTATTCAACTCATACATATGTTTGGAACTCTTATCCAGATAGACAACGGAACCCTTGGCTTCTTTGACAGCCGTGTTCGCCATATCGAGTAAATATTTAGTTTTTCCTTTTCCCTTTGCTCCTGCGATGATCTGAACCATAACAATCTCCTCCTTGAGTTTATTTAAGTTGTATGTAAAATCTTTTATTGTATAAATAATTATAGTATAAATTTATAAATATTGCAATCACTTATTTGAAATTTTAGTCAAAATTTCCGTCATATTGTCATAAAGTGACGGACGATTTGCAGATTTTAGCACAACCGATATATATTCCTTGCCATCGTCCCCATCGCTCGCCATGATCAGGCAGTAGCCAGCCGCCTGTGTGGTGCCGGTTTTGCCGCCTAAGACAGTCACTCCCTCCGGTGCCTCGCGGTCTCCCTTCAGATACCAGTTGCCAACCTTCCAGACCTGCTGTTTTGCGGCTCCATTTGCATCGGTATAATCAGCTGTATAAGACTGCGCGTTGATGATCTCACAAAACAGCGGCAGTTTAAGCGCCTCGTTGAAAATCAGGTAGAGATCATATGCCGTTGTATAGTGGTCGGTGCTGTGCAGACCATTTGCATTGACAAAATGCGTGTGGGTCGCACCGAGTTCCTTCGCTTTCGCATTCATCTTCTCCACAAACGCATCCGTGCTTCCGGCGATATGATCCGCAATCGCATTGGCTGCATCGTTGCCGGACGGAATCATCAGTCCGTATAAGAGCTGCTCCAGCGTAAAGGTATCGCCCGGCTTGATGCCTGCCATCGAAGCGCCTGCCTCGCGGATCACGACGTCATCATTTGCCGTCACCGCATCGGAAAGATTGCCTTCCTCGATCGCGATGATCGCCGTCATTACCTTCGTGATGCTCGCCGGGTACATCTGGTCATAGATGTTCTTACCATATATAACGCTGGAGTCGGTCACATCAAACAATGCGCCCGCCTGCGCCGTCACCGCATCATCTGGAGCAATATCGCCGTCTGCAGATTCCGGTACGCAGAGAGAAGAGGCAAAAAAGGGCGCCAGCCCGGCACCTGCCGCTGGCGTCATCTGCGCTTCCCGTTCTTGAAATGAATATGCCTGTTCCAGACCGCGGGCACCACAGCCGATCAGCATGCTGATACCGCAAAGCATCAGTGCGCCCGCAAGTCCGATTGTCTGTTTTCTCATTTGTACATCTCCCGCCATTCCATATCGCCGCGGTCAAGCGCCTTAACGAGAAGCTCTGCCGTCGCCAGGTTTGTCGCCATCGGGATATTGTGAATATCACAGAGGCGGACAACATCATTAACATCTGGCTCATGCGGCTTCGGCGCCAACGGATCGCGCAGGAAAATCAGCAGATCGATCTGATTGTGTTCGATCTGTGCGCCGAGCTGCTGGGAACCTCCCAGATGACCCGGCAGATATTTATGGAGGGTCAGATTTGTAACCTCCTCAATCAGGCGGCCTGTCGTTCCTGTCGCATAGAGTTCATGCTTGCTCAGGATGCCGCGATATGCGATACAGAAGTTCTGCATCAGTTTTTTCTTCGCATCATGTGCGATTAACCCGATATACATCTATACCTGCCTCCTTAATGATTCCTATTTTTCATAACCATAAAATTCAATTTCCATGCAGCTTCACTGTCCATGCATGTACTTACTGAACGGTTACGTTATTTCGTTGCAATCCAACATTGAGAACAACTCCCATTCCGATAAACATACTGAGCAACGAACTAAGTCCGGAGCTTATGAAAGGAAGCGGAAGACCCGTGTTCGGGAAGATTCCCGTGGCTACCGCAATGTTGGCAAAACTCTGGAACGCCAGAAGCGCCGCCATGCCCGATGCAATCAGACGTCCAGCTGTGTCCTTCGCGCGCGCTGCAATCCAGAGGCACTCATACACCAGCAGCGCATAGAGGGCAATGACCGCCACGCCGCCGACAAACCCAAGCTCCTCTCCGATAACAGCGAAGATAAAGTCCGTCTGTTCCTCCGAGAGGAAATTTCCATTCTTGACGGAGCTTAATGTGTTGTTAAAAAGCCCCTTGCCGCGCAGCTGCCCGGAGCCGATCGCCATCATGGAGTTATCCTGCTGACGGTTCAGATCCGTAAATTCACTGCTGCTGTGGAAAATCTTTCCCATGATACGCTGTGCCTGGTATTTCTGGAGAAACGGGATGAATCCCTGCAGCGACAGATAGATAAGCGCCGCAAATCCAGGTACCCCGACCGCCACCGCACCGGCAATCCATTTGTAACTGATACCGGCTACATAAACCATGCACAGAATCATGAAGCAGATGACGATGGTGGTGGAAAGGTTCGGCTGTAAATATACCATGCCGACCGGAAGGACACAGATAAGCGCCGTCATCCCCAATGTCTTTGGCTCATTGATTTTATCCCGGTTTCTGGAAAGAAAATTCGCCAGGATTAGGATCAGACCGATCTTTACAAACTCGGACGGCTGGATCTGAATCCCGCCGATCCGCAGCCAGCGGGTCGCGCCCTTGGTGGTACGTCCAAACAAAAGAACTGCCGCCAGCATTCCGGCACAGACCACATAGATAAGCGTGGTAAATCGGAAATACTGATGGTAATCAATCAAAGACAGAACCAGACAGATAATCAGGGATACAACCACTCCGATAATCTGTTTTATCACAGAGGAACGGTCCTGATTGCTGGCGCTCCCGACAACCAAAATGCCGAGAACACTCAGCAGAATCATATAAATGAGGGCTCGAAAGTTGTAATTTCTAAATTGGTAATCGAATATCATGCTGTAAATGGCTCCTTAAAGTAAGAACCGGCACCGACGCACAGACCGCCGGGAATACCTCCGCCGGCTGTTCTGAGGATGTCCTCAGAATCCGGAGTGTCACATCCCCCGGATCAATCTCCAGATAACGTGACACGCTCCTCAGGAAATCTGCGCGAATCAGATCCAGAAGTTCCGGCGAACAGCCCGCCCGATCGGCAGTCAGAAGGTGTTTTAAACGCTTTCTGGCTATCTCGCCGGAATTCTTTTTCGTAAACAGTTCTGCAATCAGAATCATAGCGTCCCCTCCTATGCACGTTTGAGGAAGCCGGATATCCGGGACCAGAAGCCCGGAGACGCATCAAGCTGTATAAATGGTACCGATTCTCCAAGTATTCGTTTGCATATGTTTAAATATGCCTGCCCGGCATATCCATTCATGCCGACCAGCGGTTCGCCCTGATTCGTGGATATAACGATATCCTCATCGTCCGGGACTGTGCCAATCACAGGGACAGACAGAATATCCATCACATCATCCACCGACATCATATCGCCCCGGCGCACCATATCGCTCCGGATCCGGTTGATGATCAGGTCCATACGCCCGACCCCGGATGCTTCTAAAAGTCCGATGATCCGGTCAGCATCCCTTATCGCGGATACCTCCGGTGTCGTGACAATCAGCGCCCGGTCCGCCCCGGCGATCGCATTGCGAAAGCCCTGCTCAATCCCGGCGGGACAGTCAAGCAGTATGTAATCAAACTCTTCTCTTAAGTCTTCTACTAATTTTATCATCTGCCCCGGACTCACGGACGACTTGTCCCGCGTCTGGGCGGAAGGTAATAAGAACAGGTCAGGATATCTTTTGTCTCGAATCAGCGCCTGCTTCATCCGGCAGTTTCCCTCGATCACATCGACCAGATTGTAGATAATCCGGTTTTCCAGTCCCATGACGACATCCAAGTTTCTCAGACCGATATCGGTGTCGATGAGAACCACCCGTTTGCCAAGCATGGCAAGCCCGGTGCCGACGTTCGCTGAGGTTGTCGTTTTGCCGACGCCTCCTTTTCCGGAAGTAATAACGATAACTTCGCTCATAGGAACATCCTCCTGTATTCTGTTTTACCATTTTATTCTACTCTAAAAAGTAGAATAATTCCAGTCTTAAATCCATTAAATACGCTAAATAAAATGAAAATAATCTAAAAAACTTTTTTTGACCGATTCTACGTCAATGTTTCCACCGGATACCGATGCAATCATCGGTCCGCGCCCCATCTTTTTACCCTGGCTGCGCGTTTTGGCTGTCAGATCAGCAATCCGAAGGTGCATCGGCGACATCTCCAGCGCGGTGATCACCGCGTCCTCACTTCCCGCCGCCCCAGCATGGGCGGAACCCGCCAGCGTGCCGAGGACGACGATATTGCCCCGTGCGCTGACACGCGCGCCGCGCTCCACATCCCCGATGATCACGATGCTCGCATCGGATTCCAGCAGATCGCCCCGGGATAAATTACCCTTATAAAATTGTCCCGTCCGGGCAGTCAGCTCCATCAGCCGCTCGGTCAGCGCCTTTTCACAGCGGGCGATGCGGTTAGCGTCAGTATCCAGCAGACAGAGAATCTCTATCTGGGAATTGGCGGTAATCGCATCCGTCACCTGCAGTTCCTCGATTGGGGTCAGTTCTCTCCCCTCCAGGGTCAGCGTCATCTGGGCGGATCCCCAGAATTTTTCACTTTCTTTAAACTTTTTCCCTACATCCTCCAGTAACTGTTCAAAGGGGGTGTCCGGATTCAGAATTACCGTCATACCGGACTTACATCCCTTTATTACTACGGAACTTTTCATAGTTCCATCACCTCTTAATCTCCATTGATTCGTTCATTGGACGCATCCAATGCTCCTGAATTCAGGATATCATCCAGACTCGCATAGCCATAGAAGTAACGATATACGTGTTTTGCCACCATCGCCGCATTCGAAGAAGAATATCCATTCGGGATACTGACCGTCACCGAAATTTCCGGATTCTCATACGGTGCAAACGAAATAAAGAACGCGTGGTTGCCCCGTTTCTGGGACTCCTGCGCCGTACCGGTCTTACCGGCCACGTGTACGTCCAGACCATCAAACACGCGCTTGGTCGAACTGTTGGTAACTACCTGGCGCATACCTTGTTGGACTGCATCCCAGGTGCTTGTCTGGAAATCAAGGGTTGACGCCACAGCCGGCGAATAATCCTTGACCAGATTACCCTGGGAATCCGTCTCCTTATCAATCAGGCTCAGATCATAGACCGTGCCGCGGTTGGCAAGCGCCGTCACATAGCGGGCAAGCTGCACGCTCGCAAACTGGTGCGTACCCTGTCCCATACTGGAACGCTCCGGATCGGTATCACTGATAGACGGCGTCGCCTCCGAGATTTCAATGCCCGAAGTCCGGTTCAAACCGAACATGGTCGCGTATTTTTTCAGCGTCTCCAGACCTTTCTCCGGTTTGTAGCTTCCATCTGTCTCTGTGGACAGGCGGTGCGCCACCTCCGAGAAGAAATAGTTACAGGAATTTTCGATGCCTCCCACGACATTTAGCGGTCCGTGGAAGCCCGGATATTTCCAGCATCGGATCGGATTGCTGACTTCCTCATAAATACCGGTACAGTTAATCATATCAGAAAGCGTGATTGCCCCCTCTTCCAGACCTGCAATCGCCGTGATCGGCTTAAAGGTGGAGCCTGGTGCTTTCAGCGTCTGCGTCGCATTGTTTCGCAGCGGCAGCGACTGATCGGCATTTAGCTGGGCAAAATAGGTGCTGTCCGAAATCCGGTTGTTGTCATAGCTTGGATAAGATACCAGTGCCAGCACCTCGCCAGTCTTCGCGCTCGTCACGACACAGCTCGCCGTACACGGGTCAAGTGCCAGCTGCGCCGGTGTGATCTCAATATTGCGGATCTTATTCATCAGGAACTGGTACGCATATTCTTCCCCGCTGACACGCAGCAGGTTGACCTCATTCTCATCGTATGCAAGCACATTCTGGGAATAGAGCGCCATGCAGAGCTCGCGCCCGGTCACAACATTGTTATTGATTAAATACTGATAAATCAGTTTCTCGAATGCCGGATCCTGTTCCAGATCGCGGAAACAGTCGTCCAGCAGTGCCGTGAAGACATCGTCCGCATTCGAATACCGGCTCTGGATGTCCAGCTTCGTCGTATCGATCCAGTTGTTGGCAATTCCATAATATAAGTATTCCCGCAGACTGATCGTACCGTTCTTCCACGCCTGATACATGTCACTGGACGTATCGATCGCATCACGCTGGACAATCGCCTTGTTGCTGGAAGAAAGATACGAATAGATATACTGCATATATGCCTGCATTTCCTCTGACAGCGCGTTCATCGGCGTTGCATTTTCAGACTGCAGTTCGCCCCGCAGTTCCTGTTCAATCCGCACGCGTGAGCTTTCGTACTTCTGATAAATCTGCTGTTCCACATCGGATGCCTCTTCGGAAGCGAAATTGTCAATCGAGAGGACGTTGTTGTTGATCAGCTGGAAGTATGCCTTCTTGATCGGTATCTTAATACTGGAAGAATCGATATAAGCGATATCTTTCTCATCCTGGTTGACAATCGTCTTTAACAAGACGCCCGCCAGCTGCTTCTCCAGAATGTGGTAAATACCCTTCTGAAGGTTCAGATCGAGGGTCAGCCAGATATCGTTGCCTGCCACCGGTGCGACTTCCCCGGTCACGCTTAGGATTCTTCCGACGTTATCTACATATGCCGTCTGGGAACCTTTCTTACCCTTTAATTCCAGCTCCATCGAGGATTCGATACCGGTACGGCCTACGACATCATTTAACTCATAGTCATCGTTGACCGCCTTTAACTCCTCCAGACGTTCGCTCGTTACTTTTCCCGTATATCCAATGATCGGCGCAAAGTAGAGGCTTTCATTGTACACACGGATCGTCGATTCCTGTATATTGACGCCCACCAGATCGGCTGCGTGCTCTAAAATGTCTGCAACGGTCTCATCGCTGATATCCGTCGCGATCGTTGTCGATTCGTACTTCTGGAACGCGGTAAAACGCATCGTGCAGCGGATACCGACGATCTGCAGCGCCACCTCATCCGAAACATCGATCGGATTGCCGTCTTTGTCAAGCGGGCGCCCGTCCCGGTTCTTATCGTCACCGAGTGTCAGGTGGTACTCCTTTTTCATCCGCTCCAGCAGATCTGGCGCTGAAATGTCGGACGGGTATTTACCATCTGAATCGTCCATCTCATCCACATTTTTAAGACCATAATAATCACGCAGGAATCGCTTGCGTCCGGACTGTGTCTCGGAGGTATACACGACATTTCCATCGTGATCGAGCGTAAGCTCTAAACTGGTCTGTGCGCTCTCACCGTGTTTATTCAAGATCGATACCAGATCGTAGAGCATCGTGTTCCACTGTGCATCCGTCTTGTACGCACCGGTATCCTGTATGGTAACGTCGTATGCCAGTTCGTTGTACGCCAGCACATTGCCGTTCCGATCGTAGATATTACCCCGCGTGCTGGCAGTCTTTATGACTTTTTCCGTCATCGCTGTATATGCATCCTGATACTCTTCGCCCTTGATGATCTGCAGGTTGAACAACCGCATCACCAATGCGGACGACATCAGGCAGAACACAACCGCCAGGACAAAAAGCCGGGAGGTAATCACTTTTTTGAACCATTCTCGCAGATATTCTTTCAGGTCATCAAACAATGTTCGAATCTCTCCTTTGTTCCCATTCTTTCAGTTTCCGGTTGATAAAAAGGAAAAACCGGTATACGACAAGCGTCGTAACCGTGGTAAATATGATCTCCGGGATAATGATGGAGACCAGATAATGCCCAAAATTCAGACGATTCCGTATCAGGAACCGGAATACATAGATGTACAGGTTATAGATTAAATCACTTGCCAGGCTCAAAAGCAGCGGCAGCGTGATGTAGTCTTCATAATAATACTTGTTGCAGATTCCACTGACATACCCCAGATTGATGAAAAACAGTGTATAAAAGCCAAATGGTCCACTGTAAAACAGATCCATAAAAAGACCTGCCACCAGCCCGTAAAACATCCCCCGCTCGCGCCCCTCGATGAAGCTGCACACAAACACCACAATCAGCAGCAGGTTCGGAGCCGAAGATAAGAAGGCGATCTGTGGGAACACGCAGATCTGGATCGTGAATGCCAGAATCAGCATGACAAGGTTAATCAGCAGCTTCCGCATTATTATCGCCTCCATCCCCATTTTTCAGCTGGGTGATTACCAGTACCTCCTGCAGGTTATCAAAATCTGCAACCGGAATGATTGTACCGGATTTGGTTACGTTGTTGGCATCGGTCGTCAGCCCGGAGGCATAACCGATGAGAATGCCCGGCAGGAAAATATCACTGATGTTGGAGGTCACGATCTTGTCGCCCTCCTGGATATCTGCCTCTTTCTTGATATGGTCAAGTCCCAGCCGTCCATCCTGGTAAAGCGTCAGGTTGCCGGATACATTACAGGTATCGCCGGTCCGCAGGGACATGCCGCTGACGTTGCTGTCATCATCGATGATCGCGCGGACAGTTGCATAGTTTGCCCCGACATCGGTTACAATACCGACCAGTCCGCCGCCTGCCATGACGTTCATATCTTCCTGGATGCCATCGTCCGCTCCCTTGTCGATCCGGAATACCTGAAACCAGTTTCCAGAGTCCTTTGCAATGACACGGGCGGCTATTTTTTTATACTGCATATATTCCTGATCAAGCTGATACAGCTCTCTGAGACGGTCTAACTCGTAAAGCTCCGACTGCAAGCGGTTGTTCTCTTCCACCATCTGATCCAGACGCATCTGGAGATTTTTGTTCTCCTCCTGCGCCTCCCGCAGGGAGGAAAAATTTTCAAGCGCATTGTAGAGACCTGTGCCAATCGCGTTGACGCCTGACTGCAGCGGTACCAGAACAAAACCGACACCCGTCCGAAGCGGCATCAGAAAGCTTGATTTGATAGACGTTGCTGTAATCAGCACAAGACAGAAGGCTGACATACCTGCCAGAATATACTTGCTGTTTTTCATAATGATAGTATTCCCCGTTCTTTGAAACTAAAATAGGCTTGTTCGCCGATAATCACATGATCCAAAAGCCGGATTCCCAGCATAGCGCCCGCCTCTTGAATCCGGACGGTCGTCCGCCGATCCTCCGCACTGGGGGTAGGATCCCCGCTCGGATGATTATGTACTAAAACGATGCTGGCTGCATGATAGCGCAGCGCCTCGATAAATATCTCCCTCGGAGACGCCGGAGAGTGATTGAAGGTTCCCCGAAACAGCAGGATATCCCGAATCAGCCTCTGCTTCGTATTGAGGATCATCAGGTGCATCTCTTCCTGCTCTTTGTGACGCATTTCCTCCATATAAAAGGCGGCGATCGCCTCCGGCGCCGTAAACGCAGGTGCTTCTGAAAGCGTCAAGGTGCGCCAGATCCGCTGTGACAGTTCTCCCACACACAAAAGTTCGATTCCCTTGACCCTGCCGATTCCTTTCTGCTCCATCAGTTCTGGAAGAGTCAGATGCAAAAGCCCTAAAATTCCCGGCGGCTGCGCCTGCGCCAGAATCCGGGTTGCCAGGGAAAGTGCCGACTCCTGCCGGTTTCCGGTCCGGATAAGGATCGCTAAAAGCTCGGCGTCCGTCAGTGCCCCAACTCCCTCCCTCTCACATTTTTCGTAGGGGCGGTCTTTTTCAGGGATATCTTTCATGGTAAGACGCCATCCACCGGCCGGTTCAGAACTTTTTACTGGTTTCTCTGTTTCTTTTTTCATTGATTGTCCTCCTGCGTGCCTCTCCTCTGCATACAGAAAGCCATTCCCACCAGGCGGGATTCTTTGATTAAATCAGACGATATGCGATCAGTGCAATGACAACGCCGATGATGCTCGCCATCGTCACCCGGATTGACAGACCAAACGTGATAACCAGGATTCCTAAATCAAGAACAACCGGGTCCATCAGACCGAAGGATTGTCCGTAATTCAGCCACGACAGTCCCCTGACGCCGGATGCCATATTTCCGATAAATCCACCTAACACAATCCCTGTCATCAGGAGCAGCAGAAGAATCCAGAAATTTTTTGCTCGATTCATGATACCGAATACCGTCCCTTTCTATAATCTTTATTATCTTAGCACAAACTGCCGGAATGTGTATAGACAGTCCGGCAGATTTTTTTTTAAAGTTTTCTTAAAATTAATTACAAAATCATTCAAAAAACGTCATTTCTAGTCGATTTTGAGCTGCTCAGGTTTTACTATGCCCGCATCCAGAAGCTTCTGCAGGGACATTAAAATGCCTAACTTCGCATGGTACCAGGTCAGTCCGCCCTGGAAGAATACGCTGTACGGCGGTTTGATCGGACCATCCGCGGAAAGTTCTATCGAGGATCCCTGGATAAAGGCACCTGCTGCCATAATAACCTGGGAATCATACCCCGGCATATCCCACGGTTCCGGCGATACATAGCTGTCAACCGGCGCCGCCGCCTGAATGCCCTGGCAGAACGCAATAACACCCTCCGGTTTTCCAAACGTAATCGCCTGAATGATATCATAGCGCGGCTCCGTGCTGTTCGGAACCACATCAAAGCCCAGGCGCTCATAGACGTTTGCCGCAAAGATAGCTCCCTTTAATGCGCCGGATACAACGGTCGGTGCCAGGAAAAGTCCCTGGAAGAAGGACTGGTTGACGCCAAGACTCGCGCCGACCTCACGTCCGAGTCCCGGAGAACCAAGGCGGTACGCTGCATTTTCGATGCACTGTTTGGTTCCGGCGATATAGCCGCCGATCGGCGCCAGTCCGCCGCCCGGGTTTTTAATCAGGGAACCGACTACCATGTCCGCACCGAGATCGCTCGGTTCGATCCGCTCAACGAATTCGCCATAGCAGTTGTCTACCATACAGATCACTTCCGGTTTGATGGATTTAACAAATGCAATCAGTTCACCGATCTGCTCTGCCGAGAGGGTTGGACGGGATGCGTATCCCTTGGAACGCTGGATGGTTACCAGTTTTGTCTTCTCGTTGATCGCCGCGCGGATGCCGTCGTAATCGAAGGTTCCGTCCGGCAGCAGGTCAACCTGACGGTATGAAATGCCGTACTCCCGCAGGGAACCGTTGGACTCGCGGATGCCGATCACTTCCTCCAGAGTATCATACGGTTTTCCCACCGGCGAAAGCAGCTCGTCGCCCGGGCGCAGGTTTCCGGCTAATGCCGTGTAGAGCGCGTGCGTTCCGCACACGATCTGCGGGCGCACCAGCGCGTCCTCAGTGTGGAATACATCCGCATATACCTGTTCCAGCGTCTCACGTCCGAGGTCGTTGTAACCATATCCGGTTGTACCGGAAAAATGAATATCGCTGACGCGGTTTTTCTGCATCGCAGCGATTACCTTTAACTGATTGTACTCTGCATTGCCATCGATCTCTGTGAAACGGTCTTCCAGAGCCGCTTCGATTCTGGCTCCATATTTAAGCACTTCTTTCGAAATGCCGAGGTCGCCATACATTTTCTCTAACTCCATGGTGCTTCCTTTCCTGTTGTCGGTTATTCTATAATTCTTTTTTGGTTTCTTATACTTTGGAGTGTTCCATCCATCTTATGAATCACACTCCATAATACCCGCTTCCGCCGCTAATTCCTGCAGAATATGTTCCAGCACGCGTTCTCGGTCATTATCAAATTCCGGCAAATATAAGAAACGCACGTCGCGTTCCCGCCGGAACCAGGTAAGCTGACGTTTCGCAAAATGGCGCGTATCGCGTTTCAGGATATTGACCGCTGTCTCCAACGACATTTCGCCATTTAAATATGCCAGAATTTCTTTATATCCAAGTCCCTGCATCGCCACTGAATCACGCCTGCAGCCCATCGCCTGCAGCTGCCTCACTTCCTCGACCAATCCCTCTTCCATCATCTCATCGATCCGCTTCTCGATCCGCTCATAGAGAACTGTCCGATCGGTATTTAATACATAATAGAAGAAATGGTACGGTGAAATCTTTGCCCGCTCCGCCTCATTGTGGGCAGAAATCTTCTCGCCCGTCTGCTCATAATATTCCAGCGCGCGGATCACACGTTTTACATTGTTTGCGTGGATCGCCTCCGCCGATTCTGGATCGACCGCCCGCAGGCGCTCATGCAGGACTTCCGCCCCCTGTTCGGCTGCCAGGCGTTCCATCTCCTCCCGAAACTGCGTATTTTCGTCGATCTGGGTGAAATCAATATCATTGAGCAGTGCCTGAATATAAAAGCCGGTTCCACCTGCCACGATCGGAATTTTTCCGCGGCTGTAAATATCTTCCGCCGCCGCGCGGGCAAGCGCCTGAAACCGCACGACATTGAAATCCTCAGTCGGCTCTAAAATATCGATCAGATGGTGCGGCACACCGTCCATCTCCTCCAGGCGTATCTTTGCCGTACCGATATCCATGTGGCGGTACACCTGCATCGAATCCGCGCTGATGATCTCGCCGCCGATCCGCCTGGCAAGCTGAATGGACAGTGCCGTTTTTCCGACTGCTGTCGGTCCGGTCAGGACAATCAGGGGCTTTTTTTCAGCCGCTTGTTCCAGATTTCCCATAAGACTTTCTCTCCTTTTAATGGGTTATACAATCCGTTTGAATTTCTTCTCCAACTCATATTTGCTCATCGATATGATCGTTGGGCGTCCATGTGGGCACGCATACGGATTTTTGAGTTCCAGAAGCTCATCGATCAGCTTGTCCGCTTCGGCAAATGATAATGTGTGATTGCCCTTGACCGCCGCCTTACACGACATCGTCGCCACACGCTCATTGATGAGATCCGGGGTTCCGCTTCCATTGCCCTCCGCCAGATCGTCGATCATCTCCATCAGAAGCTCGCGTTTTGCGACGGAAAAGAGGTTCGCCGGAACGGCACGCACCGCGTACTCCTTGCCGCCAAACGGCTCAATCTCAAATCCGATCGAAGTAAAATGTTCCATATACTGCTCTAATTTGAGCTGCTCACTGCTGTTGAGACTCAAAATGATCGGCGGATCGATCATCTGGGAGGTGTACTCCCTCTTTTGAAGGGATGCCATCGTCCGCTCATAGAGGATTTTCTCATGCGCCGCATGCTGATCAATGATGTACAGATTATCATGATACTCCACCAGCCAGTATGTGTCAAACAGCTGTCCGATCAGGCGGTGGTTCGCACGCGCCGGTTTGGTCAGGAGTTTATCTTCAAACAGATCCATCTGACGGGGCTTTTCAGATGGGGCGGACTGGGTCACTCCCGTTGAAACAGATGCAGGAGATACAGTTTGCCCCGCTGAAGCTGAGACGGATTCGCTGGAAGGCGCTGACGTGGTCGGCTCTGGCAGATCTGACTCTGTATTAATTGAAACATTTTCAACTCTGCCGGTTGTGTCGGTTCTTCCAAACACTTCATCGAACCGCCCCGTTCCTGACACAGCCACATTTGATCCGCTGCCGTTTTCAGCCCCATATCCCGGCATATCTTCCGAGACCGACATCATTTCTGCCTGCGACGCCCCCAGACGTTTCGTCTCAAACGGTTCCGGATGTTCCTCACGGATACGGACCGGTTTTAAGGACGGACGGCTGCCCTGGCTGCTTTCCATCTTTCTGGTTGGAAGCTCCGGCAGCACTCCCTTTTCCAGCCCCGGAATCTTCAGCTCTTTCTCTGCATCCTTCTCATTCTCCAGCGAAACCGCCGGAATCAGTTCCCGGTTAGCGAGTGCCATCGCGATCGTATGGTAGACCGTCCGGTAGATCTGTTCGCCGTCCCTGAAACGGATCTCCATCTTCGCCGGATGGACGTTGACGTCAATATACGACGGATCGATCGTAAATTGCAGCATCGTAAATGGATACTTGTGCTGCATCATGAACGGTTTATATGCGTCCTCGATCGCCTTTCCGATGATACTGCTCTTGATATAGCGTCCGTTGATGAAATAATTTTCATACGTGCGGTTGCCGCGCGCGATCAGCGGCTTACCGATGAAGCCGCCTACCCGGATCGGATCAGCTCCGGCATCCACCTCAATCAGGTTTGCCGTGATCTCGCGTCCAAAGACCGCATAAATTATATCTTTTAAGTTATGATTTCCAGAGGTATGGAGACGGCTCTGGTTGTTATTGATGAAACGGATGGAGATTTCCGGATGCGACAGGGCAATCTTTTCGACTAAATCTGCCACATGGGATCCTTCTGTCGCCGGCGTTTTTAAAAACTTCCGGCGTACCGGTGTATTGTAGAACAGATCTCTGGCGATAAAGGTCGTACCTTCCGGCGCACCGACCTCCTCCAGTCCCAGTTCCTCGCCGCCCTCGATGCGGTAACGGGAACCACTGATCGAATCGTTTGTTTTCGTGATCAGTTCCACCTTCGCCACCGACGCGATCGACGCCAGCGCCTCGCCGCGGAACCCTAACGATGCCACCTGAAACAAATCCGACGCCGTCCGGATCTTGCTGGTCGCATGGCGCTTAAATGCCAGTGGGATCTCCTCGCGCACAATGCCGCTTCCGTTATCCGTCACCCGGATCGTCTGCAGACCGCCGCCCTGAATCTCCACCGTGATCGCCGTCGCCTTCGAATCGATCGCATTCTCCAAAAGCTCCTTGACAACCGACGCCGGCCGTTCAATGACCTCGCCGGCTGCAATCTGATTGATTGTATTGGAATCCAAGACCTGAATCGCAGCCATCTATCTCCTCCACATCCTTCCTAAACTCTTTTTTACTGGTGCATCCACCGGTTTTTCAGCTTCGCCTGCAGCTTATCTAATGTATTGAGCGCATCCAGCGGAGACATCCGGTTTACTTCCAATTCCATGATCTCCTTGATGATATCGTCCTCATTGACCGTGTCAAAGATCGACATCTGCTGCAGATCTACCTCGTCCGGTTTTGCCACCTTTTTGCGCGTCTGGGTTCCCGGACCATTTTCTGCAATCTCCTTCGCACGCGCTGTAATGTCGGCATCGCTCAACTCTTCCACCAGTTCTTTTGCCCGATCGATGACCGGAGCCGGAACGCCTGCAAGCTTCGCCACCTGGATGCCGTAGCTCTTATCGGCGCCACCCTTCACGATTTTACGCAGGAAGACGATATCGTCGCCCTGTTCCTTGACCGCGATACAGTAGTTGTTGACGCCGCTTAAGGTTCCTTCCAGCTCTGTCAGTTCATGGTAATGTGTCGCAAACAGCGTCTTAGCACCCAGAATCTTCGTATTACTAATATACTCCACAACCGCCCAGGCGATCGAAAGGCCGTCAAAGGTACTCGTACCGCGCCCGATCTCATCGAGAATCAGAAGGCTGTTTTTCGTCGCATTCCGCAGGATATTCGCAACCTCGGTCATCTCCACCATGAAGGTACTCTGACCAGATGCCAGATCATCCGAGGCGCCCACACGGGTAAAAATACGGTCGCAGAGACCGATATCCGCCTCATCCGCCGGGACGAAGCTTCCGATCTGCGCCATCAGCGTGATCAGCGCCGTCTGACGCATATAAGTCGACTTACCAGCCATGTTCGGACCGGTAATGATCGAAATCCGGTTCTTTCCGTTGTCTAAATATGTGTCATTGGCGACAAACATCTCGCCGCCCATCATGCGCTCTACGACCGGATGACGTCCGTTTTTGATGCGGATGATGCCCTTTTCGTTGATATGAGGTTTCACGTAATTGTAACGCGTCGCCACCACCGACAGAGACGCCAGCACATCCGTCATCGCGATCGCACGGGCGGTACTCTGAATCCGGTTTACCTCGCCCGCGATCTGGTCGCGCACCTGGCAGAACAGATCATATTCCAGAGAAACCAGCTTGTCCTCGGCGCCGAGAATGATATCTTCCAGCTCTTTCAGCCGGTCGGTCGTATAGCGCTCTGCGTTTGTCAGGGTCTGTTTACGGATGAAATAATCCGGCACCAGATCCTTAAAGGAATTAGTCACCTCAAAATAGTAGCCAAATACCTTATTGAACTTGACTTTCAGGTTTTTGATGCCTGTCTTTTCGCGCTCGCTCTGCTCTAACTGTGCCAGCCAGTCTTTTCCTTCTGTCTTTGCATGACGCAGACGGTCTGCCTCCTCATGGTAGCCTTCCTTGATGATGCCGCCCTCGCGCACCGTGATCGGCGGCTCTTCCACGATCGCCTTGTCAATCAGTTCCTTCAAATCTACCAGCGGATCCAGAGCGCCTTCCAGGTTTTTAAGCAGCTCGCCTGAAAACTCCTTCAAAATCTGTTTGATATACGGAAGCATCGCCAGTGAATTGCCAAACGCGATGAGATCGCGCGGATTTGCCGTCCGGTAACTGATGCGTCCGATCAGACGTTCGAGATCGTAGATCGGATTCAGATATTCGCACAGCTCCTCGCGGCTGATATAGTTCATGTTCAGCTCTTCGATCGCATTCTGGCGGCGCAGGATCTCCTCTCGGCTGATGAGCGGCTGCTCCACAAGTGTCCGCAGCATACGAGCGCCCATCGCCGTTTTCGTCTTATCAAGCACCCAGAGAAGTGTGCCTCGCTTCTGCTTTTCCCGGAGCGTCTCAGTAAGCTCCAGGTTCCGGCGCGTGGACGTATCCAGCATCATAAACTGTCCGGTCGTATAGACAGTCAGGCGCGTCAGGTGTTCCAGTGTATTTTTCTGCGTCTCATACAGATACTGCAGGACAGCGCCCGCCGCGATCGCGCCCGTCTCATAGTCCGCCAGTCCCAACGCTTCCAGGTGCTTTACATGAAAATGTTCCCGCAGGATTCTCCGGCAGGAATCATCAGAAAAGAACCGATTTTCAAGTGCTGAGATCACGGCATTTAACCGTACTTTCAAGTCCTCTAAATCGATTCCTGACATGTAAAAAGCCTCGTTGCAGATAAGCTCCGACGGCGAAAATTTATAAATTTCATCTAACAGACTGCGCTCGTTGCGAACCTCCGTCACAAGATAGTCGCCCGTGCTGACATCAACCGTCGAAACGCCGAATACACCGTCTATGTATACAATTCCCATCAGATAATTGTTTTTTGATTCCTCCAGAACCTGTGAATTTGTCAGGGTTCCCGGCGTCACCACCCGGATTACCTCCCGCTTCACAAGTCCCTTTGCCTGTTTCGGATCCTCCATCTGCTCTGCGATGGCGACCTTATAGCCTTTCTGGACGAGACGGCTCAAATAACCCTCTACGGCATGATAAGGAACGCCGCACATAGGCGCGCGCTCCTCCAGTCCGCAGTCTTTTCCAGTCAGGGTAAGTTCCAGTTCTTTCGAAACAGTCTGGGCATCCTCAAAAAACATCTCATAGAAATCGCCAAGACGATAAAACAGAATACAGTCCGGATACTGTTTTTTCGTCTCCAGATAATGAGTCATCATTGGTGAAAGTGCCACAATTTACCTCTCTTCATCGCGATCCGCCCGTTTTCCGGCACTTCACTCATCTGAATGCCAGACCGGACAGACCGCTGTCGTTTTATTTTAGTTGAATTTCGGATCCGTCGGATCCCAGGTCTGCTGATCGGAGATCGGTACCAGCTCCGGCTTATCAAATGGAGATGCTACATTGGCATCCTCGTATACCTGTACAGTCGTTCCCAGATGGCAGTTATCATATACCCACTTGGAGTTTCTACAGTTCAGGCGTACACAGCCTAAAGAACGGGAAACACCCAGACCATTATAGCCGACGGTCAGAAGGTTATTCTCATTCGGGGTTGCGTATGTAATCGAATGAAACAGGAATCCCTGTGTGATACGGGTTGCATACTGGGTGTAAGTATCATTTACCATCAGTCTCCAGCGATATTTCTCCGGTGTCTTGAAAGTTCCAATCGGCGTATCATCACCGACGGAGGTCAGCATCGCTTTCACCGGAATAATATATCCGTTATTGCCGTCTTTTGCATAAACCGTCAGGCAGTTCAGTGTCTTATTTACCTTCAGGAGATAATCGGACTGCTTGCCAATCAGGCTGTCTACGTCCTGAACCAGACGACCGCAGGAGTCAAAGTAGAACTTGTAACCATCGATATACTGCCAGCCGGTCTTTGCGTAGCCATTTTCAAAATAATAACGTACAAAGTCATCGGAAAGCCAGCCGTTATATACGCTTCCGTCCTCATTGAACATAACCGTTGCATTTTCTGCTACGCTCAGTCTGCTGGAAGCAGCTGATTTGTAGCGCGGTGCTGCACTCTGCGGACCTGCGCTTCCCTTCGGAACTAATACGACTTCAATCGAAAGGATCTTCTCGCCGATATCCACGGTACCAGCCACTTCGCCATTCTTCGCATATCCCATCTTGCCCTGACCGCTGGATGTAACGCTATAGTAAACATCGTACATCTTCTCAGCCTGACCGGAAAGCTGAATCTGGATCGCCTCTACCCAGCTTCCAGAACCAACCACACCGGTCTGGATGCCGTCATGGTACCACCACAGATAACCGCCTGTGTTGGTATATGCACGGTAGGACACGCCGCCGATCCCCTCAAAGTTTTTCAAATCCATCGCAAATGCAGAAATATCGCCTTCCGCATTATACAGATAATTGACGCCGACATGAAGTGCCGTGTTCTCATCCTGCTGCCCGGTTCCCTGGTTGAACTGCTCTGCCGATGTTGACGAACCGGTGTTTGGCATACCGACTGTACCGTTTGCAATGTCATCTGCCGGTCCTGCATATGCGACAGAAGCGCTTCCTGCCAGCATGCAGGCTGACAGCAGAACCGTCAATCCTTTATAATGCTTTTTCATAAATTTATCCTCCTTAATCTACCAGGGATCCCATATAGTAAAATCCCTTGGATTCCTTCAGATATACTTTAACAATTTTACCAATCAGCTCTTTTCCACCTGGGAAATGAACGATTGTGTTATTGGACATACGTCCGGTTACCAGTCCCTCCACGTGACTGTCCGGTTCCTCCACCAGAACCTCCTGCACCGTATGGACATCTCGTCCACAGACCTGTGCGGAAATCGCCTGTACCTCTGCGAGCAGACGGTCGAAACGTTCTTTGACAACTTCTTCTGGAACCTGATTTTCCATCGCTGCCGCCGGAGTTCCGGTGCGCTTCGAATAAATAAAGGTAAATGCGCTGTCGTAGCGGACTTTCCGCACAACCTCCAGTGTCTCCTCGAAATCTTCCTCCGTCTCTCCCGGAAATCCAACGATGATATCCGTCGTCAGGGAAATATCCGGTACCGCCTTGCGGATGCGCTCTGCCAGTTCCAGATACTGCTCCTTCGTGTAATGGCGGTTCATCTTCTTTAGGATCTCGCTGCTGCCCGACTGAAGCGGCAGATGCAGATGGCGGCAGATCTTCTTGGAAGATGCCATCACTTCGATCAGCTCATCCGACAGATCCTTCGGATGGGAGGTCATGAAACGGATCCGTTTAAGCCCCTCAATCCGCTCTACCCGGCGCAGAAGTTCTGCAAAGGTAATTGGAGATTCCAGGTTCTTTCCGTAGGAATTGACATTCTGCCCTAACAGCATGATCTCCACGACGCCGTTCTTAACCAGCTCTTCAATCTCACGGATGATGTCCTCCGGCGCACGGCTGCGCTCGCGTCCGCGCACATACGGGACGATGCAATAGCTGCAGAAATTGTTGCAGCCAAACATGATATTAACGCCAGACTTAAATGTATATTTGCGCTCCGACGGCAGATCCTCAACGATCTTATCAGTTCCTTTCCAGATATCGATGACCATCTTCCCCGTCTCAAAGCGCTGTTCCAGCAGCTCTGCCAGTTTATATACATTGTGCGTACCGAAAATCAAGTCCACAAAGCGGTAGCTCTTCTTTAATTTCTCTACAACCTCCGGCTCCTGCATCATGCAGCCGCAAAGTGCGATCATCATGTGCGGATTCTTTTTCTTGAGGCTGTGAAGATACCCTAAACGTCCATACACGCGCAGGTTCGCATTTTCACGGACTGTACATGTATTGTAGAGGACGAAATCCGATTCCTCACTGGTTCCTTCCACAAATCCTGCTTCCAGCAGAATACCGAGAAGCTTTTCTGAATCGTGTGCATTCATCTGACATCCAAACGTCGAGATAAAGCAGGTCAGCGGACGCCCCAGTTTGTCCGAAATCTCCTGTACCTTCTGGCGGCAGAGTGCCATATAATACTGCTGGCGATCCGGTTCCTGCTGCGGTATACCACCCACCGGAATCTGACATTTGTCAGACACAAACACGCCTGCTGCGGATTCGGACGAATCGTTTGTATGTAAATCCATAAATTGTATTGCTCCTTACTATTCTTTCATTATCCTAATAATCCTAATATTTCATACATTAGATAATATTACTATATGGTGCTCATTTTCGCAAGTCCCATTCCTGCCAGAATCCTTTCCAGTTTCTTACAAAATATTCCGGTTCATGTATCTGGAAGCAAAAACAGAGTTTACCACACGGCTGCTCTATTCCTGTATGCCTTTGATATGTTTCTGCTTCGCGCGAGTGCGCCAGACATTACAAAACTTTAATTGTCTGCTCCGGTGTCACAATATATGCCATTTTTTTATCGTGCTTTTCGGTTTCAAATGCCGGAAACAACTGGAATCCATAGCAGAGTCCCACCGCCATATGGTCCGGTTCTGCCGCAAAAAAGCGGTCATAATACCCCGCCCCATAACCGATGCGGTTTCCGTCCTTGGAAAACCCCACGCCAGGCGTGATCACCAGCGCTTTCGGCGCATCTGCCTCCTGACATCCGTCCGCCGGTTCCGGGATGCCATATGCTCCCGCCACAAGCTGGCTCCGATCTGTGACATAGAAAAAACGCATCTCACGCCCAAACACCCGCGGCAGCGCTACCTGGCAGCCGCGCTTTAACAGCTCGTCAATCAAATATTCCGTACTTGCCTCACCGCGCACACTCGTATAAGCATACACTGCCGTCCCGGCTGATGGAAAGAGGGGATGGAGACGTTCTAACAACGCCTCATCCCATCGTTGTTTTTCTTCTGGCAGCAGAGTCCGGCGTTTTTGAAGGACATATGCGCGAATCTCCTGTTTTGATATCTGCGATCCAGATGAATGAATAACCATCTCTTCTACCCTTCAATTAATTCTTCGTATCCGTAACGCCGCCGTATTTCTTACCCAGATCCGTAATAGAACCGTCTTTCTCTTTAATCAGTATCGAATTTAACTGTCCTCGCATATTTCCACGGATTGACTCAATGTACTCCTTCCGAAGCGCTGCCTGCTCTTTTTTCTCTTCTTCGGTCAATCCAACTGCCTGGCTCTTATGATATAACGTATTAATACGGTCAATTCTTTCCTGTTTCATCTATCATTTCTCCTCTTATAATGCTTGTTTCTTCGCAGCTACAGGCAGACATCCTTACTATAAAGCCTAAAGCCGCTGAACCATTCTCTCTCACAATTTAATTTTGGGGATAGCATACTTCGCGATAATTGCCTCTGCCGTCTTCATCCCATCCATCGCCGCCGAGGTAATGCCGCCCGCATATCCAGCGCCTTCGCCGCATGGGTAGATGCCCGCGATCGTGCTGCTCTCCATCGTCGCGTGGTCACGCGGAATCCGCAGCGGCGAGGAGGTCCGGCTCTCTACTCCGGCAAAAACCGCATCCTCGCGGTCAAAGCCATGAATCACATGTCCAAAATGTTCCATTCCCTCTAACATCGCTGCCGAAAGCGCTTCCGGCAGCACCTCCCGCAGATTTCCAAATGCAAACTGTCCTTCAAACTGTGGTGTCACTGCTCCAAATCCCGTTGAAATCCGGTTTTCCCGGAAATCTCCATAAAGCTGTACCGGGATTTTTCCGCCGCCGCAGCGGTATGCCGCTTCCTCCAGCTGACGCTGAAACGTCACGCCGCCAAGTGTGCCCGGCTGTGGAAAATCCTCCGGTGTAACGGTCACAATCAGGGCGCTGTTTGCGTTTGCACCGGCACGATCATGGTTGCTCATGCCGTTGATTGCCAGCCGTCCCGGCTCTGAGGATGCATCCACAACAAAGCCGCCCGGACACATACAGAAAGAATACACGCCCCTGCCTCCGGAGGTCTGTGCCGTCAGCTTATAGCTGGCAGCCCCCAGATTCCCGGCTTCTTCCCGTCCGTACTGGCTTAAGTTGATCTGCGTCTGTGGGTGCTGGATCCGCAGTCCCACCGCAAATGCCTTTGCCTGCATGTCGAGCGGTTTCTCTGCCAGCATCGCAAACGTATCGCGGGCGCTATGCCCGATCGCCAGCACCAGTGCCGATGCTGGAATCTCCTCCACCGTCCGTCCTGCCTCCGACGTGCCTTTACGGGCACTGACGCGGATGGAACACAAATGACCATTCTGTGTCTCAAAGTCCTCCAGACGGCAGCCAAACCGTACCTCACCGCCCAGACTCTCTATCTCACTTCGAATATTCTTTACCACCGTCCGCAGAACATCCGTTCCAACGTGCGGCTTGTTCACATAGGTAATCGCCGGATCCGCGCCCGCCTGCGCCAAGATTTTCAGCACTTCCTTATTCCGCCCAGACGGATCCTTGACCAGCGTATTCAGCTTTCCATCTGAAAACGTACCGGCACCGCCCTCGCCGAACTGCACATTGCACTCCGGATCCAGCGTTCCATCTGTCCAATAGCGTGCAACCGCCTTTGCACGGCTGTCCGCATCCAGCCCCCGTTCCAGAATAAGCGGGCGATATCCGGCACGCGCCAACATCAGACCACAAAACATACCTGCCGGACCAAAGCCCACGATTACCGGTCGTTCCCGAAGCGGCTCTATTCCCGGATCGGGCAGGCGGTACGCCTCTTCCTTTCGGATCTGCACATTTACACTGCGCGCACGTTTGACAATCGCCGCCTCTTTCCCTGCCACTGCAACATCTAATGCATATAAATAGTACAGATCTGGCTTTTTGCGCGCATCCAGAGACTGGCGCACCAGCTCCACCGACTGTATCTGATCTGCCGATACTCCCATCATTTTGGCAGTTTTCTTGCGAAGATCCGCCTCACTGTGGCTGACCGGCAGTTTTACCTGATTTACTCGTATCATTTATCTGACTCCCTTCCAGCACATTTTCCAGCTGCTGCACCGCTGCTCCACGCCCACTGGAGATTATAACCGCCGCAGATGCCATCGACATCCAGAATCTCCCCGGCAAAATATAACCCTTTTACCTTCTTCGATTCCATCGTCTGTGCGTCAACCTCCCGCACATCGACGCCGCCGCAGCAGATCTGTGCCTGTTCAAAGGAATTTGTACCGTTCACGCTGACCTCAAACCGGCAGAGCAGATCCCCCAGCGTCTGAATCTGTGCCTCTGTCAGGCTGCCAACCGTCCGATCTGGCCGGATTCCTGCCTGTTTTAAAAACAGAGCTGCCAGTTTTTTATGTATCCAGCCGGAAAAAAAGTCCTCCACCTGCCGTTCTTTCAGGCGCTCACTCCGCTCTTTTAATATCCGACGTGTCTCCGTTTCCGGGCATTCCGGATAAAAATTGAGTACCGCCCGTACATCCCGTCCCTCATCGAGCGCGCGCGCCGCAAAGCGGCTGACCTGGAAAACCGGAATCCCCGAAATACCATAATCCGTAAGCTGCACCTCGCCCTTGTCCTCCGCCAGCTTTCTGCCATCGCTGTAGAGTATCACAGAGGCATCCGCGCGTACTCCGGCGAGCTGTTTAAAGAACTTTTCCGGGCAACGAAGCTGAACCAGTGCCGGAAGCGGCTTGATGATATGGTGTCCCAGCCGTTTCGCCAGCTTATATCCGCTTCCATCCGAACCTGTACCCGGTGCCGCCTTGCTGCCGCACGCCAGAATCAGCGTCTCGCCCGAAAAGCTCCCCTGGGACGTCTTCACTTCAAACCGGTGTTTCGCATCTTCGCGCGGCGTGATCGAGAAAACTTCACATTCCGTCACCACCTGAACCGACTCCCGCGCAAGTCCCAGACGGAGTGCATCTAAAACAGCGCTTGCCTGCCCGGAATATGGGTACAGATATCCGTCCCGCTCCCGCGTCAAAACGCCGAGATCCTCAAAATATTCCAGTGTCATCGGAAGCGTAAACGCCCCAAGCGCCTTCCATGGAAAATCCGGCTGACCACTGCGGTAGCAGAACGGCTCCTGCAAACGGTTTGAAAGGTTACAGCGTCCATTGCCGGTAGACAGGATCTTCTTGCCGACCCGGTCTTTATGTTCCAGCAGAACCACCTGAGCGCCCTCCCTGGCAGCAAAAATGGCAGCCGTCATTCCGGCTGCTCCCGCTCCCACTATGATTACTTTATTCTGACTCATCCCTATTTCCCTTCCTGACCGTTTGCTTCGTACCGTTCATACGCGGACTTTCTTCTTTGTTTTTTGACTGTATTATAATCACATCTAACTGCTGAAAGACTCCAGATAGTGAAACACATCCGTCATTGTGTCGAACCAGACTCCTTCCAGCAGTTTTTCCTGTTCTTCCACGGAAAATTCTGAGAGCGGCATATGGGTCTGGAAACAGACTTCTCCGCTTGTTCCGTCAAAGATAAGCAGCATCCCATCCTCCGCCGTCAGACAATAGCCGGATTGTTTCTCCGCCACTTCCGGTTCCGGGTTCAGAACCGCATTATTCTCCGGCATCCGCTCTGACTCATACACGCGCCCCGGTACCGGTTCCGCCCGCCGTGGACGGTACCACCAGAGCCCTGCCGCCAGAAGCAGAAGCATTGCAAAACAAAAAAGCGCCGCAAACAGTATTCCCTGATATTTTCTCATAATAAGGATACCTCCTGTTGTGTATCCTTATTATTCACTTTTTTCTAAATTTTAATCATAACTAAATTTCTAACCCTACATCAGATGCAGCTTCCGGCAGATGCGTGTGAGTTTCCGTCCCATCGGCATCGAATACATCTCATCTTCCTCGATACAGTGCAGCTTGATAAGAAGCACGCCATATACCGCGACCGCAACAAGCACCGCCAGCAGCGTTCCCAGCACATTGCTGTGGATCACCAGCGTAACCCCACGGTACACGCCATATGCCGCCGCGCCCATAAATGCTGCGCTGATCGCCGGCAGCAGGAAGGTCTTGACCATCTCCTGGCGGTAACCGAGTGTGTTGCGGATCGCGATCGCATTTAAAATGCACATAAAGAGCGCAAATAAAATACTTGCAAATACCATACTATAGATACCCATATTGAAGATCATCAGCATAATATACAGCGCAATCACGTGTAATGCCAACGAAATCAAGGCGTTCCGCACCGGAACATTCATCCGGTTAAGTCCCTGTAAGATTGCATTGGTAACCGTCGAAAGCGACAGGAAGATAACGGCTGAAGCGCCAATCATCATCATACGGATCGCTTCCGCATTGTTGCCGCCCCGGAATAACAGGTTATTGACCGGTGCTGAAAGTACCGTCAGCCCCACCGCCGACGGAATCGCAATCAGCATAGCAAACCGGATCGCAAGGGCTGTCTTTTCAATCGCCGCCTTTCGGTCCTTACGCGCTATTGCACCGGACAGCGAAGGAATCAGCGACGAGGACAGTGAGTTCGCCATCGCAAGCGGGACGTGTACCAGCAGCATATATTTGTTGTTGTAGATACCCCAGAGGGCTAAAAACTCTTTGCCGCGTCCCAGCGACTCCATGCCGTGCGCCATGATACCGTTGTCAATAACCGAGTTAATATTGTAAACACCCGAGCTTACGATAACCGGAATAACGGTAAAGAAGAAGATTCTCGAAATCTGACGGTAGGAATCCACACTACCGCTCCGATCCTTGGCAATCCGCCGTTTTGCCGTCGGACGGTAGAGTAAAAACAATACCAGCACAAATAACAGGGCTGCAAACGCGCCGCTTCCTGTGCCGATCGTACCGCCTGCCGCGCCAAATGCCTGTGCATATCCATCTTTTCCATATACTTTCGCTGTATCCAGTCCCACCTTGAAAAGGACGCTGGCGGCCACCACACTGATAATCGCGTTGACCACCTGCTCCAGGATCTGGGAGATCGCCGTCGGAATCATCGTTCCATGTCCCTGGAAATAACCGCGCAGCACGCCCAGATACGCCATGATCCAGATCGTTGGCGCAAGTGTGCGGAGTGCATACACGCAGAACGGCGTGTTAAACAAGGTCGTTGCAAAAAAGCCTGCAAAATTCCAGGTAATAAAGCATGCCAGACCACCTACGACCGTCGCATAGACAAGCGCCGCCCGCAGAACACGGTTCATATTGCGGTACTGCCCTTTCGCAAGGCGGGCCGCTACCATCTTCGACACCGCCAGAGGCAGACTGTACGATGAAAGGATCAGCATGATATTATATACGTTGAATGCCGTCGAATAATATCCCATGCCCTCATCGCCGATGATATTCGTCATCGGGACGCGGTACAGAATACCGATCAGACGCACAATGATACCGGCAACTGCCAGGATCGTACCCTGAATGACAAAATTTTCTTTTCTCACCGGAACCGCTTCCGGCTTCCGGCTGCTTCCTGACCGGTTACGGCTTCTGCCCGCACTTTCCCGGCTGCCTCCAGCTGCTTCTTCTCTACGTCCTGCCGTGCGCTGCCGGCTGATTATCTCTCTTTCTGTCTCTTCCCGCATTCCGGGTTTTCTTCTACTCCGTCTGTTCTCCATAGAATTCCGCCTTATCCATACGGTCATTCGGAAGGATGCAGACCCAGGTCTTGCCCGGATTCAGCTTGATTTCCTGACCGTCCATATCGTAATACTTTGTGACGCCGTAAGCGCCGTCTTTTTCCCAACGAATCAGAATGCCGTGTCCATTTGTAAAATAATACCCCGTCGCCGGTGTATGGACATCAATATCCAGATATTCCGTCGGTTTATAATATTTCCACAAACAGTATTGGAAAATAATATTTTTAACCGCTATCTGTCCTTCATCTCCCATATGCGGACCGCCATACTGATACCGGTAGTACAGCCCGTCCTCCGGGTGATACTCAAACCAGGGATTGCTTAACTGATAACCTGGCACTACTTTGGCCGCTGCGATACCATCCTCAAAGCACACCGGCGCACTCTCCGGCGCAAAAGTATAATGCCCCTCATAGCTCTCCGGGTACGCATCCGCATAACCGCTCGCCTCGATCGCCTGGCGCAGCTTTGGTCCCGATGCATAGGCATTGTGCGGGGTCTTCCGATCCTTGGTCCGGAAATACGCAGATGTCCCATTGCCTTTGATTCCATCTAAATGTTCCATCTGCTCCAGATACGGAAGTGCAAACGTATTTTGCCCATAATGTGCATAGACCGCCTCAAATTCCCTTGCAAAAAAAGTATAGTATGGGCGGCAGCTCCGGACGGAACCGATCCGGTCCAGATCGTCATAGTCCTCTATCAGTGCCATATAGCGGTTCATGCTGCCTTCCACCGGTGCCTCATAGACCACTCCGGCATGGTTGATGCCATACTGCGGAAGCGCCGCCTTGTCATTGCTCATCATGATTGCGAGCGGACGGCGGTTCGCCTTTGCGACATCCGTCCATTCCCCGGTCAGATAACTCTGTATCTTCCCGTCTTTTTCGCAGCGTTCCTCCGGCTCTGCTTCCGGCTGCGTTTCGGCCTCCGTCTCTGTATTTAAGGACAGCTCACGTGTCTCCTCCTGTGTCTCTGCTACCGTTACCGATATTTCTTTGTGAGCCGAACAGCCTGACAGCCAGCAGACTGCCATCAGAGTCAGTGCCAGTGCCCTTATTTTCCAACTGCTTTTTTTCATTCCGTACTTCCCCCATCACATCCCCATATGCCTCATTTCCCGAATGGGCTCTCCCCTTTCCCTCCGGTTCTTTTCCCTGCTTTTAGCGCGTATACCCTTTGCCAGCCAGGATTTCCTCCTGTTTTTTCTCCATCACAAGACGTTCGTCATCTTCCATATGATCGTAACCGCACAGGTGCAGCATACTGTGTGCCACTAGGAACGCCAGTTCGCGCTCCTTAGAATGACCGTATTTCTCTGCCTGCTCGTCTACCTTATCGATCGAGATCACGATATCGCCCAGAAGAAGTTCGCCCGTCTCCGGGTTAAAATAGTCCTCTGACTGCTCTTCCAACCGTTCAAAATCGGACGGCACATCGTAATCACCCATCGGAAAAGAGAGGACGTCGGTTGCCCGGTCAATTCCTCGGAATTCCTTATTAATACGATGAATCTCCTCATCATTTGTCAGGACTACATTGACCTCCGCCTCATACGGGCATTTTTCATAATCGAGCGCCGCAACCACGATCTCCTCGATGATCGGCCGGTAATCTATCTCCCACTCCCGCTCTGCTTCATATTCGATCTGGATTGTCATCTGTTCTTTCTTCCTCCATCTTTCCGGTCACGCGTCCCGGAACTATTTCTCCGGAAACCGCGGGACGCATCCGCATCTTTTTTCTCATACGCATCGTATGCCTCTACGATCTTCTGTACCAGCGGATGGCGGACTACATCGCTGCTGGTCAGATAGCAGAAACCAATATCGTCAATTTTCTTGAGTACATGAATCGCCGTATCCAGTCCGGACGCAGCTCCGGCAGGCAGATCCTTTTGCGACTGGTCGCCCGTCACGATCACCTTGGAACCAAAGCCGATACGTGTCAGGAACATCTTCATCTGTGCCGGGGTCGTATTCTGCGCCTCATCGAGAATGATGAACGCATTATCCAGGGTACGACCACGCATGTACGCAAGCGGCGCCACCTCAATCAAGCCCTTCTCAGAATTGTGCAGGTAACTTTCTGCCCCCATAATCTGATACAGCGCATCGTAAAGCGGACGCAGGTACGGATCGATCTTGCTCTGCAGATCGCCCGGCAGAAAACCCAGTTTTTCCCCCGCCTCGATCGCCGGACGCGTCAGGATGATCCGGCTTACCTCGCCACTCTTAAATGCCTGTATCGCCATCGACATCGCCAGATACGTTTTTCCGGTACCCGCCGGACCGATGCCAAATACAATCATCTTCTTGCGGATCAGGTCCACGTACTGTTTCTGTCCCATCGTCTTCGGTTTGACCGGCTTGCCCGTGATCGTCCGGCAGATGATATCCTTATCGATCTCGAGAATCTGATCATCCTTCTCCGTGAAGGACAGCGACAGGGCGTAATCAACATTCTGCTCGGTAACGGTATTGCCGCGCTTGGAAAGCTCTAACAGATTGTTGAACACACTCTTCGCCTGCCGGATCGTCTGCTCCGGACCGATGATTTTCAGCGCGCCGTCGCGTGTGATCATCGTCACGTGCAGCGTCCGCTCAATCTTTTTCAGATACGCGTCAAACTGTCCGCATACATTCCGCTCATGTTCCATCGGAATATCAATCATTGTCTCTATTATGCTCATTCCTTTGCTGTTCTCCTTGTGTCACAACTTGAATCGGCTCCTCCGTCTGAAGCCGTACCTCAAAATGGCAGACTCCGCCATTTATTAGTATTCTACCATCACTTGCCATAATATGTACACCTTTTTCGATCAATTTTTCTTCCGTCTCCTTTTGAAATGCCGCTGACAGCGCCGCAAGCTCTGGTTCTGTATACCTTTTTTCGCAGACAGACGTCTCCCGGTACTCACTCCACCCGACAGAAAGCGGCAGATAAAAATCAAGCGGGAGCCGCAATTTCCGGTACTCCGTCCGGATCGTCCAGGCAGGTTTCATCCGCCTGCTTCGTCTGAAAAAGCCCCATTGCTCCGCCATATCGAATGTATGTTCTATCATATCATAAAATTCTGGAATTTTCCAGTAAAATGTGTGTGTTCCTGCTTCCAAAGCAATTCCGTATCGTTTCTTTCCCGTTTCCGTCCGCATTTCCCTCCAGAGCGGAAGCTCCTTTCTCCCGACCCGCTCCCGGATCCCATATATATCCGCATCCGCCCGCACCCGGTAAGAGGAAATTTCTTCGCCTCCATCATCTGTGATCGGCACCGTTCCCGACACCAGAAGCTGCCCCTTTTCCACCGTATCTCCCGCCTGCACAAGCGGGATTCCGCTCCGGACGACTACCGACGTGATCCGCGCGTCGGATGCCGCCGCCAGATCGCACGCCTCGCCGGACTCCACTTCCTGACGGACCGGAACCTCGCTCTCCCGCAGGCGGATGAAAAGGCGCGTCCCATGCAGGCGCACCGACACCCAGGTGATATCTTCAAATGACTCCCGCAGTTCTTCCTCCAGCCTCGCACAGGAAATCCGCTTCTTGGGAATTCCCTCTTCAATCTGCAGCGTCTGGAGGTAATGATTCAGCTCACTTTCGGTATAACGCCGGTTTCCACTCCAGTCGATCTCCCAGACAAATTGTGCCAGAAACAATAATAACAGAAAAAAAAGGACGAAGCTGACCGCCCACCCTTTCCGTTTCCGGTTCCGCCAGAGAAACACCGGCAGTCCACGCTTTTCAACGATATGCAGACGGACTCCCGCTTTTCTTGCCAGTGGCGCACACCGCTTAAAATCGCGGATTTCCATATAAAACAGCAGATTTTCCTGCTCTTTTTTTACCTGCCAGACATTTAAACCTGCCAGCGTACAGAGATTCAGGAATCTCTCCGGGGAGGTGCCGCGCATGTTAAGCCGCACTATCCCATGTAGAAGGTGTCTTACCTTCGCCATACTCATTCCTCACAGCACCCCAAATTCGACAGACACAATCTGCCCCGTGACCCGCAGATTGTCGCGGTCATAATACTCAATCGAAAGCCCTTTCCCCTTGATAGTAAGCCGGATGTTCTTTCCCGTCAGCCGCAGCATTTCGTCGGAAAAAAAGAGAATGCTCCTGTAATTTTCTACCACAGCCGCCCGACTGCCGGTAAAATACAGAAGCATCTCTCCGAGAACGACGTCCTCCGGCAGATGAAGTGCCGAAACGATCGCTTTTTTCTGTCTGCCAAACAAGCGCCTACCGCCTATTTCATTGTTATTATCTAATATATGTAGGAAAGCAGAAACTATGCCGTTTACTATTTTCCCGTCAAACCCACTATCATTTCCAGCATCCGCGGCACACAGTAAATCAACGGCAATGCATACCGCAGGGAAACCACCGGTCCCAGCAGAAGTGTTCCCCAGCAGCCTAGCAGAAGCATCAGCGGAATGATCTCATACGCCCGGTGCTTCCAGACTGCAAATCCTGCCGCAAACAGCATCAGCCAGAACGGAAATGCCTGATTGAGAAGCACCGACAGCACCGGAACCGACTGGAATGCCGGTGTCAGTGTCGCCTCCCTCAACCAGTCCGAAAGCGCCTGAAAATGGCTGTTACGCGTGATATGCAGGATATTTAAATTACCTTCCAAGTATGCCCCATCGTATAAAATATAGCTGATCCAGTACTGGCTGTCTCCCATATACCAGTACCCCCAGTTCCCCATCAGAAATGAATCCAGATAAATACCCGGATGGCGCTTCCCGATTTCCGCCCAGGTCCGCACGAAACGTCCCATATCTGCCTGCATCACTTCCGTATGGAATCCATTTTTCACTGGATCCGCATTGACACGGACATACTCACTGAGCGCCTGCGGGTCAATCAGCGTCTCGATATATTCCTTTTCCTCCGGCGTCAATTTCTCCGGAACTTCATGATACATGCGCGCCAGCTGCTGCATCGGCACGCACAGCATCTCCCTCGCATCGCCCTTTCCCACGCCGAACGCCGTTGGAATCGGACCGGATAAAACATACCATAAAGCTGCCACCAGCAGAGATGCCCCGATAAACCAGTTTCTGCGATACACTTTTTTTCGTAAAAACAGGCAGACTGCCAAAACAAAAAACAGGAACACATAGATTCCCTGATTTCGGAACAGGCACATGAAAAACACACTCACAAAAAAGAGCAGCCAATCACCCGACTTTCCCACTTCTTTCCGAGAACCTGTTCCGTTCGGATTTTTCTCTTTATCCAGCTCTCTTTCTTTATCCAAATCCTCTTTCTTCTGGCACATTCCCCGCCAAAAATGCTCCGGATCCTCCGCCAGACAACATGCCGTATCAAATGCCAGCAGGAAAAATGCGCCAAAGAGCACATCCTTCGTCGTGACAAAGGAAAAGACCGTCAGATACGGATTCAGGATCCAGAACGTCCACGAAGCGACGCAGATCCATCGCGGTGCCCGCCGCGCTTTCATCCGGCACAGACACAGGGAAAAGACCGCACTCATAAAAAACGACTGCGACAGCGCATACAGCGCCATCCCTGCCTGATAGGTATGGAACAGACGCCCCGCAATCTTCATGCAGAGTCCCAGATATAGCGTGTGAATTAATGGATGGTGAGTTGTCAGCGGCAGTTTTCCATAAAACTGAAGGAGCTGCGCGGACGCATCGTAAGAATAAATGCCCGGATAAACCGCCAGAAAAACCGGAAGATAGACGCACCAGGAGAGAAACATCCATTTCAGCCATGTCCCCAAATCCGAATTTTTCGCTGCGCGCTGTTTCGATTCCCGTCCCTGGCTTTCCACATCGCGGCTGCTTCCCTGGTCTTCGCAGTCTTTCCCCCTCCGTGCTTGCGTCCGTTTCTGGCAACTGTTCACAGGCAGGAATTTTCCGAACTGAAAATCCCGTATCTCAGGCCAGCCACGCCCCAAAGCATCCAGTCCCACACAAATCGCCCAGACCATCACCGTCATACACACCACCCAGCCCGCCAACTGTCCCAAAAACTGACCCGCCGTCCGGTAAATCAGCTCATTGCGGCTGTAACGGATTCCCAGAAGAATCATCAGCCCCATCAAAACACCCAGCACAAGGCTGACTGCTGCCAGGCGCCGATCCGCAATATATTGTTTCAATCCCTTTCCCCGTCTCTCATTTTCCTGCTTCTCTCTCATGCCCCTCACTCCATCATCCGCCACATCGCATTTCTTCTCTTTCTCCTATTGCACAAAAAAGTCCTGGTTCATATGAAAACCAGGACTTTTGCGTTACTTAATTGTATTTGCGTTTTCTAGCAGCTTCGGATTTCTTTTTACGACGAACGCTCGGTTTCTCGTAATGCTCTCTTTTCCGAATCTCCTGCTGGATACCAGCCTTAGCACAGTTTCTTTTGAATCTGCGTAAAGCGCTGTCCAGACTCTCGTTATCTTTAACGATTACATTTGACATAGCTCACACCTAACCTCCCTCCAGTTGTGTAATAAGTGCATATTAATACAACTGTATGGGTATTTTTTTAGCACTAAAAAGATTATATCATAAAAAAATGATACGTCAACAACATTTTACATTTTTTTATGATTTTTTTATTTTACTTGCTCTGCTACTACTTCTGCCGCTTTTTCAAGGGCTGCTGCAATACCAGACGGATTCTTTCCGCCAGCCTGTGCCATGTTCGGACGGCCACCGCCGCCGCCGCCGACAAGACCTGCGATTGCTTTGATTAAGTTTCCAGCATGTGCACCCTTCTTCATCGCACCGTCAGTTACAGAAGCCATCAGGCTTACCTTGCCATCCAGAGTAGATGCAATCAGAACAACGCCGTCGCCCAGCTTCTCTTTCAGCTGATCGCCCAGATTACGCAGACCGTTCATATCTACATCCTTAACCTCAACTGCCAGCAGCTTCACGCCGTTTACATCCTGTACCTGGTTCATAACATCGCCCAGAGAGTCGTTCGCCAGCTTACTTTTTAACTTCTCGTTCTCTGCGTGCAGAGTCTTGATCTCCTCTAACATGGACTCAATCTTGCTGCTCAGTGCCGCCGGAGTGGTCTTTGCCAGTTTCGCCGCCTCATGCAGCTCATTCTCTACCTCTTTGTAGTGGTTCATCAAACCGGTGGAGGTCAGCGCCTCGATACGGCGGACGCCTGCTGCAATACCAGCCTCAGAGAGAATCTTGAAGGATGCAATTGTGCCTGTGTTGGATACGTGTGTACCGCCGCAAAGCTCGGTGGAGAAATCTCCCATCTTGACAACACGGACTTTCTCGCCGTACTTCTCTCCAAACAGTGCCATCGCGCCCGTCTTCTTTGCCTCATCCAAGGACATAACATCGGTTACAACCGGCAGGGATGCTGCAATCTCATCATTTACAATCTTTTCAACCTTCTCTATCTCCTCTGGAGTCATCGCAGAGAAATGAGTAAAGTCGAAACGCAGACGGTCACGGGTTACCAGGGAACCAGCCTGCTCTACATGGCTACCAAGTACGGTACGCAGCGCTTTATGAAGCAGATGGGTTGCGGAATGGTTGCGGGAAGTCAGTTCACGGTTTTCCTTGTCAACCGACATGGTTACTTTTTCTCCCACCTCGAACATACCCTTTACTACAACACCGACATGACCGATCTTGCCACCCTGTAAATGAATGGTATCTTTTACTTCAAACACAGAGCCGTCCGGAGCGGTAATCTGACCGAAGTCACCCTCCTGACCACCCATGGTTCCGTAGAACGGAGTTTCCTTGGTAATAATTGTACCAGTCTGACCGTCAGTCAGTGCCTCTACAATCTCATCCTCGGTCGTCAGAACGGAAATCTCGGATTCCGCTGTCAGACGATCATAGCCGATAAACTCAGTTGTAATAGCCGGATCGATGGACTGATATACCGTAACATCCGCGCCCATATAGTTAGTCGTCTTTCTCGCCGCTCTCGCCTGTTCTTTCTGGCGTTTCATCGCTGCGTTGAAGCCGTCCTCATCGATACCGAGACTCTTCTCCTCGAGAATCTCACGGGTTAAATCGATCGGGAATCCATACGTATCGTAGAGCTTGAATGCGTTGTCGCCGGACAGCACTTTCTCGCCCTTCTTGTTCATATCTTCTTCCATATCAGCAAGGATCGCAAGACCCTGATCAATGGTTCTGTTGAACTTATCCTCTTCCTCCGAAAGAACCTTGAAAATCATCGCGCTCTTCTCTTCCAGTTCCGGATAACCATCCTTGGAAAGGTCGATAACGGTGCGGGACAGAGCTGCTAAGAACTCACCCTCGATGCCAAGTTTTTTGCCATGGCGTGCTGCACGGCGCAAAAGGCGGCGCAGAACATATCCGCGTCCCTCGTTGGATGGCATAATGCCATCGGAAATCATGAAGGTGCAGGACTTGATATGATCCGCTACAATACGCAGAGAAATATCGGTCTCATGATCTTTCTGATATTCGGTATGTGCCAGCTCGCAGACACGGTCTAACAGAGCTTTGTTGGTATCAACCGTAAACAGGGAATCTACATCCTGTACGATCACTGCCAGACGCTCCAGACCCATTCCGGTATCAATGTTCTTGTGCTCCAGCTCGGTGTAGTTGCCGTGACCGTCGTTGTTAAACTGGGAGAATACATTGTTCCATACCTCCATGTAACGGTCACACTCGCAGCCTACCGTGCATCCCGGTTTGCCGCAGCCGTATTTCTCACCGCGGTCATAGTAAATCTCAGAACACGGACCGCACGGACCAGCGCCATGCTCCCAGAAGTTATCCTCTCTGCCAAAGCGGAAAATACGCTCTGCCGGAATACCCATCTCTTTGTTCCAGATATCAAATGCCTCGTCATCGCTCTCGAACACAGACGGATAGAGGCGATCCGGATCAAGTCCGACAACCTCGGTTAAAAATTCCCAGGACCAGTGAATCGCTTCCTCTTTGAAATAATCACCGAAGGAGAAGTTGCCAAGCATCTCAAAAAAGGTACCATGACGGGCAGTCTTACCGATATTCTCGATATCGCCGGTACGAATACATTTCTGACAGGTACATACTCTTGTTCTCGGCGGAATCTCCTGACCCGTAAAATATGGCTTTAACGGAGCCATACCAGAGTTGATAAGCAGAAGGCTGTTATCATTATGCGGAACCAGAGAGAAACTCTTCATTGCCAGATGTCCCTTGCTCTCAAAAAAGTCTAAGAACATCTTTCTAAGTTCGTTCACACCGTATTTTTTCACGTTGCTTCCTCCTATAGTTACTTCTATTTAAGTAAAATTTTCCTCATTCTTTATATCCTATCATAGGAATTTACATTTCGCAAGAGGTTTATCGGTACAAAAAGTGTGTAAAAATGGGACCCTTACCGCAATTCTATATGCCGCAAAAGTCCCATTTTCTAATTTTTTTCACTACTCTGCCGGAAGATACGATTCATACAAATCCAAAAGCTCATACGCCCGATCCCGCGTCGAATTTGCCAGCGACGCCGTGTACTCGACATTTTCCATCGTGCCGCCCTTGTAGCGCTCCGCCGCCTGTTTCGCCGCCGTATCACGTTCCCGGATCCATCTGCGTTCCAGACCACGCAGCGTGTCTGTCTCCTCGTCTGGAAGCACCGCCATGATTGCCTGATAAATCTGATTTAATTCGGCATCCCAGAGCCGGTACTCATACGCGACCGCCTCCCGCATCGCGTCGGTCGTATTCGCACTTCCCGAATTTTCCAGGTTTTGAATCGTATTCTCGATCTCGCCCAGCCGGTTCCGGTAATCTTCCGCTGTCCGGTCCGAGCCTGCACCTGTCCCGGAGGACGCGCCTCGCGCAGGAGATACAATTCCATTTTCAACCGGGGACGCAACCGCCCCTGTATTCACAGAATGATCCGACTCATCGCCCGCGCTCTGCTTCTCTGCCGCCTTAGCAGCCGCCCGATTATCTGCACGTTTTTCCTTTTGTTCACCTAAAGACTGGACAGAAACATCTCCTTCCGCCTGCATACAGGCTCTATCTTCTGTCCCCACGCTTTCCGCATGCGCCATTTTTTTAGAAGATGGCTCCGGCGCATCCTCCGCCAGACCATTTTCCGCTGCTTCCGCCGCAAATGGTTCCGCCTCATACATCGCCTCCGGTCCGACCGTCAGGCTTCTCTCACTTCCCGCCTGCTCCCGGATATAACGCCGCGTTGCCGCCGTCGTCACAATCCCCAGCACCAGAATCAAACCGAGGGCAGCGATCATTCCTTTATTTTTCAAATTACTCTCAACCGCCTTTGCTATTCCTGTTCACTTGATAATTTTAAAATAGCACATTTAATACGGTTTGAAAATAGATGATCGAAAGATGTAAACATATCGTAAGGGTTGTTATAGTAACTACTCACATGTAGGAATTTTCTGAACTGAAAATTCCGTACAATACAGTTCCGGATGCAGATTTTGCCGATTTGGAATGCGAAGCATCGGTAAAATCCTGTTACTGGTCACACATGTGTGAGCAGTAACGAGCTATACCCCCGGATCCACCATCAGCTCGTCCCCATCCGCCGCCGAAGTAGCCAAAAAGTCACATCTCTCATTCTCCGGATGCCCATTATGCCCCTTCACCCAGAAAAACGAAATCTGATGGGGTTCCTTGGCAGCGAGCAGGCGCTTCCATAGATCTACATTCTTAACCTCCTCATTTTTGCCGCGTTTCCAGCCCTTTTTGATCCAACCCTCGATCCAGTGCTGGTTAAAAGCGTTGACGAGATACTGGGAATCTGAATAGAGTTCAATCTCGCAGGGGCGGTTGAGCGCCTCGAGACCGGCGATGGCTGCCATCAGCTCCATACGGTTGTTCGTAGTTCGTTTGTAGCCGCCGGAAATCTCTTTCGTGTGCAGTTTTCCTGCCGGATCTACATAGTGAATGACGGTTCCAAATCCGCCCGGACCATCTGGATTGCCGCGGGCGGCGCCGTCTGTGTATATAGTTACTTTCAAGTCAGAAATCTCCTTTATGTCTATTATTGAAGCTTAGCGGTCCCACTTATCGCAGAGCGAGTTGATCTGGTCGGCAAAACGTGCTAAATCTTTGTTCGCCCCGCCCTCGTTATGCATAACAACACGGCGCAGGCGGTCGCAGGCTGCCAGCAGGCGGGCAAATACACCAGCCGCTTTCTTCGTTGCTTCGTTCACTGCCGGTTTCTGAATCGGAATACCCTTCGTAACAGTCACGAAGCATCCCTCTTTCAGGTCGTAGGAACTGCCGGAGAACGGAGCCATCGCATTGATGCCGTAAGTCTCCTTGACCGTCTCTGCAAATGCATCGCACACTGTGTCATCGCCGTGTACCACGAAGACCTGGGACGGTTTTTCCATAAAACTGCCAACCCACTCCAAAAGCCCGGTCTCGTCCGCATGGCCGCTGATGCCCTCGATCTTCTCGATCCGTGCTTTGACCTCGATCGACTCACCGAACAGCTTCACTTCCTCGCGTCCCTCAATAATGCTGCGTCCCAGTGTGCCGACTGCCTGATAGCCAGCAAACAAAATCGTACACTCCGGTCTCCAGAGGTTGTGTTTCAGATGATGGCGGATACGACCCGCATCACACATGCCGGCTGCCGAGATGATAACCTTCGGTTCCTCGTTGAAGTTGATTGCAACGGAATCGCTGCTGGTGATCGAGAGATGCAGACCCGGGAAAGAAATCGGATTGATGCCCTTTTTTACCAGCTCCTTCGTCTCTTCATTGTAGCAATCCATCATATTGTCCTTGAACACGCCGGTCGCTTCCACCGCCATCGGGCTGTCTAAGTAAACCGGAAATACGCCGTGCCCGGTTACAAGGTTCTTCTCCTTGATAATACGGATGTAATTCAACACTTCCTGCGTTCTGCCGACCGCAAATGCCGGGATCACGACATTGCCGCCCTTATCCAGCGTCTCCTGAATCACGCGGGCAAATTCTTCCACGTGATCGCCTGTATTCTTGTGGAACCGACCGCCGTAAGTACTCTCCATGACAACATAATCTGCCTGACGGATGTACTGCGGGCTGCGGATGAGCGGCTTGTTTTTGTTACCGATATCACCTGAAAATACAATCTTCTTGGAACAATCGTCTTCCTTCATCCAGATCTCGATCGAAGCCGAACCAAGCAGATGTCCCACATCGACAAACCGAATCTCCAGATTGTCATTCAGACGGATAATCTCATTGTAATTGCAGGGGACAAAGTGATGCAGTACCCCTTCTGCATCGTTCATCGTGTAAATCGGTGTCACCTCCGGTTTTCCGGCACGCATGGCTTTCCGGTTTTTCCACTCCGCTTCTGACTCCTGGATATGGGCGCAGTCTTTCAGCATGATATCACACAGATCGCAGGTCGCGCGCGTCGCCATAATCTGTCCGCGGAATCCCCTCGCATAGATAAGCGGAAGCAATCCCACATGATCAATATGGGCGTGCGTCACCAGCACATAGTCCACATCCGAATACGGAATCGGAAGTTCTGCATTTTCATACTTGTTGATCCCCTGTTCCATACCGCAGTCAATCAGAATATTCAGTCCGCTTGCCTCCAGGAAATGACAGCTGCCTGTAACCTCATGATCCGCACCGATAAATGTAAGCCTCATAAAATCAGCCCCCTGTTCTGTCGTTTATGTTTCCGCATACCCCTTGCGGAAAATGTTTTTGCTATTAGCTTCATTATAACTGATTTCTGACAATTTTGCAATTTCCCCGATAAAGTTTCGATAAAATTTTCATAAAATCACCTTATCTGTCCCACATTCCCATTCCAGACAACGCACCATTTTCCCAACAAGAGCCAGACCTATTCTATTATATAATAATACAGATCATCCCCCCATTGCTGTCATTGATGATTTTCTGCAGCGTATCCTGCAGCTTCACCTGGCAGTCCTCAGTGAGCTGGGAGATCTTGGCCTGAATCCCGTCATCGACGATCTGGGCGATTGATTTTCCAAAAATATTGGTTTCCCAGATGCCTTCCTCACCTTTTCCAGCATTCTCCCGGATGTATCGGATCAAATCCTCTGCCTGCTGTTCATTTCCCACAATCGGCGCGATCTCAGTCTCAATCTGCGCCTTGATGAGATTGATGGACGGCGCCTGCGCTTTCATTTTGACTCCATATTTATTGCCGTGGCGCACCACCTGCGGCTCATCGAGGACGATCTCCCCGCGTTCCGGCGTGACAACCCCATAGCCCTTCTTGCGCGCCTGCGTGAGCGCCACGGATGCCTTTTCATACTCGCTCTGCATCGACGCCAACCGCTTCAAGGTCTGCATCAGCTGGTACTCGCCCTCGATCGGCATTCCCACATACTCGCTGAGGATCTGATAATAATGCCCGTCGTCCAGCTCGACCACCGCCTGAACGCTGCCATCATCCATTTTCATTGATACAATCCGGATCCGGCGGATCGCTTCCCCGGTTTCCTCCGGCAGCGCCAACGCCACATCGCGCATATGTACCGTCCGATCCATCATCCCCCGGACTGCCTGTATGACCTCCGATTTAAGCCAATGGCTGTTTGGCAGAATCTCCAGCCATTTCGGAATCGAAAAATCGATCTCCGTGACCGGGAATTCCAGAAGCACCTGCCCCAGAATCTCCCGGATATCCTCGGCGCGCAGCTGTTCACAGTTGACTGGGAGCACCTGCACCTCGTATTTTTCGGTCATCCGGGCTGCCAGCGCCCGCGTCTCCTCCGAATACGGTTTCTGCGAGTTTAAAAGCACCAGAAACGGCTTTCCCAGTTTTTTCAGTTCCTGCACGGTCTTCTCTTCCGCCGGAACATAATTCTCCCGTTTCAACTCCCCGAAACTGCCGTCCGCCGTAACCACAAGCCCGATCGTCGAATGATCCGTGATGACCTTGCGCGTTCCCAGCTCGGCTGCCGCTGTAAATGGGATCTCCTCCTCATACCACGGCGTCCGCACCATGCGTTCTTTCTCGTTTTCAATATGACCGGCAGCGCCCTCCACCATGAAACCGACGCAGTCGATCAGGCGGACCCGCACCTCCACACCGTCCCCAAGCGAGAGCTTTGCCGCCTCTTTAGGGATAAATTTCGGTTCCGTTGTCATGATCGTTTTCCCCGCCGAAGACTGGGGAAGTTCATCCCGGGCACGCTCGCGGGCATGGACATCTTCCAGCCCCGGAAGGACGAGAAGTTCCATAAAGCGCTTAATAAAGGTCGATTTCCCTGTCCGAACCGGACCAACCACCCCAATATAGATCTCGCCGCCGGTTCGCGCCTGGATATCGCTGTATACATTAAAATGATCCATAAAAATACCCCCTTGGTCTGCTGATACAATGTATTCAGACCATAAGGGGGTTATGAATATTCCCATTTGGAAAGCTCCGGCTCACAGAACATTTTTATTCGCTCAGATAAGCCTTCTTCACTCTCTCATTATTCATCAGTTCTTTCGCATCACCGCTCAGAACGATATTGCCCGTCTCAAGCACATATGCTTTATTGGAAATGGAGAGCGCTTTTTTCGCATTCTGCTCGACCAGAAGAACGGTCACTCCGTCCTTGTTGATTTCCTGGATAATATCGAAAATCTCATTAACATAGAGTGGGGACAGACCCATCGACGGCTCGTCGAGGACGATCAGGCGCGGGTGGCTCATGAGGGCGCGTCCCATCGCAAGCATCTGCTGCTCGCCGCCGGACAAAGTTCCGGCAAGCTGGTTCTTGCGCTCTTTCAGACGCGGGAAACGCTTGTAAATCATTTCGATCGTATCTTCAATTTCCTTCTTGTCATTTCTCGTATACGCACCCATTTTCAGGTTCTGGAGAACCGTCAGGGAAGCGAACACACGGCGCCCCTCCGGCACGTGGGCGATTCCCATTGATACCAGCTTATAGCCCGGTACATGGGTAATATCCGTTCCCTCAAATGTGATATTGCCTGCCTTGGACGGCAGCAGACCCGTGATCGTGTGAAGCGTCGTCGTCTTTCCGGCTCCGTTGGCACCGATCAGCGCTACCACATCGCCCTGTTCTACCTCAAAGGAAATTCCCTTGAGTGCCTGTATCACACCATAATATACCTGTAAATCTTTTACTTCCAGCATTGACATACGAAACTTCCCCCTATTCTCCCAGATATGCTTTGATAACTTCTGGATTGCTGAGTACCTCACTGGTCGGTCCCTCTGCCAGCATATGACCGAAGTTTAAGACCGTCAGGCGCTCGCAGATACCGGAGACCAGCTTCATATCATGCTCAATGAGAAGTACGGTCATATCAAAATGATCGCGCACGAAACGGATCGTCTTCATCAGCTCTGCCGTCTCATTCGGGTTCATGCCGGCTGCCGGCTCGTCAAGAAGCAGAAGCTTCGGCTCGGTCGCCAGCGCTCTGGCGATCTCCAGCTTTCTCTGCTTGCCGTATGGGAGGTTCGATGCCTTATAATCAAACTCTTTGTCGAGGTCAAACACCTTCAAAAGCTCCATCGCGCGCTCATCCATCTCTTTCTCAACCTTGTAATAGGACGGAAGACGCAGAATGCCGCTCAGCGTAGAATATTTATGATGGTTGTGAAGACCAACCTTTACATTGTCAAGCACGCTCAGCTCCTTGAACAGACGGATATTCTGGAAAGTTCTCGCGATGCCTGCCTGATTGATCTGGATTGCCTTGTGACCGGTAATGTCCTTTCCATCCAGCAGAATCCGTCCGCCATCCGGCTTGTACACGCCCGTCAAAAGGTTGAAAATAGTCGTTTTACCAGCGCCGTTCGGTCCAATCAGGCCGTAGAGCTGTCCTTTTTCTATCGTGATGCTGAAATCATCGACCGCTTTCAGACCGCCAAAAGAAATACTTAAATTTTTTACATCCAGCATTGCCATGATTTACGCCTCCCCTTCTGTCTTCTTTTTCCGGAATGATGAAAAGATGCGCCCGCGGACCTCGATCGCCTTCGGACTGGAGGTCAAAAGCATCATTACAATCAGGACGACCGCGTAAATCAGCATACGGTAATTATTGAGGCTTCGAAGCATCTCCGGAAGCAGGGTTAAGATAACCGCCGCGATCATGGAACCACGGATATTTCCGATGCCGCCCAGAACCACAAATACAAGGATCATAATGGACATATTATAACCGAAGCTTTTCGGGGTCGCTGCCAGCGTCGCCAGGTTGTGTGCGTACAGAACGCCTGCCACACCGGCTAAGGAAGCAGAGATGGTAAATGCCATCAGTTTGTATTTTGTGATATTGATACCCACAGACTCTGCCGCAATACGGTTGTCGCGGATCGCCATGATCGCACGGCCTGTCCGGGAATTGATGATATTCAATACAATAAACAGGGTCAGGAGTACCAGGATAATGCCGATCGTAAAGGTCGCCGTCTTCGGTGTACCTGTGATACCCTGTGCACCCTTGATGATCACCTGACCGTCCGCTGCCAGCTTTAAGGAAGCTACGTCTTTCATGGAAACGTGGATTCCGTTTCCGTCGATGCCGACGTACAGAACATTGATAATATTTTTAACGATCTCACCGAATGCCAGCGTTACAATCGCCAGATAGTCTCCTTTCAGACGCAGAACCGGAATACCGATGAGGATACCAAATACCGCCGCTACCGCCGCACCGACAAAGAGCGCCAGAATGAAGCGTACCTGGTTGCTTGCGATCAGATTTTTCATGGCATGATTAAAAAATGCACCTGAAAACGCACCCGCACACATGAATCCGGCATGACCCAGACTCAGCTCGCCGAGGATACCAACCGTGAGGTTTAAGGAAACCGCCAAAATCGTATAGGTACAAAGTGGAACCAGAATACCCTTTAAAAGACTGTTTACATGGCCGCCTGCCATCATAATCTGAATCAGAATGTAACAGCCGATTACAATCGCATATGTGATCGCATTCTGAATCCGAATTTTATTTTTATATGCGTTCATTTTAAACACCTGCACTTTCTCTTGCTTATTGCAGTTCATGCACCATCTTGTTTTCACACGGCACTTTCCGTTTCAAAAGTCCCCGGCATGAACCATCGTATAATTTTCTCTATTATACTTTCTCCGTCATCTTCTTGCCGAGAATACCGGTCGGGCGGACCAGAAGCACGATAATCAGGACAGAGAATACGATCGCGTCAGAAAGCTGGGAGGAAATATACGCCTTGGCAAGGTTTTCAATGATACCAAGCAGGATACCGCCGATAAATGCGCCTGGGATCGAACCGATACCGCCAAATACCGCTGCCACGAATGCCTTGATGCCCGGCATGGAACCGGTGTACGGAGACAGGGACGGGTACGCCGAGCAGAGCAGCACGCCTGCTACTGCCGCCAGGGCGGAACCAATCGCAAAGGTTACGGAGATCGTGCGGTTTACATTGATACCCATCAAGGTTGCCGCACCGCGATCCTCAGAAACCGCCAGCATCGCCTGCCCCATTTTCGTCTTGTTGATAAATGTCATCAGGGCAGCCATAATCACGATACAGCTTAAAATCGTCACGATCGTGACACTGGAGATCGAAAGCTTGCCGCCAGCCAGCTTTAATGCCGGTACAGTAATAACTGATGTAAACTGTCTCGCATTGGAACCAAAAATCAGAAGCGCCACGTTCTGGAGCAGATAACTGACACCGATCGCGGTGATCAGAACTGCCAGCGGGGACGCGTCACGCAACGGTCTGTATGCAACTCGCTCGATCGTAACGCCCAGCACTGTACACACAACCACCGAAGCCAGAATACCCACAACCGGAGAACCGCCCATCGTTGTGACAATCGTAAACACTGTGAAACCGCCTACCATGATGATATCGCCGTGTGCGAAGTTCAGCATACGCGCGATGCCATAAACCATGGTGTAGCCCAGTGCAATGATCGCATAGACACTTCCCAGACTGATGCCATTGATTAAATAAGAAAGAAAACTCATATGTATACACCTACCTCTTTGTTTCTACGTTTTCGCATTTCCCTGTACACGCATTTCGCTGCACATGTTTACCTGTGACCGAATTTAGCAGAACAAACATGACCGTCTCGCAGTCCGCAGACAGCAAACACCCAGTCGTCGTCGCAGGCAAGCATGTGCAGTGAACCGTTTTAAAAAGAAAGCTGTTACTAAATGCCCGGCAGCCATCTGTGCCGCCGGACATCCAGTAACAGTCCCATCAGAGCTACATACATATAGCCGCAACGGTTCTGCAGTTTTTAAATTTTTAATTACTGCATCATCTCATATTTGCCGTCTTTGATCTCTACAGCTTTCGGCGCTTTCTGCGGCTCGCCTTCTGCCGTCCAGTGCATCTCTGTACCGGTCAGACCATCGATCTGGATCTCAGTCATAGCTGTTTTCAGTGCATCGCAGATATCGGAAGTGCTCATATCCGGTGTGATCTCTGCCTTCTCTGCAGCTGCCTTAATTGCATATACGCCGTCGTAAGCATCTGCTGCGAACTGAAGCGGGTCGATGCCGTAAGCATCACGGTAAGCAGTTACGAAGTCCTGGCTGGACTCCTCGTCTACGGAGAACGGAGTCAGAAGCATCAGACCTTCTGCTAAGGACTTATCAAAGCCATCAACGCTCAGGATACCGTCCATACCATCACAGCCGAAGAACTGCGGGTGGAAATCTTTATCGTTTGCCTGTTTCAGGATAACAGATGCCTCCTGATAGTAGATCGGCAGGAATACCAGATCAGCGCCGGACTCTTTTGCTTTATCAAGCTGTACGGAGAAATCGGTATTGTTATCAGATGTAAATGCCTCGCTGGCTACTACCTCCAGACCCTGATTCGGGGCCTCTGCTACGAAGGACTCGCGGATACCATCGGAGTACTCGCTGGAGCTGTCGTAGATGATAGCGATCTTGGTTGCCAGTTTGTGCTCGCCGATGTACTGAGCGGATGCACGTCCCTGATCCGGGTCAGAATAGCATACGCGGAATGCGTTGTCGCCGGAAATACTCTCAACAGCAGATCCGGACGGAGTCAGCTGGAACAGGTTATCTGCTGTTGTCTCTGCTACAACTGCGATACACGGCTTGGAAGTAACGGTACCAAGAAGCATCTGCATGTTCCAGTCTTTTAAGGTATTGTATGCGTTGATCGCCTTCTCCGGATCATTCTCATCATCCTGGAAGTTGAACGCTACCTGGTAACCATTGATACCGCCAGCCTCGTTGATCTCATTGATTGCCAGTTCAGTACCATTCTTTACAGCCTCGCCGTAAGCGCCAGCCGCGCCGGTGATCGGTCCGATGCCGCCGATTTTAAATACTTCGCCGTCAGCTCCCTCTGCGCCCTGTGCATCTTCTGCTGCTGATTCAGAAGTGCCCGCATTTCCAGAACCGCCGCAAGCGGTCATAGACATCGCCATCATAGCTGCAAGCCCAAGACTAACTACTCTTTTTTTCATAATATTCTCCTCCAATTCTATGCTGCAATGGAATACAACAACTATTTGAATGAGGCAATTATAAATTTTACCCCTCTAATTGTCAATACAAAAACCACTTAAAAAAGAGGGAATTTAGCGGATTTTCGTTTTTTTTCGCTAAATTCTCTCTTTTCCAGATCTCGTAGTTATATTAAGTATTCTTACAGGTTATAGCAAGCACTTTTATAAGCTTTTGTCCACCTGACACGGACACCTGCATTTTCCAGAAAAACATAGTAGATCTCATTGCTATTTTCCCGAATTTAATCACTCAAATTCAGAAAAACGGCTACCGCATGAATTATCCTTCCCACGGAAGATCGCTCGATTCGATCCGCGGATCGCGCATCATCAGATCCGCCAGCGCCTCTTTCGGAGATTTCCCGTCAAACAGCACCTGATTGACCTGGGAAACGATCGGCATATCGCAGCCGTATTTCTGCGCCAGCAGAAGACCGGCTTTCGCAGAATAAACGCCCTCGACAACCATCTGCACTTCCTTCATCGCCTCATCCATCGTATATCCCTTTCCAATCAGGATCCCCGCCCGGCGGTTGCGGCTGTGCATGCTCGCACAGGTTACGATCAAATCACCGATGCCGGATAATCCGTAGAAGGTCTGCTGTTTTCCGCCCATTGCAATACCCAGACGGGAAATCTCCGCAATTCCGCGGGTGATCAGCGCCGCCTTCGTGTTATCGCCGCATCCCAGCCCATCCGCTGTACCGGCTGCCAGCGCAATGACATTTTTAAGAGCCGCGCCAATTTCCACGCCCAGCATATCCGGGCTGGTGTAAACACGGAACACCGGGCTCATAAACACACTCTGCATGAACTCAGCAGTCTTTTTGCGGTGCGCCGCTGCCACACAGGTGGTCGGCAATCCCCGGCTCACCTCCTCGGCATGGCTCGGTCCGGAAAGGACGGCTACCTCCGCCAGTGGAAGTTCCTCCTCGATGACCTGTGACATCGTCATAAGACTCTGCTCCTCGATTCCCTTCGCCACATCCACGACAATCTGACCGTAACGCAGGTATTCCTTCATCTTCGCCGCCGTACTGCGGACATAGACGGACGGAACCGCCATAATCAGCATATCCTTCTCCGCCATCGCGGTGCGCAGATCAGCTGTCATCTGGATCGGATCCGGAAGTACAACCTCCGGCAGATTTTTGTGCCGTCTGGTGCGGCTCATTTCCTGGATCTCTGTATCAAATGCGGACCAGATTGTCACATCCTGCCCATTATTGTTCAGAAGCACCGCCAGGGCTGTGCCCCAGGTTCCGGCTCCGATAATTCCTACTGCTGCCATCCTGATACCTCCCGACCTGCTTTTCTCTCTTCTTCTCTCTACAGGTCAATGTTATTTGGAAATTTTTATACACTCCCATTACTTATGACGTTACCGTTCACGCATACGTGCCCAGTAACGGAATTTGCCGTGGCTTCGCATTTAAATACGGCAAATTCCTGCTGCCACCACGTTTTCTTACGGCACTTTCGGTTCCAAAAGTGCCTACCTGTGAACAATTACCTTATGGCAACTATGTAAAGTGTTGTTAAACTTCTCTCATGATTTCTTCGCGCCCAGTTTGTTTTCTGTGCCGGACAACAGACGCCCAATATTGCTCCGATGGCGCCAGATCGCCATACACATCAGAATCGCGCCCAGTGCATAGAACTGGATGCGGTTCGGCGTGCTTACCCGGTAGGAACCCATGCTCTCAAAGATCACAAGCTCTGCAAAAAAGGTGATCGACACAAGAATCGAACCAAGCGATACATAGCGGGTCAGGAACACCGTCACGGAGAAAATCACGAAACAGGTCAGCGTAATCCGCAGATCCATCGCTGTCATGATGCCCGCCATGCAGGCAATTCCCTTGCCGCCCTTGAATTTCAGGTAAAACGGGAAATTGTGACCGAGTGTGACTCCCAGACCCGCATACAATGCAAGAAGATCCACGTCCGCATTTCCCTTAAACAGCAGACGGCAGACTGCCATTGCAAACACCGCCTTGAAAAAGTCCCCTAAAAATACGATCGCGCCCGCTTTCTTTCCCATCACACGCAGGACGTTCGTAGAACCGGCATTTCCGCTGCCGTACTGGCGGATATCCATATGATTTGCCTTTCCATACAGATAGCCGGACTGGATCAGACCAAAGATATAGCCAATCACAATACAGATGAGACGTTCCATTATTGATCCTTCCCCTTTCTCTCGCGGATCAGGAATTTTAAGGAAGTTCCCTTGAATCCGAATGCGTCACGGATCTTGTTCTCGAGATACCGTGTATATGAGAAATGCATCAGTTCCTTATCATTGACAAACACAACGAATGTCGGCGGTTTGACCGCTACCTGTGTCATATAGTAGAGCTTTAAACGCTTGCCCTTGTCAGACGGCGGCTGCTGCAGTGCCACTGCCTCTGCCAGGATCTCATTGAGAACGCCGGTTGCAATACGCAGTGTCTGATTTTCGCGCACCATGTCGATCATCTCAAACAGCTTATTCATACGCTGTCCGGTCAGTGCGGATACGAACACGAACTCCGCATACGGAATAAAGGACAGAACGGTCTTAATCTTATTGGTGTACTCATAAATAGTCTTATCGGTCTTATCGATCGCATCCCATTTATTTACCACGATGATAATACCTTTTCCACGCTCATGTGCGATACCGGCAATCTTTGCATCCTGCTCGGTTACTCCCTCTTTCGCATCGATGACCATCAGAACCACATCAGCCCTCTCAACCGCCGTTACGGTACGGATGATGCTGTAGCGCTCCAGCTCCTCCTTGATCTTGCTCTTGCGGCGCAGACCTGCCGTATCGATAAAGACATATTCGGTACCGTTGCGGACAATCTCTGTATCGACTGCATCGCGGGTCGTACCGGCGATATCCGATACGATGACGCGGTTCTCGCCCAGAAGCTTATTTATAATAGAAGATTTACCTACGTTTGGTTTTCCGACAATCGCCACTCTCGGGCGGTCATCCTCTTCCTCGTCGCCGCTTCCCTCCGGGAAATGTGCCACGACTGCATCCAGCAGATCGCCCAGTCCCAGACGGGAGGCTGCCGAGATCGCTACCGGATCACCGATACCGAGGTTGTAGAACTCATAGACGTCATTGCCAAATTTCGCCGGATTGTCTACTTTATTGACCGCCAGAACAACCGGTTTTCTCGATTTACGCAGCATATCCGCCACCTTGGAATCCGAATCGGTCATGCCCTGACGCACATCTACGATAAACAGGATCACATCCGCCGTCGCGATCGCGATCTCCGCCTGCTCACGCATCTGGGACAGGATAATATCCTTCGTATCCGGCTCAATACCGCCAGTATCGATCAGGGTAAAAGAATGGTCTAACCAGGTACAGTCCGCGTAAATACGGTCACGCGTTACACCTGGAGTATCTTTTACAATCGAAATCATATCGCCCGCAAGGACGTTGAAAAGGGTGGATTTTCCCACGTTTGGACGTCCAACGACCGCCACCACCGGTTTCTTTTTCATATTTATGCCTCCATTTATTTTCATGCTCCGCAGCTGGTTTGTAAATCCACAGCTGCTATTTTTATTGTCCAGTTACTTGTTTCATTCATTGTGATGCATTTCACATCCAGACACTTTCTTTCTGTGTGTCCGAAAGCACGTTTTCCACTGTATTTCCAGCCATCACGTTTCTTTCTCATCCTCCAGATCTGAGTCTTCCTCTTCAAAACAAACGACTTCGTCTGGGGCAGCCTAATCCAGGTCTTCCGGCTCATATGCGTACACCTGTACGCCATCCAGATCTTCTTCCTGCCAGTTATCATCCATCTGAGCGGCAAATTCCTCCGGATCCGGCTCATACTCGCCATGCCTGGAGCTTTCCTCCTTCACAGGAGCCAGAATTGCTTCCACAAAATCACGTCCGCTTGATTTTACAATATCCACCGGAACTTGTAAAGCATTTTGTACATCCGTGCGGGTCAGATCATCCAGAAATGTCTCCTCGCCGCTTCGGAACATGGCGCTTGGAAGCAGCAGGCGGCTGCCAAGCGGCTGTTCCTTTAACTGTGCAATCAGATCCTTTGCCGTGATCAGCCCCGCCACCGTGATCCGCTCACCAAAGAAGTCATTGCGGATCGCATATACATGTACCTTTTTCCCCGGGAACTGGCGGCACACGCGCTCTACATACTGCTCAATATACGGGGCAGCCAGCCGTCCCGTTGCAATCGAAATCTCCTCCGGGCACACCTCGCCAGCCTCTCCCGGATGCAGCTGCTCCAGCGCCTCGGCTATCTCCTCCTCCATCAGGCGAATCATGCCGACCCCATTTTCCAGCTGGATATAGCCATCATAGCGATCCGCTTCCGGAAGTGGGCGTCCGGCGCCCATGTAAAACTCATCGCTGGCGTGAATGAAGTGAATACCGTGTTCCGCATAGATCTTCTTCTGCCATTTCTCTATCAAATCAATGGTATCGCCCAACTGCTCCGGTGTAAACGGCTCAAGCGGATACAGACCATCGCGGTACTTCGAGAGACCGACCGGCACGACCGAAACACTCTGCATCGCCGGAATGTATTTCGTCAGATCACGGATCGAACGGTCTAACTCCGCCCCGTCATTGACGCCCCGGCATAAAACGATCTGACCATTCATCGGGATATCCGCCTCATACAGGCGGTCGATTTTCTGGAGTGCCTCACCGGCAAAGCGGTTATGAAGCATCTTGCAGCGCAGCTCCGGATTTGTCGTCTGCACTGAAATATTGATCGGCGCCAGCTTAAACCGGATAATCCGCTCAATATCCTTATCCTTCATATTCGTCAGCGTGATATAGTTGCCCTGCAGGAACGAAAGTCTGGAATCATCGTCCTTAAAATACAGTGTCTCACGCATGCCCGGCGGCATCTGGTCGATGAAACAGAAGATGCACTTATTCCTGCAGGAACGATAATCGCTCATCAGACCATTTTCAAAGGTAATCCCCAGATCCTGATACTCATTTACGATATCCAGTTCCCACTCCTCTCCGTTCTTCTTGCGGACCAGCAGCGTAATCTCCTCACTGTTTATCTTATATTCATAATCAAAAATATCCTCTATCTCATCTCCATCGATCGTCAGAAGGACGTCCCCCGGTTCCAGCTCCATTTCCTCCGCAATTGAGCCCGGATCGACCGATTTTATCAGATGACCTTTTTTCATTTATAAAATCCTCATTTCAAATATTTTTAAACCCTAAGAATCCAGTATTATATTAACAGTAATCAGCTTTTTTGTAAAGTTGTGCTTCTGATTCGCAGATGTGGATTTTTGGGGAAGCAAGCCAAATATTTGATTTTTTTTGTAATTTTCTCATTTGCTATTGACGTTTCTTATCGTAAAATGGTATAAAATAGTTGTATTATGTCCTGCAAATGGCAGACAAACTTGTACGCTCTGCCCGCATGCATCGAAGGACCTACACTGTTTGGAGGTATAATCATGTCGAATGACTACGTGTTTAATGACACGCTTCCGGTTGCGCCGCTTAAAATTGCCGCACTGGAGAGCTGCCGGGATCTGGCTGAGAAAGTCAACTCCCACATTATCAATTTCCGCCGCAACGATATTGAAGTCCTGAAAAAACGTCAGGAAAATTTACAGTACCGCGGCTATGATGCTGATTCCTACATGCTTGACTGCGCGTGCCCGCGTTTCGGAAGCGGTGAAGCAAAAGGCATCGTCAATGAGTCTGTCCGTGGTACCGATATTTACGCCATGGTCGATGTAACCAACTACAGCCTGACCTACAAAATGAGCGGATTTACCAATCATATGTCCCCGGACGACCATTATCAGGATTTAAAACGTATCATCGGCGCATCCATTGCTACCGCACATCGTGTCAATGTTATCATGCCGTTCTTATATGAAGGACGCCAGCACAAGCGCAGCGGTCGTGAATCCCTTGACTGCGCGATGATGCTCGAAGAACTGATTCAGATGGGCGTAAGCAACATCATTACCTTCGATGCACATGACCCGCGTGTACAGAACTCCATTCCGTTAAGCGGTTTTGATAATTTCATGCCGACCTACCAGTTTATCAAGGCATTACTGAACCATGACAAAACCTTAAAGATCGACAAGGACAACCTGATGGTTATCAGCCCGGACGAGGGCGCTATGTCCCGCGCCGTATATCTGGCAAACAACCTGGGTGTTGACATGGGTATGTTCTACAAACGCCGCGATTACTCCCGTGTTGTCAATGGACGTAACCCGATCGTTGCCCATGAGTTCTTAGGTTCTTCCGTTGAAGGAAAGACCGTTCTCATCATCGATGACATGATCTCCTCCGGCGAGAGCATGCTGGACACCTGCCGCGCCCTCAAAGAGCGCAAGGCAAAACGCGTCGTTGTATGCGCTACCTTCGGTCTGTTCACCAACGGACTTGAGAAATTCGACGAATTTTTCGCAAAAGGTTACCTCGACTGCGTCGTAACCACCAACTTAAACTACCACACGCCGGAACTTCTTAAACGTGACTGGTATGTAGAAGCTGATATGAGCAAGTTTATCGCTGCAATCATCAACTCCCTGAACCATAACGTATCTCTGGAGAACGCACTGACACCGACGGCGAAGATCCAGAAGCTGATTAAGCGGTATAACGAGGGACAGATGTAATGAGAATTGACGGCTGATAAACCGCTGGAAATTTCAAAAAACTCCTGCATACACAGATGAATGTTCATTCTGTGTATGCAGGAGCTTTTTCTAATTAATCTACTCAAACCGCGATTTGCAATTCAATCCATCCCCATCACAAATTCACCTTCTCCCAACCTCTCTCCAAATACCCATTCATCTTCCGTTTCAGTTCCTGATTCTCCTCCGCCTCCAACAGCGGATCTTTATCCATTAATTTCTTCACTTCATCCGAAACTGCCTTCAATATATCTGCATCTGCAAATATATCCGCTAAATGGAATTCGAGATCGCCGCTCTGGCGGACGCCGAAGAGGTCTCCGGGACCGCGCAGTTTTAAGTCTTCGGAGGCGATGTAGAAGCCGTCATTTGACTTATTGAGAATATCCAGCCGCTTTCCGGCGTCTTCCTCGCCGGAGGCGTTGACCATGATGCAGTAGGACTGATCTTTTCCTCGACCGACGCGCCCGCGGAGCTGATGGAGCTGCGCCAGACCGAAACGCTCGGCATTTTCGATCATCATAACGGTGGCATTCGGGACATTGATTCCGACCTCGATGACCGTGGTGGATACCAGCACATGAATCTCATTTGCCGCAAATGCTTCCATGATCGCATTTTTTTCTTTTCCCTTCATCTTTCCGTGCAGATATTCCACCCGGATCGACGGGGACAGGGCGCGGCGCAGCTCTTCGGTATAATCGATGACGTTCTCTGCCTCCAGCATCTCGCTCGGCTCGACCATCGGGCAGATGACGTATGCCTGACGGCCGGCGCGGACTTCATTTTCGATGAAACGGTAGGCATTCGGGCGAAATTCACGGTTCACGACACAGTTCTTGATCGGCTGCCGGTTTGCCGGAAGTTCATCGATGATGGAAATATCAAGATCCCCATATAAAATAATCGCCAGCGTCCGCGGGATCGGCGTCGCACTCATGACAAGCACATGCGGCTCGCCGCCTTTTTTGCTCAGCATTTCCCGCTGCGCCACTCCAAAACGGTGCTGTTCATCCGTGATTACCAATGCCAGATTGTCGTACACCACTTTTTCCTGAATCAGCGCGTGGGTTCCAATCACGATATCTGCCTCATGATTTTCAATCGACTCTCTGGCAAGCCGTTTTTCCTTTGCTGTCATCGAACCGGTCAGAAGCACCGGACGATATGTGATTCCCAGCGACGCAAACAATTCGGTCATCGACTCGTAATGCTGGCGCGCCAGTACCTCCGTCGGCACCATCAGCGCCCCCTGATATCCATTTGCCGCCGCCTGCAGCAACGCCAGAATCGCCACAATCGTCTTACCCGAACCAACGTCGCCCTGAATCAATCGGGTCATGATATGCCCGCCGGACAAATCGGCGTACACCTCCCGGATTACCTTTTTCTGTGCCCCGGTCAGAGCATATGGGAGGCGCTCTTCCACCGACGCCATTTCCCCAGAAAACGTAAATGGATATGCGCTCTTTTTATCTTCTTTTTTGTCTTTGAGCAGGCGCACTGACATTAGGAACATGAAAAATTCATCAAACACAAGACGTTTCCGGGAAAACATCAGTTCTTCCCGGTTTGCCGGAAAATGGATGTGCTCCAGCGCATAGTTGATTTCCGCCAATCCGTACTTTTCCCGCAGACCAGCCGGCAGATATTCCCGTTCCATCTGGCGCATCGTGAGGGCTTCCGTGACTGCCTTTGCGATCGTCTTATTGCCAAGTCCCTTCGTCTGTCCGTAAACCGGCTGCATAGACGACACGACTTTCGCATACTGTTCCGGGCGGTAGATCTCCGGCTGCTCCATCGTAAGTCTTCCCCGTTTTTTTACCACACGGCCACGGAAAATAAAGCGTTCCCCCGCCTTGAGCGTCCCGCGCAGATAGGGCATATTGTACCATGCCAGCGCCAGTGTGCCTCCGCTGTCCCGCAATCCAGCCGTCGTAACCTGCAGGCGCGCTCCATACCGCACCACATCCGCCGTTTTTGCCAGGATTCCGCCGACTGCCGCGATCGTATCTTCCTTCAGTTCCGCGATCGGCTGCGGTTCCTTAAACTCATCATAAGCACGCGGATAATAATGGAGCAGTTCTTCCACCGTTTCCACGCCTATTTTTTGAAATAGCTTTGCCGTCTTTTCACCGATGCCCTTGACAGCGGTTATATTCTGCTGTTCCATTTATCTCCTCCTGCTTTTCAGAATATTCTCCGGAAAATCAGCCACGCGGACAGTTACCGGACAAAAAATCCGGGAATACATTAGAATGAAAGAGAGGCAGGACGCAGGGATCTCTCCCCTGACCTGCCTCATTTCATACTTATGAATTATTTTGTTTTATACGTCAAATGTTTTATCTGCGCCATCACATAGAAAATTCATTTCCTCATTATCTGCATTTTCTCAGCCAATAATGCAGCTTCATTTAACGCATTTCAATCACTTTAAACGACCTAAATCTACTCTACCGAAATCATATAATAGTAAATCGGCTGCCCGCCATTCTGGCATTCAAATTCGCAGGATGTAAATTCTTTGCGGGCTTTCTCACAGAATGCCTCTGCGTCCTCTTCCGTGACATCCTCACCATAATAGATCGTCACAAGCTCAGACTCATCATCTACCATCTTACGAAGTGACTCCATCGCGGTCTCCTCGATATTCTTGCCAACTGCCAGCATGCCGCTGTCGCCGATCCCCATGATATCGCCCTCTGCGATCTCCATACCATCGATCGATGTATTGCGGACTGCGTAGGTAATCTGACCGGTCTTAACGTGGCTCATCTCCTCGGTCATCTGTTCCATATTTTCTTCCGCCGTCAGATCCGGAGCAAAATTAATCAGCGCCGTGATACCCTGCGGAACCGTCTTGGACGGAACTACATATACCTTGGTATCTTCTGACAGGCTCTTTGCCTGCTCTGCCGCCAGAATAATATTTTTATTGTTCGGCAGAATGTAAACTGTCTCGGCATGGACTTTTTCGATTGCTTCCAGCATATCCTCCGTACTCGGATTCATCGTTTGTCCGCCCTCGATGATATAGTCAGCGCCGATGCCCTTGAAAATCTCAGAAAGACCTTCTCCGACCGATACGGCGATAAATCCATATTTCTTGCGTGGTTCTTCCTTCTTCTCTTTGGCTTCTTCTTCTGCCTTCTGCTGTGCCGCCAGACGTTCGGAATCTTTGATCAGTTTCTCCTGATGTTCCTCGCGCATATTGTCAATCTTGATGCGGGACAGGGAACCGTAGGTCAGTGCTTTCTGAATCGCCAGACCTGGATCGTTTGTATGAACGTGAATCTTGACAATATCATCATCTGCCACAACTACCAGGGAGTCGCCGATCGTGCTCAGATAATCTTTCAGTTCCTGCTCTATCGTCTCATCCGCCGGTTTTTCTGCATTGATAATAAATTCCGTACAATAACCAAAACGGATATCCGCTGCCTGCGTGCTTCCGGCGCCTGTTGCTGTTTTTGCCGCTCCATTTCCCGATACAGACGGAGTAACTGCCGCGTCGATATCCACGACTTTTCCTTTTAAGCCCTCAATACAGCCCTTGATAACCTGAATCAGACCCTGTCCGCCAGAATCCACTACACCTGCCTCTTTCAGAACCGGAAGCATCTCCGGTGTCTGGCTTAAAACATATTCGCCGTACTCCAATACTTTCTCTGAAAATTCAAGTACGTCATCGGTCTGCGGTGCCAGTTCTGCCGCTTTATCCGCCATTCCCTTGGCAACAGTCAGAATCGTACCTTCCTTCGGCTTCATAACTGCCTTATAAGCTGTCTCCGTCGCACGGTTAAATGCGTCTGAGAGAACACTCGTCGTAATGACATCTACCGTCTTAATCTCTTTCGTAAATCCGCGGAAGAGCTGTGAAAGGATAACGCCGGAATTGCCTCGTGCGCCACGCAGGGAACCGGAGGAAATCGCTCTCGCCAGCGCCTCCATCGTCGGATTTTCAACGGCTGCCACTTCTCTGGCGGCTGACAGAATCGTCATCGTCATGTTCGTACCGGTATCTCCATCTGGAACAGGAAATACGTTCAGCTCATTGATCCATTCCTTGTTGGCCTCCAGGCCCTTTGCTCCAGCCAGAAATGCATTCTTTAACATCCCGGCATCTATATAATTCATGCCCACAGGGTTTGTTCCTCCTTAATCTATCACTCTTACGCCTTCAACATAAATGCTGATTTTCTCAACCTTCATGCCAGTAAACTCTTCTACTTTATATTTTACACTCTCGATCAGGTTGTCCGCAACGGTAGAGATGCTGACCCCATATGCCACGATTACGTGGAAATCGATGCTGAGTGCATTGTCCTTGATGGCTACGTTGATGCCGTGTGTCAGGCTTTCTCTTTTAAGCAGTCTTACCAGACCATCTTTCATACTGACAGCCGCCATGCCAACGATACCGAAGCATTCTACTGCTGTCGTTCCGGCGTACATTGCAATTACTTCCGGATCGATCTGGATCGAACCCATTTTATTGTCGATGCGTCCTTTCATATTGACAGCCTCCGTTTCTTTACTTGTTTTTGTTTGATTCGAATTCTATGCCATGATTTTTTACGGGCTGGACATGCGGAGCCGGAGCGGCTCCTGTGTCGGCGCGTGGGATGAGTACTTCACGGGCTGGACATGCGGAGCCTGAACGGCTCCTGTGTCGGCGCGTGGGATGAAATATATGCGTCTCTCTACCCCGTCATGCAGCTCGATTCCGCTTCGCTCCATCTCGCTCACGGGCTTCGCCCTATGGATAAAAATGTCTGAAATACGGCTTATGTGCAAGCACAACACCGTTTTTCAGCCTTTTTTATCCGCATGACTCATGGCTTACGCGTATATTATACACCACCCACGTTAAAAAGGAAATAGAAAATAGACATCTGTCGAAAACTTTTTTTATTTTTTTTGGTTTTTCACTTGCATATTTTCCTATTTTCTGCTATTATACCTTTGTTATGGATTTTAATAGGAAGTCCAATGATCGGTTAAGGAGGTGCTACGATGGCTAAGTGTGCAATCTGCGAGAAAGCTGCTCATTTTGGTAATGCAGTGAGTCATTCACATAGAAGATCTAACAAAATGTGGAAAGCTAACGTTAAGTCTGTTAAGGTTAAAACTAATGGCGGAGCTCAGAAGATGTATGTATGTACTTCTTGCTTAAGATCCGGTTTAGTTGAAAGAGCCTAAATCGAGTTTAACTGGCCTCAGGTGTCTGCCTGAGGCTTTTTTCTTGTCCTTAGCATAATGAACGACAACAAATGTTGGAAATATGCTTTTTGAGCACATTCCAACATTTTATATAAAACCTTTCCTTCAAAACACCTTAAAACAAGTTCAGCAGCGTTCCATACAGCTTCTCATTTCCCATCACCACCAGCGCCAGTTCTTCTTTTGCCTCGCTGAGCTGATAAAAAAGATGTCTCACATCGCGCTCCGTCGAGCGCAGATATCCCATTTCATCATAATAATAGCGCCCATCCAGCCGATGCACCATGCGATCGACTTCTCGCGTATGGCGAGATTGTATTTCTACGGCAGAATCGGATTGCTTTTCCAGTTTTTCCTGCCAATCGGATTCCTGGCACTCATATCCCTGACGGATGTAATCATTCAGCAAATTAGCTGCTTCTGACTCATCGTTGGCATAAACCACCGCGACATGGGGATAGTGCCGCATTCCGCGTCCGTGCGGCAGGTGCATCATATTTTGTATAAAATAGGAAAGTTCTGCATTCGCACGGATCCGATTCGTCAGGTGGAATGTCTGGATTCCCGGCTGCTCCCCCAAGAGCTTTATTGCACCCAGATCCAATTCTTCCGGCGAAATCATATCCTCACAGTTACTGGAAAAAATAACCGGACGTGTTTTGCCGATCTCCAGCAAAATTTCCAATGTATTGGGCGACAGAAGGTGTGCCTCATCTACTAAGATCGCGCTGTATGCTTCAATCCTGATTTCCGCTCCCGTTTGAACACTATCCTCCGCCAGGTACTCCACCCGCCGCAGCCGCTCATGCAGCACCTTCCACTCTTTTCCCGCTTCACCGCAGTGGATCATGCACACCCGCTGCCGCCCGGAGAGTTTCATCGCAATATCATATAAAAGCAGCGTTTTTCCCGTCCCCGGAAGCCCGGTAAACCAGAAATATCCCGTCCGGTCTGCCCGGATTTTCTTTAAAATCTGGCGTTCAATATCCCTCTGCTGGTATGTCAGGAAATATTCTTTCTTTAAGAACCGTCCCGGCTCTGTGAGCGGCGAAATCAGGTACAGCTCCGCCTGAAACAAGTCTTCGATATTGCCTGGATAATCAGCACTCTCCTGTTGCAAATCCCAGCAGAGCTGTTCCCAGTCCGCCTCCACAATGCGGTCATGATTCGTCAGACGCACCAGGCGGTTCTGGCTGCTAATATAAGTGTACGAACGAATCGGCTTTCCCAGCGCCGCCAGATAATACCGGTTTTGTATGAGCTGCTTGCGGATCGCCTCATCCGACACCTGTCCGCTCTTTAATTCAAGGTTTAAAATTTGTTCTTCCTTGATCTGAAGCAGATCAAACTCTTTTCCCAGTCTCGGAATCTGAAAGGAATAGAAAAAACGCAGTGCGTACACCGCCTGTATATGTCTCTCCAACTCCGAAACCAGCGCTTTCATGCTGTCCAGCTCCCATTCCCGTATTTTCAGAAACACATCCCGCCCTGAAAGCTGTCGTTCCAGCTTTTGAAGGTATTCCGTATTCTGATTTCGGGTAATCGTGTAAATAGAGATTGCTTTCATACCTGTACCGCCTGCGTTCCTTTTCGCCCTTTCCAAACTTTATAGATCCTTCTTTTTGCCGCAGCACTCCATGAGCGCTGCCAGCACCTTATCCATCTGCAGTGGTTTTGCCAGATGCACATTCATCCCAGCTGCCAAGCACTGCCTGGCATCCTCTTCAAAGGCATTTGCCGTCATGGCAAGAATCGGAATCTGCCTTGCATCCGCCCGCGGAATCGCCCGGATCGCGCGTGTCGCAGCCAGACCATCCATCACTGGCATCATCACATCCATGAGAATCGCATCGAACGTCCCCGGAGGTGCCGCCTCAAAGCAGTCTACTGCCTTCTTCCCGTTCTTCACAATCGTGACATGGGCACCCGCATCGGTCAGAAGTGTTTCCGCGATGTCTGCATTCAACTCATTATCCTCCGCCAAAAGCAGCTTCAAACCGTGAATATCTCCTGACGGCACTGCTTCCTTAACCGGGAACTCCTCCGGCGGCGGTGCAATCTCAAATGGAATTTCCACCACAAACGTCGATCCAATGCCGACCTCACTCGTCACCTCGATGTTTCCGTGCATCTGTTCAATCAGCCCTTTGACGATCGTCATGCCAAGCCCAGTTCCCTGGTAAACACTACGCGCATCATTTTTCTCCTGTGCAAACGGGTCAAAGATGTGATCCAGAAATTCCTGGCTCATGCCAACTCCCGTGTCCGAGATCGTCCACCTATAGACGCACCAGCCGTCCCGTACATCCTGCGCCTCCACCCTGGTACTGATTTTTCCGCCCGGACGATTGTATTTGATGCAGTTTCCATAAATATTCAGGAAAATCTGGCGCAGATGGAGCTGGCTGCCATAAATATACGGATACGGAATCTCCGCTTTTCCTTTATCATACTCCCATTGAATGCCCGCATCTACCGCGCGCTCGATGATGATGCTCACGATATCGTGCGTCATCTCTGCCAATGAAATATAATCATGTGCCAGAATGATCTTTCCCTCTTCCAGCTTGCTCATCTGCAGCACATCATTGATGAGGGACAGCAGATGCCCCGCCGCCACCTGCATTTTCCGGTGATTTTCCATCAGCATCTCCTTATCATCAAAATGTGCCTCATCGATTTTCAAAAGACCGATAATACCATTGAGCGGTGTCCGGATATCGTGACTCATGCGGCTTAAGAAATCTGTTTTCGCCCGGTTTGCCGTCCGCATTTCATCAAATGCCGCCTGCAGGCGCGCGTGCTCCTGTTCATCCCGCGCGTGCATCTGCGACGTATCCTGCAGAAGAATGATCGCATGAACCACCGGCATCTCACAAGAAAGCTCCGTATCAAACACGATCGTCTGCGTCATCAGAACTGTTTTCTGTACCCAGCAGATCGTGCCATCTTCCTCCTGGATACAGTATTCCACGGAAATATGTTTCTCCCCTGCCTCAAACCGCTTCAACAGCTTAGCCGGATCATCTGCCAGACGATAGCTTCCCAAGGTCTCCTGGGTGACCATCTTCATATATTCACTGCAATAATCACGGTAAGAACACGGCAGCGGATAGTCCATAAATAGCTCCCGGCATTCCTCGTCTTTTCCATTCAAGACAACACTCTTCTCCAGAATATCCTTTGTCAAATTAACTGTATATATCATATCCGACAGATCCAGGAGTGCATCCACATAGCTGTCATTTTCCAGAATCGACTGTTTGAGCTGTTCATAATAAAGCGTCAGCTGTTCCTTCGCATCTGCCCGCCCTTCTGAACTTTTCCGGATCGTCTCAAATGCCAACAGGAAATGATGCAGCTTTCCTTCCTCATCCCAATCTACCGGGATCAGCGTCAGGCGGCTGTAGAGTCCCTGACCGTTCGTGTCATACTGCAATTCGAGTAGATCTCCCTCCGCCTGCAGCTTCCCGGAAAGCTCTGAAACCTGCAGGCTCTGGCGGATGTTGGCGCGGTCAGCACGAGCCACCCGTTCCGCTACTATCTGCTCCGCCGCACCGGAATAGCTTCCGTCTGACGCCAGAAAGAAATCAGCACTGGCACGGAGTGCCCGGTAGGTATCCATGTGCGCGTCGCAGTAGAGACAATCCGAAAAGTTTCTCCCGTACCGGTTTAAAAGCTTGAGCAGGTGGAAATCCAGCCGTTTTTCCGCTGCCGCTTCCTCGCGCTTTACATGGTTTTTGTTGATATACATATTTTTATCGGCAAAACTGAAAAGCTCCCGCATCGTGCTGCCCGGAAAATCACTGGCAAGTGCATACCCGACCGCATAGCTGAGCGGCATATCCGGATATCCCTTTGACTCCTCTGTCATCGCCTCCCGCACATGGGTGAGGCATTCCCGCATGGCCTCCTCATCCAGACCATGCGTAACGGCAATAAATTCATCGCCGCCGTCCCGCCCTACGAACTGTTCCGCAGGCATGGACGCGCGCAGGCAGACGGCGAACCGCCTGATGTAGGCATCCCCCGCCTCATGCCCCATGCTGTTGTTGATTCGGCGGAGATTATTCAGGTCAAAACTGCATACTCCCACATTCTCTGCCGCCGGTTCCGGATCATCCAGCAATTCTTCGCATTTATTCTTATTGGGAAGTCCGGTCGCCTTGTCCAAATACACCTTTTTCTGCAGCGCACGGTTCATCGCCGCAAAGCGCACCGCCTTGATAAATTCATATCCAATCAGAAGCATCAGAACAATAATATCAATCGTGATATATTTTTCAATTACCGTCAGCGAGGATGCCTTCCTCTGGGAATACGCCTCCGCCAGTCCCGTCGCCTCATCACAGATTTCAAAGAACCGCTCGCTCTTATCAATGATCTCTGTATTCTCATAGCCGACTTCTCGGACACGCAGGATTTCATAGTGAAGCGCGGCAAAGTACTCCTCCAACTCCTGCATCTTACTCTGAAACGCCCCGTCATCAAGGCGCACCAGCCCCAGTTCGCCATTGCCATTTCGCAGACCGTCGACGAAGGCCTCAATATCCTGAATCATACCATCCTCCGGCTGACCGGAAATTTCCAATTTAATGATACGCTGTGTCTTTCCGCGCACCAGTCCCGCATAATTGACCACACGCGCCGTTCCCTGAATACTGGAGACAATTCCCATCATCACGATAATCAGTGCCGCCAGCACAACCGCCAGCACGCCGATGCAGATCTGTATTATGTTTGAAGTCTTTTTCTTCTTACTCTTATTCGCATTCTCGGAATCCACCGCTCCGTCCTCCCGCAAAAACCCTGGCACGCCCTTTTCCCTGCACCTGCCATCTTGTTATTTTACATCTTATATCCCAGAAAGCATCCATCCTCATGCGACTCAATCCGCCCGACCGCCTGCAGATACGAATAAATAATCACCGTCCCGGCAAACTTCATCCCGCGCTTTTTGAGATCTGCCGACACTGCATCTGAGAGCGGCGAGCTGACCTTGCCTGTCTCATGAATCACCGCGTCTCCTGTCCAGTGAGTCAGATACGCGTCAAAACTCCCATATTCATTCTGAATTTCCCGGAATATCCGTGCATTCGTGACAGCGGCATGAATTTTCAGCCGGTTATGTACAATTCCCGGGGCGGTCCGGAGTGCTTCCTCCTTCGCCTCGTCGTAACCGCACACCTTGTCCAAGTCAAATTCATCGAACGCGGCGCGGAATGCCTCCCGCTTATTGAGGATGCACTCCCATGAAAGCCCCGCCTGAAAGGATTCAAGGATCAGCATCTCAAAGAGCTTCGCATCATCCCGAACTAACTTTCCCCACTCCTCGTCATGGTAACGGATATACAATTCATTCTTTGGATTCGCCCAGCGGCAGCGGTGTTTTCCATCGTGCCATTCCATGTTTTTCTCCCTTCGCCTACATAAGCGGCGCCAGAATCCGCAGTGCCTTCCCCGCAAACCGCCGGATAAACGGATACTTCCGGCAGTTTTCCAGAGTAATCCGCTCGCTCTTTGCAAGTGTTTTCTGGAAATCTTCTTCCACATCCATCACAACCGCATTGCGGAAGAAATAGGACGCGCACTCAAAATGCAGATACAGGCTTCTGAAATCAAGGTTGATCGTTCCGACCACCGCCTTCTCATCGTCGCTCGTAAACATCTTCGCATGGATAAAGCCCGGCGTGTATTCATAGATCTGAACACCAGCCCGCAGAAGCTCCGCGTAGTAGCTGCGCGCCAGCAGGTACGCATATAACTTATCCGGTATATGCGGCATGATAATAATGACCTCCACGCCGCGCTTTGCCGCAAACTTGAGCGCCGCCAGCGTCGTATCGTCGAGAATCAGATACGGAGTCGTGATGTGCACATACCGGCGTGAACGCCCTAAAATATCGAGGTACACCGACTCGCCGACATTTTCCCCGTCGAGCGGGCTGTCCGCATATGGCATCACAAAGCCGCCATAGTCCATGCCCTCCGGCATATGAAATGTCTCCGGACACAGAAAACGGCGATATTCTTCCGCATCCCGTTCCGTCACATCCCAGAGCTGCAAAAACATCATTGTAAAACTGTCTACAGCTTTTCCCTTGAGCATGACCGCCGTGTCCTTCCAATGTCCGAAGCGCACCCGCTGGTTAATATATTCATCTGCCAGGTTCACGCCCCCGGTAAACGCGGTATGACCATCGATCACACAGATTTTCCGGTGATCGCGGTTATTCTGGTAACTCGAGAGAGCCGGACGCACCGGCGCAAAAATCTTGCACTGGATACCTTTCTCCTGCATCGCTTTCTCATAGCCGTGCGGCAACGTGAAGAGATTTCCCATGCCGTCATACATAAACCGGACTTCCACGCCCTCGGCGACCTTCGTCTCTAACACCTGTAAAATCGCATCCCACATCACTCCGTGTTCTACGATAAAATATTCCATAAATATAAAATGTTCCGCTTTTTTGAGTTCTTCCAATAATACTGGAAACATATCATCTCCCAGTGGGAAATAGCGTACCCCCGTATTTTCATACGCCGGGAAACGTCCGTACTGGTTCATATAGCGGACGAGATTGCCGCCGCTGGCGCTGATGCTCTCATAGTGTGCCAGCACCTCCGGATCCTGTAAAAGGTACGGACGAAGTTTTGTCCCAACCTCCTCGATCCGCCGGTTAATGCGGCGCGTGCCCGGCTGCAGCGTCAAAAACAGATAAAACAGCGTTCCAAACACCGGAAATATCAATATCGGCACTACCCAGGACAACTTGATCGTGCTGTTTCCCTCATCGCTGATAATATAGATCAAAACCAGCGCACTGAGCATCGCAGATCCACCGTACATATAGATCAGGTACTCTCTAAACCAGTCAAACCCGGCAAAGAGCACAAGAATCTGTATCAGCAGAAACAGCGTTCCCAGCGTGGTACGCCCGAAAATCAGACGCAGCAGTTTTTTCAATTTTTTAAGTATTTTCTCCATTTTCTACCAGTCCATTTCTCTGCCTCATTCATCAGGCACCTGCCGTATCATTGAAAACTACAGTGCCATCTCTCATAGTATGGCAGATTTTTGCAAATAAAACAAGAGGTCAGCCGGAGACTGACACAGATTTATGTGTCATCCCGACTGACCTGTCGTTGTAAGCGCTCATTTTAACAACCGCATTGAAACATCTCACGGATACCCGGCATAAAGCTGTTATATCGCCATTCTTGGCATTTTAGTCCTCCAGCGCCTGACGGATATCCTCGATGATATCATCCACATTCTCAATTCCGACACTCAAACGGATCAGGCTTGGATCAACGCCTGCCTCCCTGAGCTGCTCATCGGAGAGCTGACGGTGAGTATGGCTTGCCGGATGCAGAACGCAGGTTCTCGCATCGGCAACATGGGTTACGATGGCTGCCAGTTTCAGCTTATCCATGAACTCGCCAGCTGCCTGACGACCGCCCTTTAAGCCGAAAGAAATAACGCCGCATGTACCGTTCGGCATATATTTCTGCGCCAGTGCATGGTATTTATCATTTTCAAGTCCCGGATAATTCACCCAGGCCACATCTTCACGGCTCTGTAAATACTCGGCGACCTTCTGTGCATTCTCACAGTGGCGCGGCACACGCAGATGCAGTGTCTCCAGACCGATATTCAATAAGAAGGAATTCTGCGGGGACGGGATGGAACCGAGATCACGCATTACCTGTGCGGTTGCCTTGGTGATATAAGCCGCCTTACCGAATTTCTTCGTGTAAATAATGCCGTGGTAAGACTCATCCGGCGTCGTCAGACCCGGGAATTTATCTGCATGTGCCTCCCAGTCAAAGTTGCCACTGTCCACGATGCAGCCGCCGACGGTCATCGCATGTCCATCCATATATTTTGTAGTAGAATGCGTTACAATATCTGCGCCCCACTCGAACGGACGGCAGTTGATCGGGGTTGCAAAGGTATTATCTACAATAAATGGAATACCATTTCTGTGTGCAATCCGGGCAAATTTTTCCAGATCCAGCACTACCAGAGCCGGGTTTGCAATCGACTCACCGAAGATACACTTTGTGTTCGGGCGGATCGCCTTCTCGATCTCCTCTTCCGGCGCATCCGGGTCAACTAACGTAACATCGACGCCCATTTTTTTCATCGTAACGACAAACAGGTTTGATGTGCCGCCGTATACGGTTGCCGAGCAGACCAGATGATCGCCCGCGCCGCAGATATTAAATACCGCATAAAAGTTTGCCGCCTGTCCGGAGGATGTCAGCATTGCTGCCGCGCCGCCCTCCAGCTCACGGATCTTATCTGCGACTGCATCATTGGTCGGGTTTGCCAGACGGGTATAAAAATATCCGTTTTCCTCCAGATCGAAGAGTCTTCCCATCTGCTCACTGGTTGAATACTTAAAGGTCGTGCTCTGGTAGATCGGCAGAATTCTCGGCTCGCCATTTTTCGGCTGCCATCCGCCCTGGATGCACGTTGTTTCCATTGAACGTTTCATTTTTCTTCTCCTTCATATGTTTATTTTTAAATAATTATATAGTAATTGAGCCTATTTTTTAGTACGGCTCTTTTACATCACCATATCAAACAGCGAAAGCTGATTGCTCTCCGGCAGCCCCGTCAGAATTCCCAGCTCTGCCATCAGATCGCACACCGTTTTCGTAACCTTGGTACGGTTGATAAAGTCCTCTTTCGACAAGAACTTTCCGTCCTCCGCCGCAAAAACAATCGCGTCTGCCGCTTTCTCTCCGAGTCCGTCGATACTGCTTAACGACGGCATCAGCTTTCCGTCTATGATCTGGAAATTGCGGGCTTTTGCCCGGTAAATATCGATCGGCATGAACTCAAATCCGCGCGCGTACATTTCCTGTACGATACGCATATCGCGCAGCGTGTCCTGCTCTTTCTTGGAAAGAGAATCCGACCGGCTCTTGTATTCCGCCAGATGATACTCCAGCTTATCGCGCCCCTGGCACATCAGCTTGTAGGTAAATCCACTCGCACGGATGCTGAAATATGCCGCATAGTACGCCAGCGGGTAAAATACCTTACAGTACGCCACACGCCACGCCATCATAACGTAAGCCGCCGCGTGCGCCTTCGGGAACATATACTTGATTTTCAGGCAGGAATCGATATACCACTGCGGCACATCGTGAGCTTTCATCTCCTCGATCCACTCCGGTTTCAGTCCTTTTCCTTTTCGGACAGACTCCATGATAGTGAAGGAGAGTCCCTCTTCGAGTCCTTTCTGAATCAGATAAATCATAATATCGTCTCGACAACAAATCGCCGTCTGAATCGTCGCCTGTCCGCTCAGGATAAGGTCTTTCGCGTTTCCTAACCATACATCCGTACCGTGGGACAGACCGGAAATCCGCACCAAATCCGAAAAATATTTCGGTTTGGCATCGATCAACATCTGCATCGCGAAGTCTGTACCAAACTCCGGAATGCCAAGCGCCCCGAGCTTACAGCCGCCGAGATCCTCCGGCGTGACACCGAGCGCCTCCGTGTTCTGGAAGAGACTCATGACCTCCTTCGAATCCAGTGGAATATCCTTAACCGGGTCGAGTCCCGTCAAATCCTGCAGCATACGAATCATGGTCGGATCATCGTGTCCGAGAATATCGAGTTTCAACAAGTTGTGGTCGATCGAGTGGTAATCGAAATGCGTCGTGACGGTACGTGTCGTCATATCGTCCGCCGGGTGCTGCACCGGTGTAAACGTGTCAATCTCCTCTCCGAGGGGCAATACGATGATACCGCCCGGATGCTGTCCGGTGGTACGCCGCACGCCGACGCAGCCGGACACGATGCGCTCAATCTCGCACCGGCGCTTACGGATTCCTTTATCCTCATAATAATGCGCCACAAAACCATACGCTGTCTTATCTGCCAGCGTACCGATCGTCCCCGCACGGAAGGTCTGTCCTTTTCCAAAGATGACCTCCGTGTAGCTGTGCGCCCGGCTCTGATATTCACCGGAAAAGTTTAAGTCGATATCCGGCTCCTTATCACCCTTGAATCCCAGGAACGTCTCAAACGGAATGTCGAACCCGTCTTTTTTCAGCGGTTTGCCGCACTTTGGACATATCTTATCCGGCATATCACAGCCCGCCATACCCGAAAACTTTTTTACATCTTCTGAATCAAAATCGTAATAATGGCAACTCGGACAATAGTAGTGCGGACTCAGCGGATTTACCTCCGTGATACCAGACATCGTCGCCGCCAGTGAGGAACCAACGGATCCTCGCGAACCAACCAGATATCCATCCTCATTCGACTTCCAAACCAGTTTCTGCGCGATGATATACATAACGGCAAATCCATTGGAAATGATCGAGTGAAGTTCCCGCTCCAACCGATCGACTACCATCTTCGGCAGCTTATCGCCGTACATATCATGTGCACGGTTGTAGCAGATGGTACGCAGCGTATCATCCGAATTCGGAATAACCGGCGGACACTTGTCCGGGCGTACCGGGGAAATGCGCTCACACATCGCCGCGATCTTGCGCGTGTTTGTGATAACGATCTCCTCCGCCTTATCGCTGCCTAAATATTCAAATTCCCTCAGCATTTCCTCGGTAGTCCGCAAATACAGCGGTGCCTGATCGTCTGCATCCTTAAAGCCCTTGCTCGCCATGATGATACGGCGGTAGACCTCATCCTCCGGATCGAGGAAATGGACATCGCAGGTCGCGCAGACCGGCTTGTTCCACTGTTCGCCAAGTTCAATCACTTTGCGGTTCAGATCCTGCAGATCCTCCCAGGTGTTGACCGAACTTTTCTCATCCCGCAGCATAAATGCGTTGTTTCCAAGCGGCTGCACTTCCAGATAATCGTAGAAATTTGCAATTTTTCCCAGTTCTTCCTCCGGAATCCCGCGCAGGATCGCCTGAAACAGCTCTCCCGCCTCGCACGCCGACCCAAGAATCAGCCCCTCGCGGTGGCTCGCCAGCAGACTCTTCGGAATCCGCGGACGTTTTGCAAAATACGTCAGGTTCGACTGGGAAATCAACCGGTACAGGTTGATTCGCCCGACATCATTCTTCGCCAAAATAATAATATGGTAGGTCGGCATCTTCCGGATCATTTCCGGTGTCATTTTGCTGAGTTCGTTGAGCTGCGTCAGGTTTTCGATATCACGAGCCTTTAACATCTCGATGAACTTGACAAAAATCTCTGCCGTCGCCCCCGCATCATCGACCGCCCGGTGATGGTTTTCGAGGGAAATTTTAAGCTCTTTCGCTACTGTGTCGAGCTTGAAGCGGTTCAGGTTCGGCAGCAGGACACGCGCCAGCGAAACCGTATCGAGAACGGTCGGCTGGAATGTGATTCCCTGCCGTCTCGCGTTTTCTTTGATGAAACTGATATCAAACGACGCGTTGTGCGCGACCATGACCGCACCCTCGCAGAATGCCAGAAACTCCGGCAGAACCTCTTCGATCGTCGGCGCGCTGATTACCATGCCGTCGTTGATGCTTGTCAGCTGTTCAATGTCATAGGGGATTGGCACTTCCGGGTTGACAAATGTGCTGAATTTGTCCACAATCTTTCCATCCGTCACACGCACCGCGCCGATCTCGATGATGCGGTTCTTGATCGGGCTGAAGCCGGTCGTCTCGATATCGAATACAACGCAGGTGTGATCTAACGTCTGTCCTTTCTCATTCTCCGCCAGTTCCTTCATATCATCGACGAGATAGCCCTCAACACCATAGAGGATCTTGAAGTTTTCGCCCTTATCGACCGCATGGTTCGCATCCGGAAACGCCTGCACACAGCCGTGGTCGGTGACAGCGATCGCGTCCATGCCCCACTGTTTGGCACGTTTGATGATATCCTTGACCTCGGAAACACCGTCCATATCGCTCATCTTTGTGTGACAGTGCAGCTCCACGCGCTTGACCGGACTGTTGTCCATCCGCTTGCTGGTGAAATCTTCGCATTTCTTGATGCCGGAAACCGAACCGATCGTCAGCTCGCCATCAAATTTATCAATGTTGGCAACACCCTTGATGCGGACAAACTGTCCCGCCTTGGTCGCCGTCTTCAAATCATCCAGCGTATCCTCCCGTGCAAAGATCTTGACGCCGATTGTATCTGTAAAATCCGTTACCGAAAACATAAACAGTGTGTTGCCGCTGCGAAGCTCCCTTAGCTCGCAAGTCAGGATCTTTCCGCGGATGACAACCTGCCCAACCTCGCCTTCCAACTCCTCGATCGGGCTCGCCTCCTCATCGAAATCGCGCCCAAACAGCACATCCGGATTGTCGGATTTCTTCATATAGCCCGAACGGCGGTACTCGCCGCCCTTGCCAGATCCAGCATTTGCGCTGCCTGCCTGGTTTCTGCCTCCTGCCGGATTCCCCCCGGCTTTCTGCTTACCAACCGGTTTTAAAACAGTCTTTCCCTCGTCAAATGGCAGATCGACACCTCCAGAGGCAGGTTCTGCCCCCGACGGTTCCATATACGCCTCATTGGCACCTGCTGCTCCGGCAGCCGCGCCGCTTCCGCCTGCCGCCTGCGGCTTCATGTAGATGATCTCCGGCTCAGTATTCTTCTTCTCAACCGGACGGTAGGAAGTCTTCACAACCATCGGCACATTGCAGCGCTCGGTGAAGATTTTCTCCAGAATCCGCACCAGTTCCGGTGCCTTATCGCGCACGATCATCGTGTCCTCCAGCGACAGCTTCAGGTATCCTTCTTCTTCAAAATCCATCTCCGCCTTACGGAACATATTATAAAGAAGGATACTGTAATTTTTCAGCTCCATCAAAATGCTGTCCCGGTATACATTCATGAGTTTTTCCGGCGTGTACTGGCTGGACAGATGGTATTTCTCCAAAATCTTGATCGTCACCCGTTTGCCCGGAAACAACTGCTCCTTGATGCCTTTTTCCAGATCGTAGATACTCTGCTTGTGCATCAGGCGCGGGCTGTCGATGTATACGCGGATCACGCTCCGGTCACGGTTCGTCGAGATCTTCTCGATCCCGACCATTTCAAGCAGTCCCCGCACATTTTCCGCAATATGTAAATCTGGAAATACCTCCAGAAATGTTTTCATTCTATCATTCCTTTGCTTTTTTATCTTCCACCATCCGGTCAAGCTCCGCTTTGAGCGCCGGTAAAAGTTCACTCTCCGGCAGTTTTTTCACAATCTCGCCCTTGCGTATCAGAAGTCCTTCGCCGATACCGCCGGCTACCCCGAGATCGGCTTCCTTCGCCTCGCCCGGTCCGTTGACCACGCAGCCCATGACGGCAACCTTGATATCCAGCGGATATCCCTGTACCAGCGTCTCCACCTGGTTTGCCAGACCGATGAGGTCGATCTGCGTGCGTCCGCAGGTCGGACATGAAACAACTTCCACTCCTCCCCGACGAAGGCCCAGCGTCTTCAAAATCAGCTTTGCCGACTTGATCTCCTCCAGCGGGCTGCCTGTCAGGGACACGCGGATCGTATCACCGATTCCCTGACTCAAAATCAGTCCCAGACCGACCGCTGACTTGATATTGCCCGCAATTACAGTTCCCGCCTCTGTGATACCGACATGCAGCGGATAATGAGTCTTTTTTGCAATTAGTTCATGTGCTTTTACACACATCATAACATCCGAAGATTTGATGCTGATAACCAGATTGTCATAACCCATCTGCTCAATCAGGGCAACCTTATCCAGCGCACTCTCAACGAGTCCTTCCGCTGTCACGCCGCCATATTTCTCTACCAATGGCTTTTCCAAAGAACCGCTGTTGACGCCGACACGAATCGGCACGCCATACTCTTTTGCCTTGTCAACCACCGCCTGGATCCGCTCTCTGGAACCGATATTTCCCGGATTGATACGGATTTTGTCCGCGCCGCACTCGATCGCCGCGATCGCGAGACGATAGTCAAAATGAATATCCGCCACCAATGGAATATGTATCTGGCGTTTAATCTCCGTCAGGGCAGCAGCCGCCTCCATTGTCGGCACTGCCACACGGATAATATCGCAGCCCGCGTGCTCCAGCGCCAGAATCTGCTCGACGGTCGCCTTCACATCCTCTGTTTTCGTATTACACATCGACTGGATCAGAATCGGATTGCCGCCGCCGATCTGTCGTTTTCCAATCTGCACCACTTTCGTCTCGTCCCGGTATCCCATATCGTTCCTCCCAAACCATTCTTCTCCGACACAAAATTTCCGGCCTTTTTCGAGCGAATCTTTCATGCCTTTGAATCAAATGAATTAGTAACTGTTCAGTACCTTCACAGTCACGCGCAAAAATCCATCAAAAATTGCCTACGGCAATGGGATTTTTGCCTGCTGGCCCATGTTTTCGTACGGTCAGCGCAGTAAATGCGCAGACCTACTGAACAGTTACATGAATTATTACAATAAATTTCTAATATCATTAAACAATACAAATAACATCAGCGTCATCAACGCCGCCATGCCCGCCATATGGACCATGCCCTCTTTTTCCGGATCAACCGGCTTGCCGCGCAGCATCTCCAGAATGATAAATACAAGCCGTCCGCCGTCCAGCGCTGGAACCGGAAGCAGGTTCATGACACCCAGATTGGCGCTGAGCAGAATACACATATTGGCCAGATTGACAAGCACAATCATAAGTCCGTAGCTCTGGCTCTCCTTGACCGTCGTGCCGATCATCGACACAATCCGCACCGGACCCGCGATATCGTTCGAGCTGACCTGCCGCTTCAGAATCATGCCAAGGCTGCTGAACGTCACACGGATCCAATAGCGCACTTCATAGAAGCTATACTGCGCCGTCTGAATCACGGACGCCGGTTTCTGGTAAACACCACCGCTGATTCCAATAAGATAGCGTCCCGCTTCCTCAGAATAGCGCGGAACCATCTGCGTCGTGTAGGATTTCCCATCCCGCACATACTCCACCGTGACACTCTTTCCCGGATGAAACTGCAGATACGTCTGCACATCGCGGTACAGATAGGTGCGCGTACCATTTAAGCGCTCGATCGTATCGCCCGCCTGCAGCCCCGCCTCCTGTGCCGGATAGCCGTCCTCAACACTGACAACCGACGCCGCATCAAATCCCACACAGCTAATCACGAAAAAGGCGCAAAACCATGCCAGAATGAAGTTGAATACAGGTCCTGCCACCACGACTTTAAAACGTGTCCAGGCAGAAACCGCATTAAAATAAGTCCCCGTTGCACCCGGAGGCAACAGGAGCCGATCCGTTTTTCCATCTGTCAGACTCTGGTTCTGATCGCAGGAACTCCCTTTTTCCGTCTCATCCGGCGCATCATACCCTTCATCTTCCCCCAGCATCATACAAGAACCGCCAAACGGAAGCAGCTTCAGCGAGTACCGCGTCCCGCCTTTCACAAAACTGAAAAGTCTAGGACCCATGCCGAGCGAAAACTCAACGACGCAGATTCCGCCCCGTTTTGCCAATAAAAAATGTCCAAATTCGTGAAACAGCACGATCAGGCTGAATACAATCAGCGCCGCCAGCAAACTTACCAATCTACCACCTGCTCTCTATAAAATCATAGGTTTCCTGTTCTGCTGCCAGAATCTCTTCGACCGTCGGATTCTCTTTCACGGTGTGGTGTTCCATCGCCGCCTCAATCATATCAGTGATGGTCAGATATCCGATCTCGCGATCGAGGAATTTCTGAACTGCCCGCTCATTTGCCGCGTTGAACACGGTCGGAAGCGTGCCGCCGCGCCGTCCGGCTTTGTATGCCAGGGAAAGTCCGTGGAAATTCTCAAAATCCGGCGCTTCAAAGGTAATCTGTGCCAGCTTTGCAAAATCCAGCCGGTCGCCCGCCAGGAAGCGGCGTTCCGGATAATACAGCGCATACTGGATCGGAAGCTTCATATCCGGCGTGCCGAGCTGCGCTATCACCGCGCCGTCCTCGTATTCTACCATTGAATGAATCACACTCTGCGGCTGCACAACCACCTGCACCTGATCCATCTCCACGCCAAAGAGCCATCTTGCCTCCATAACTTCCAGACCTTTGTTTACCATCGTGGAACTGTCGATCGTGATCTTGCGCCCCATCGTCCAGTTCGGATGTTTCAGCGCATCTTCGACCTGAACACCTTTCATCTGCTCTCTCGTCCATCCGCGGAACGGTCCGCCAGACGCTGTCAGGAGAATCTTGTGGATCTTATTTCCCGTCTCACCGTTCAAACTCTGGAAAATCGCGCTGTGCTCGCTGTCCACCGGCAGAATGCGGACATGCTTCTCCTTTGCCAGCGACATAATGATATGCCCGGCCGTTACCAGGGTCTCTTTGTTTGCAAGTGCAATATCTTTTCCAGCATTCATCGCTGCGATCGTCGGGCGGATACCGATCATTCCGACTACCGCTGTCACCACAATCTCCGCACCCAGCTCCGTTGCCACTGCGAGAAGTCCATCCATGCCGCTCTCGACACGGATATCCAGATCGCGCACACGGTCTTTCAGTTCTTTTGCTTTTTCCTCGTTCCAGACCGCCGCGATCTTCGGAGAAAACTCCCGGATCTGTTTCTCCAGAAGATCAATATTGCTTCCAGCCGCCAGAGCCGTTACTTCTATATCTTTATTCGCCCGGACCACTTCCAATGTCTGTGTTCCGATCGATCCGGTTGATCCAAGTATCGCAATTTTTTTCATTTCTTATTCTCCTGTTTCTGTATTTTCATACATGCTTTCGTTTTATCGTAAAAACGTCAGTGCAAAATAAATCGCCGGTGCCGTAAAAATCATGCTGTCGAACCGATCCAGCACGCCGCCGTGTCCCGGAATCAGGTTTCCGTAATCCTTGACATTGTGGTTCCGCTTGATCGCCGACGCCGCCAGATCCCCGATCTGGGAAATGACCGCCGCAATCGCACACGCCACCGCGCATGCCACCATCGGATTGCTGACCTCGTCCATCTTCGCACCGAAGAAATACGCATAAATGCAGCCTAACAGAGCCGATCCGACCACACCGCCGACGGCGCCCTCGATCGATTTTTTCGGGCTTAAAACCGGTGCCAGACGGTGTTTTCCAAGGAGCATTCCCGCGCAGTATGCGCAGGTGTCACAGCCCCAGGAGCTTAAAAAGATCAGCCAGACAAGGTATTTTCCGTCCGCCATTGCCCGCACCTGATACAGGTAGGAAAGCATAATTCCCAGATAAAAAATGCCGAAAAATGCTACTGTAATCTGCTCGGTCCCATATTTCGGAAACGTGAACACGTAAATGCTCATCAGCACCATCAGGGCTGCAATCGCAAGCAGCGTCACATAATGCTGCCCTTCAAACCACACCAGCCCATAATATCCCAGACACGCCAGATACCCGGCGATGCCCGGCGCTTTTTTCTCAATCCCCATAACCCGGTAAAGCTCAAACATACCGATCAGGGAGATCGCGGCGGTCACACAGTACAGAAGGACACCGCCCTTTGTAACCAGTAAAATCGCGAGTGCTACAAGCACAATCCCGCTTATCAGCCTCGTTCTGAACATGGCAACTCCTCCTTATGCCTTGACTCCGCCAAAGCGTCTGTCTCTTTGATTGAACTGCTCAATTGCCTTTATAAGCTCGTCGCGGTTGAAATCCGGCCACAGGCAGTCCGTGATATAAATCTCACTGTAGGCAAGCTGCCACAGCAGATAATTGGACAGGCGGATCTCGCCGCTGGTGCGGATCAGAAGATCCGGATCCGGGATACCCGCCGTATCTAAATAGGACGCAACGGTCTGCTCTGTCACGTCCTCCGGCACCAGCTTTCCGTCCTGACAGTCCATCATCATATGGCGCACCGCGCGCGTGATCTCATCTCTGCCGCCGTAGTTGACTGCGATCACAAAGGTCATGCCCGTGTTTGCCGCCGTCTCGTCTTCCAGGCGGTTGATGCCCTCGATGATATCGCTGTCAAAGCGCGTGCGGTCGCCGATCATTTTGACTCTTACATTATTTTTCTTGGCAATCTTTAAAAGCCGTTTCAGATAAAAACGGAAGAGCTGCATCAGCGCCCCTACTTCTTCAGCAGAACGCTTCCAGTTTTCCGTTGAAAAACCATATACCGTCAGATAACGGATTCCCAGTCTCGCTGCATCCTCAACCGTCTGTTCAACCGTCACACACCCCTGTTTATGACCTACGGTTCTCGGAAGACCTCTCTTCTTCGCCCATCTGCCGTTGCCATCCAGAATGAGGGCGACATGCTGCGGAATTACCATGTTTTCGATGTCCCTTTCCATCCAGTTTTCCTCCATAATATTCCCTTAATAGCCAGAAAACAGGACCAGCCGGCCATCCGCATCTGCAATGCCGGCCAGCCCTGCTTGAGGCAGCCTGATTTTTACATTTAAACTCTATTGTATTTTTATACAGTCATGATCTCAGCTGTTTTTTCTTCTACTGCTTTATCAACCTTTGCGATCATCTTGTCAGTCAGCTTCTGGATCTGATCCTCGCCATCTGCCAGCTCATCCTCGGTGATCTCGCCGCCTTTTTCCAGCTTCTTTAACAGGTCGTTTGCATCACGGCGGATATTGCGGACTGCAACCTTCGCGCCCTCGCCCTTTTTCTTAACATCCTTTGCCAGATCTTTACGGCGTTCCTCAGTAAGCTCCGGGAAAATCAGGCGTACTGCACTTCCATCGTTGTTCGGGTTGATACCCAGATCGGAAGTCAGGATCGCTTTCTCGATGTCCTTAATGAGCTTCTTCTCCCACGGCTGGATCAGAATCATACGCGGCTCCGGTACAGAGATATTTGCCACCTGCTGTAACGGGGTCGGTGCGCCGTAGTAATCTACTTTGATTTTGTCCAGTACATGCGGGTTCGCACGTCCAGCACGAATGGATGTATACTCATTCAGCAGTGCGTCATAGGACTTATTCATCTTCTCTTCGTAAACTTTTAATCTCTCCTGCATAAAATCCTCCTAGTTATGCGGTAACCACTGTACCGTTAATTTTTCCGCGCATTGCATTTACAATTCCGTCTTTTTCATTCAGGCTGAATACTGCCATCGGAACGTGATTTTCCATACACATGATGGAAGCTGTGAGGTCTACGACCGCCAGCTGCTTGTCGATCACCTCCTGAATCGTGATCGTATCATACTTCTTTGCATCCGGGTTGATCTTCGGATCGCTGTCATAGACGCCGTCGATCGCCTTGGCCAGAAGAATGCAGTCTGCATCCATCTCAATCGCACGCAGCGCTACGCCGGTATCAGTTGAGAAATACGGATGACCTGTACCACCTGCAAAAAATACGACCATACCCTTTGAGAAATATTTATTGGCTCTGTCCTTTGAAAACAGCTTCGTCATGGAACCGCACTCAAATGGTGTCAGAATCTGTGTCATCATACCCTCGCTCCGGAAGATCTCCGACACGTAAATACAGTTCATGACCGTTGCCAGCATTCCGATCTGATCCGCCTTGGTCCGATCGATTGCATTGCTCTGGCGGCCTCTCCAGAAGTTTCCGCCGCCGATCACGATACCTACTTCGATTCCGTCATCGACCGCCGTCTTAACCTGTCTGGCTACTTCCTTGACCGTTGCTTCATCAAACCCGGTTTTCTTGTCGCCTGCCAGCGCTTCTCCGCTCAGCTTCAGTAATACCCGCTTTAATTCCATAATTCGGTTCTCCCTGTCTATATGTACGTTCTGATGTACATTTTATCTGTGATGACCGTAAAAAGCTGCGTCACCTTATCAAAGATATTCTACCACAAAAAATCCGAATGTGCGATAGAATTTTCGTAAATCCTGTGCATCCTTTCATCATTTTCCCCAAACGCCTTTCTGTATACGGATTCTTCGCCCTGTTTTTCATTTTTTCTCAAATTTTAGCGCCCGTTTTACTTTTTTTCTATTTCACCTTTTCCCGCCGTTCTCATTCTGCCCCCAGTTTCTCATTATTTATCTGCACTTATCCTCTGCAATCTTTTTCTGTGCATTATTTAACAGCCTTCCTAGGTGCAATCCATGTATGTGCATTGTTTTATTGGATATGCATTTTATAACATTGCAAATTTGAATCATTATATTGTTTGATAAAAATCAATTTCCAGCTACAATAGTTATATCAGTTGTAATTATTTATTATCTCTGAAATAACAATAACGCATGATTCTTTCGGATCGGGGAGGCACTTGAAAAATATGACAGCAATCGATCAAAAACAAATTAACAAGCAGCAGACAAACCGTTATGAAAAATATTACCGTCAGATAGGTCTCAACATCGCTTATTACCGCAAACTCCGTGGCATGAGCCAGATGGCTTTAGCAGAGGCGACCGATTTAAGCCGGACTCATATATCTAACATCGAGGCACCGAACATGAAAACGAGTCTTTCCTTAGAGAGTCTCTTTGATATTGCAGGTGTTCTGCAGGTTGCACCGCGCGCCCTGCTTGATTTCCGTGATGAGAAACCGCAGGATTTTCATGAATAAATCATGATAGAGCACGTAGATTCATGAACTTCTTTAAAGCATGACATTTTAGGGTTCCAAAGATAAATTGGAACCCTTTTTGTGGTATTCAAAAGTAAAAAATCAAAATTATGGTGAGCATTTTCCACCTATTTATTCGTCTTCCGGTTAATAAACTCCGTCCTCGTCTTCGAGTAGATAAATTTCTGACTCGCATACAGGCTGTAATAACCAGAGAAACTAAAGCTGACTGCAATCACCAGCACGAAAAACGGCATCGCCTCATAGCCAAAAAGCTCAAAGCCCAGCAGAAGCGTTGAGATCGGGCAGTTTGTGACTCCCACGAAGAGTCCCAGCATACCGCAGGCGGTCATAAGACCGACCGGCTGTCCAAAGAGAAATGCAAAGAAACTGCCAAACGCCGCGCCGATCGTCAGGGTCGGCACGATCTCGCCTCCCTTGAAGCCTGCCTCCAGCGTAACCGTCGTAAAGAGAATTTTCATCAGGAAATCCCATGGAAGTCCCTCGCCCTCGAAACATTTTTCAATCAGGGAGACGCCGCTTCCGTTGTAGCGGGTCGAACCGGTCAGAAGCGTCAAAACAATCACAATCGCCGCGCCGGATAGAATCCGCCAGACCGGCGATGGAAGATATTTTTTGTAGAGATGTTCCGTTGTGTGAAGCGTGATGCAGAAAAGCTCCGACACCAGCGCGCAGCCAGCCGCCAGACCGACAGCCACGATCGCTGTTTCAATACTCCACGCAGGAACCGCACCAATCGCAAACTGCTCCGGCATCAGTCCCCAGAACCTCGCCAGCGCCGCCGCCGTAAAGGCAGAAAAGACACATGGAACCAGCGCTGCATAGTACATAACGCCGATGCTGATAACCTCCATCGAAAAGATCGCCGCCGCCATCGGTGTGCCAAACAAGGCGGCAAACACACCGCTCATGCCGCACATGACCGCAATTTTCTTATCTTTCTCATCAAATTTCAGCCATTTTCCGATCTGGGTTCCGATGCTTCCTCCCATCTGCAGCGCCGCGCCCTCCCGTCCGGCAGAACCACCGCCCAGGTGCGTCAGAAGTGTTCCTGCAAAGACTGCCGGGGCAGTCGCAAAACTGATCTCTGTGTTCGAATAGATCGATTCGATCACCATATTTGTGCCCCGGTTATTACTCTCTCCCAGCACATGGTAAACACCCAGAACCAGAAGACCGGTAAGCGGCAGCAGAAAGACCATCCACGGGTGGCTTTGAAAGAATGCCGACACCCATAGGACACATTTTCCAAATGCCGTGCCGATGCAGCCGCTCACAATTCCAATCACAATCGCGCCTTCCACCCATTTTATAAAATAGGAAATATTTTTTAACACCGGCTCATATTTCTCCCGCTTCATTTCAACTCTCCCCTGTCTGCTCTATCCACACTGCTTTTCATTTCCATCTTAGACATCATAGATATTTTTGGATTTTACCAGCTTCGGACGGTAGCCTGCTTCCTTGAGTGCTTCCACTATCTTATTCTTGTGATCCGTACCAAACGCCTCAACGGTGATCCGCAGCTCCACTGCTGCGTTGCGGTTGATGCTGACAAACTGGTTGTGCTCCAGTTTGATGACATTGCCCTGCTCCGCTGCCATCAGATTTGCAACCTTTGCAAGCTCTCCTGGCTTATCCGGCAGCAGTACCGATACGGTAAATACGCGGTCTCTCTGGATCAGACCATGCTGTACGATGGATGCCATTGTGATCACGTCCATGTTGCCGCCGCTCAGGATGGATACGACTTTTTTCTTCTTCACATTCAGGTGTTTCAAAGCAGCCACAGTCAGAAGACCGGAGTTCTCAACGATCATCTTGTGGTTTTCTACCATATCAAGGAATGCCACGATCAGCTCGGAATCCCCGATGGTGATGATATCATCCACATTGATCTGGATGTACGGGAACAGCAGATCGCCCGGGCGTTTAACGGCAGTACCATCCGCGATTGTGTTGACGCTCGGGAGAGTCACTACCTTTCCTTCTTTCAGGGATTCCTGCATACAATTTGCGCCTGCCGGTTCTACACCGATCACTTTGATCTTCGGATTCAGCAGTTTTGCCAGCGTTGCAACACCGGTACAGAGTCCGCCGCCGCCAATCGGAACCAGAATATAATCAACGGTCGGAAGCTCTTTGATGATCTCCATCGCGATGGTTCCCTGACCGGTGGCTACGTCCAGATCGTTGAACGGATGGATAAAGGTATATCCGTGCTCCGCTGCCAGCTCATTTGCATATGCCAGCGCCTCATCGAATACATCGCCGTGAAGAACCACCTCTGCGCCATAGCTTCTGGTACGGTTTACCTTCATGAGCGGCGTGGTCGTCGGCATAACAACCGTTGCCTTGCAGCCAGCCAGTTTTGCCGCGTATGCAACGCCCTGTGCATGGTTTCCAGCCGATGCGGTGATCAGACCGCGCTGTTTCTCCTCATCGCTCAGGGTGCTGATCTTATAAAATGCACCTCTTACCTTGTAAGCACCTGTATACTGCATATTTTCCGGTTTTAAATATACTTTATTGCCGGTCAAATTCGAAAAATATTCACTGTAAACCAGTTTTGTCTCGGAAATAACCTTGCTGACAACCTCGGTTGCTTCTTCGAATTTCTCCAGTGTCAGTCCCTGCGGCTCAGCCTGTGCTGCCTCTGCTGTCTCTTCCTTTATTGTCTCACTCATTGTCTTTCCTCCATTTATCCGTATTTCTCAGAATGCGCCCTGCTTTTGTCGGTTCTCTGACCAGACAGTCTGCCGGGTGTGTCCTGTTTATCTGAATCTACGGCTTAAGCAGATTTGTTCTCCGCCAAACCAGTTTCAGCCGTGGCATGCTCAGCTATTTTTAGCTCTATTCATTCTCTGTCAATGCTTCATTTCTCTTAAACAGTGCATTGACGAAATCATTCGCATCGAATTTCTGTAAATCGTCGATCTTTTCGCCGATTCCGACGTATTTAACCGGAATACCAAGCTCGGACTGGATCGCAACCGCGATACCGCCCTTTGCCGTGCCATCCAGCTTCGTCAGAATGATGCCGGTGATATCCGCCACCTCCATAAACTGTTTTGCCTGTGCAAGCGCGTTCTGACCGGTCGTTCCGTCAAGGACAACCAACGTCTCACGGTAGGCGTCCGGATATTCTTTGTCGATGATCCGGTTGATCTTCTTTAACTCTTCCATCAGGTTTTTCTTGTTGTGCAGACGACCTGCCGTGTCGCAGATCAGCACATCGGCATTTCTTGATTTTGCCGCCGCGATCGCATCGTAGATAACAGCTGCCGGATCAGAACCTTCCTGCTGGGCGATCAGCTCAACGCCCGCGCGTCCTGCCCACTCCGTCAGCTGCTCAATCGCTGCCGCACGGAATGTATCCGCCGCCGCCAGAATGACCTTCTTGCCCTGATCCTTTAACTGGCCCGCCAGCTTGCCGACCGAGGTCGTCTTCCCGACGCCGTTGACGCCGATCACCAGCACAACCGACTTGCGGTTTTCAAATTCGTAGGCATTTTCGCCCAGATCCATCTGTTCCTTGATGCTGGCAATCAGAAGATCCTTGCACTCTGCCGGATCCTTGATGTGGTTTTCTTTTACCTTTTTCCGGAGATCCTCGACGATCGCCATCGTCGTCTGGATACCTAGATCGCCCATGATAAGCGTCTCTTCGATCTCCTCATAGAAATCATCATCGATCGCGGAAAAACCGCTGAATACGGAATCAATTCCGCTTACAATGGAATCTCTCGTTTTCGTCAGCCCTTCTACCAGACGGCTGAAAAAACCCTTTTTCTTATCTCCCATGGCTGCGCCTCCTTTTCTATTTCTGAACTCTTTTTTGCAATTATAATTCTGCTTTTTCCTCTTCCCGCTCCATCTGCGCCTCGATCAGGCTGACCGATACCAGCGTGGACACACCTTTTTCCTGCATCGTGATACCGTACAGGCGGTCTGCCGACACCATCGTGCCTCTTCGGTGGGTGATGACGATAAACTGCGTGTAGCGCGTCAGCTTATGCAGGTACCCGGCAAACCGGTCTACGTTGGAATCGTCAAGTGCCGCCTCAATCTCATCAAGCAGGCAGAATGGCGACGGTTTTAAGTTCTGAATTGCAAAAAGCAGTGCGATCGCCGTCAATGCTTTCTCTCCACCGGAGAGCTGCATCATATTCTGCAGTTTTTTGCCCGGCGGCTGTGAAATAATCTGGATGCCTGCCTCCAGAATATCTTCTTCCTGCGACAGCTCCAGCGTACCCGTTCCGCCTCCAAATAATTCCTTAAATACTTTATCAAACTCGCGGCGGATCTCACCAAATTTTTCCCGGAACTGACGCCGCATTCCTTCATCGAGCTCCTCGATAATTTTTTCCAGCGCTGCCTGTGCCGCTACCAGATCTTCATGCTGGTTTTTCATAAATTCGTAGCGGCCGGATATCTCCTTGTAGTCCTCGATCGCGTTGACATTGACATTCCCAAGGGCGCGGATCTCCATCTTTTTCTCATTGATCGACCGCTTCATTTCTGGAATCGAGGTCAACGCTTCCTTCCGCAGCTCTTCCGCGCGCGAATACGTAAGCTCATACTCACTCCACATATAATCGACCTGCGACTCCAGGCGCTCATTCAGGCGTTCTCTCTGATTCTGGAGACGGAAGTTCTCTCGGTCTAAAAGCTGGAGACGTTCGTTCAGCTCTTCCTTTTTATCAAAGAAAGTTTTCTGCCGCCCCGCCTTTTCTTCCTTCTCACGCTGCTTGTTCTGGATTACCAGTTCCATCTGCGTCCGCTTGTCCCCGGACGCCTGTATCTCGGCTTCCAGCGCTGCAATCTCGCGCTCTCTGGCAGCGATCGTCTCGCTGCTGTCCGCGTGACCGCCGGAAAGTTTCTCTTTCTCTGCCCGGAGACGTTCCTGCTCCTGCAATACACGGCGCAGATTTTCCTCGATAAACGCGCCTTTCTGCTCCGCCTGGGAATGCCCAAGCTGTATCTCCGAAAGGGCTGCCGCCGCTTCCCCACGCTGCTTTTTCGCCGTCTCAAGACCCGTCTGCTGCTCTTCCACGTACTGGTTCTTCTCATTGCTTAGCGTTTCAAGCTTCGTCTCTTCGGTCTGCAGCTCCCGCAGCGCCCCGCGCAGATCGCCTACCTGCAGTTCGAGTTCCTGATTTTCCGAAGACAGATCCTGCGAGGAATCTGCAATCTCCTGCCGTCTCGCCTCTAACTGGCAGATCGTCAGTTCCAACGTATTCTGCTGGATCTGCATCTGCTGGCGCCTCTCCTGGACGGATGCCAGTGTTCTCTTCGCTTCCGTCAGCCTGCGCCCCGTCTCTGCCAGCTCCTTCTGTACCGCCTCTACCTGTTCCAATGCCTTTTTGCAGGCAGCTTCCAGTTCTTCGATCTCACGGCGGCGTCCCAGCAGATTGCTGCTGTTCTTGAATGCACCACCGGTCATCGAACCGCCAGGGCTTAAAAGCTCGCCGTCCAGCGTCACGATCCGGAGAGAATGCCGATATTTCTTTGCCAGCGCAATCGCATGATCGATCTGATCCACCACGACCACGCGTCCCAGCAGATAGGACACCAGCCCGCTGTATTTCTCATCCGCAGAGACCAGTTCGCTTGCCAGTCCAAGAACACCCATTTCTTTCAGCGCCCCCGGCTGTCCAAAACTCTGGCGGCGTTCCATGCTGGTCAGCGGCAGAAACGTCGCACGGCCATACCGGTTCTTTTTCAGGTGTTCAATCAGGCGTTTCGCCGTCTCCTCGGAATCCGTCACAATGTTCTGGATGCTGCCGCCAAGTGCCGTCTCGATCGCCGTCTCATATTTCTTCGTCGTGCTGATCAGATCCGCCACAACGCCGTGAATACCCGGAACGCAGTTCCTGACTTCCATCACGCGGCGGATACTGCCGCCGTAGCCCTCGTAGCGCTCCGCCAGATTCCGCATCGATTCCAGCTTTGTCCGGTTCGTGTGGTAATCCTGCTGAAGGCTCGAAAGTTTCTGGTTCAGGCGGCGTTCCTGTTCTTCCTCCGTGCGCGTCTGCTCCTGCAGCTCTTTTTCCTGCGCCGAAAACGCTTCCAGACATTCCCGCACCTTCCCTAATTTGGCTTCTTCTTCTTTTTTCTGCTCTTCCTGAACCGACTCATCGCTCTTGAATTTCAAAAGCTTCTGCGTCACTTCCGCCCGGCGCACATCCGCCTGCTCCAGCATCGTCTCATAGCGCTGACGGCGGGCGGCAAGTTCCGCTTTCTGGTTCAGAGCGTCCATGATCTCGGCTTTTGCTGTCTCGATCAAAGTTTCCGTCCGGCTGACCGCCTCGTCCATCGAACGGACTGCTGCCTCCGCTTCCTGCTGTTTTGCCTCGATCATCTGCACCGATGCATTTAGTGCCTGTTTTTCAGACTCATATTCCGCCTGTTCTTCCTCTTTCTGATGCATTTCGCCGTCGATCGACGCCATCCGGCTGCGGATATGTTCTTCGTTCATCTGCTCCGTCCGGATCTGCTCTCTGAGAACCCCGATCCGTCCGGTCTTCTCCTGGCGTTCCAGATCTTCCCGGCTGCACGCCTCACGATCCGCGGCAATCGCCGCATCCAGCGCATCCAGCTCGGTTCCGAGCAATTCGTACTCCGATTTCAGTGTCTCCGATTCCGCCCGCACACTCTCCTGATCGCCGGTCAGAATCATCTCCTTCTGCTCCACTTCCCGGATCTGGCGCTTCAATTCCTCCGATTCTGCCAAAAACAGGTTGGCGTCCAGACAGCGCAGCTCTTCCCGCAGACGCAGATACTCCTTCGCCTCCTCCGACTGCCGTTCCAGTGGTCCTACCTGTTTTTCCAGCTCGGACAAAATATCCGTCACGCGGATCAGGTTCTGCTTTTCATCTTCCAGCTTCTTCTGTGCGATCGCCTTGCGCCGCTTGAATTTCACGATTCCAGCCGCCTCGTCAAACAGCTCGCGCCGTTCCTCCGGTCGCCCGCTTAAAATCTGATCAATCTGTCCCTGTCCGATGATGGAATATCCCTCTTTACCGATACCCGTATCATAAAAGAGCTCGTTGATATCTTTTAGACGGCAGCTCGTTCCATTAATCTTATATTCACTCTCACCAGAACGGTAAAGACGTCTTGAAACCGTGACTTCGTCGTACTCAATCGGAAGTTTGTGATCGGCATTATCCAGTGTGATCGCCACGTAGGCAAATCCCTGCGGTTTTCGAAGCTCCGTACCAGCAAAAATAACGTCCTGCATCGTGCCGCCGCGCAGCTGCCTGCTTCTCTGCTCACCGAGCACCCAGCGCACTGCATCGGCGACATTGCTCTTGCCGCTGCCGTTCGGTCCGACGATGCCCGTGATTCCGTTGTGGAACTCAAACAGAATTTTATTGGCAAATGACTTAAAACCCTGTATTTCAATACTCTTTAAATACATACCTACTCCTGCGGTTTTCTGATAGTGAGGATCCCACGGTACGCCGCACGCTGTTCCGCTGATTTTTTCGTCCGTCCGATGCCGCGCCCGATCTCCTGACCGTCCAGCATCGCGGACACTTCGAAGCTCTTGTTGTGATCCGGTCCTTCTTCTTTCAGAAGAACGTATGTAAGTGTCTCGTCCGTATGTCCCTGCACAATCTCCTGCAAGATAGTCTTGCTATCATAAAAGAGCTTTTTGTGTTCCATATCGTTGAGAATAAATCGATGAATAAACTCTTTTGCATTAGCAAAACCACCGTCCAGATAAATCGCACCGATCAGTGCCTCCATCGCATCCGACACCACCGAATCGCGCCCCCGTCCGCCGGTCGCATCCTCGCCTTTTCCAAGCAGCAAAAATCCACCCAGATCGATCTCCTGTGCGCAGAATGCAAGGGTCGGCTCGCAGACCAGACTCGCACGTGTCTTTGTCATATCGCCCTCCGGCATCTCCGGAAACGTGCGGAACAGGAAATCACTCGATACCACTTCCAGCACCGCGTCGCCTAAAAATTCAAGACGCTCGTTGCATCCCAGTTTTCCAAGATGGTGCTCATTGGCATACGAACTGTGTATCATCGCATGTTCCAGAAGCTTCTTGTCCTGAAACGAATAGCCAATCCGTTTTTCCAATTTATTTAATGTATACTCCATATATTTCTCTCTTTCCAGCCTGTCCTGCTGCTGACTGATTCCGGCAATCATTGCTATTTGTGTCTGTGAGCCAGAGTCAAACATCCGTTCTTTTTGGAAAGGAGCTGTCGCGATCCTGCCCTTCGGCAGCCCGCCCAGCCCCTTTGCCTGACAGACTTCTCTATAACTTTTTAACAAACATTGAATTAGTTCAGTGCGTTCTTGATCTGCTCTACTGCATCGCCCACAGATACAATCTTTTCTGCCTCCTCAGTCGGAATTTCGATATCAAACGCCTCCTCGATTCCCATGATAATCTGAAAAATATCCAGCGAATCTGCGCCCAGATCATCCACAAACGTCGTATTTAACGTAATTTCATCTGCTTCAACATTCAGTACCTCCGCGATAATGTTCTGTAATTTTTCAAATTCCATAATTTTCTTCCTTTCTATGAACTTATTTTAAAATATTTAGAATTCTAGATTGATTAAAAACATATCGTTTTTTCGCTACATTTTATAATTTCACGAAAGTTTCACAGACTTTCCTTGATCTTTTCATTAATCGCCTGCTCTTTAAAGGTCACACACTGAAGAATCGAATTGCACACCTCGATGCGCTTGGAATTTCCGTGCGTCTTGACAACCAGCCCCTTCAATCCCAGAAGCGGTGCGCCGCCGTACTGGCTCGCATCGAATGCTTTGAGCGTCGTCTTTAACGCCGGTTTTACAAGCAATGCGCCGATCTTTGAGCGCAGGCTCGTCATCATGCCCTGTTTTACCATGGAAATCAGGGTTGCACCAACACCTTCATAGAGTTTCAGGATGACATTTCCGACAAATGCCTCAGAAACGATGACATCCGCGCCGCCGTGCGGAATCTCGCGTGCCTCGATGCTGCCGATGAAATTGATGTCCTTACATTCTTTTAAGAGCGGGAATGTCTCTTTCACCAGCGCATTGCCCTTCTCTTCCTCCGCACCGATGTTGACGATCGCCACACGCGGATTCTTGATGCCAACCACGTGTTCCATGTAGATGGAGCCCATCTTTGCAAACTGTACCAGATGGGACGGTCTTGCATCGACATTGGCGCCGCAGTCGATCAGCAGGGATACGCCCTTTTCTGTCGGAATCAATGGAGCCAGTGGCGGACGTTCAACGCCCTTGATTCTGCCGACGATCACCTGTCCGCCGACCATAATCGCGCCGGAACTGCCCGCGGAACAAAATGCATCCGCCTCACCCCTGCGGACCATATTCATGCCGACCACGATGGACGAATCTTTCTTCGTGCGGATCGCATTGACCGGCGGTTCCTCCGTCTCGATGACCTCAGTCGCATTGACAACCTCGATCTGTTCTTTCTTATATGTATGCTTTTTTAATTCTTCTGATACGACTTCTTCCTTGCCGATCAGGAAAATCTGAATATCTTCCCTCGACTGGGCTGCCATCACGGCACCTGCCACGATCTCACCCGGTGCGTTGTCGCCCCCCATGGCATCTACTGCTATCTTAACCATTGCGTGTTCTCCTTCTATAATTTATAGCGATACACATACCAAACCTGTCTTCCGCCACTGCGGCATATGTGGTCCGAACGAATCGCTCTTTCATCGTCACGCTGCAGCTGTCCCGCTTTTTATTGTCCACAGCCACATTACATCAATCTTTACTATACTAGAGATCAATCTATAAATCAATAAGATTTGAACCAATTTTCCATTGCATGCATCTGATTGGCAGCATCCTTCCTGCCGATATCATACGTCTCCTGCAATTTTTCAACACTATGTTCGGTTCTGCCGATTGGAAGCGCCACGCTCGGACGGATAACAAAAATTTTTCCCTCTTGTTCGAGGCGATCGATCCATTCCACCGTCTTATTATAGAAATAATAGCGGCTGCGAAGCGCCCTCACGAACGCCGGATATTTGTGATATGCCGCCTCCGGCAGCCAGAAATTGCCCGGTTTCTTGCGGTAGCCCGCCGGACGGGTCAGCACAACGACGCATTTTTTATACCCCATCTTAGCGAAGGCACGCAACGGAATGCTGTCCGTGCAGCCGCCGTCCAGAAGCTTCATTCCACCAACCTCGACCATATGGGACACATACGGAAGGGATGCCGTCGCACGGAAATATTCGACATCTTTGAACATATCTTTAATCTCCAGATACTCTGCTTTCCCTGTCTCCACATTGCTGCATGCCACATAAAACCGTGTATTTCCCCGGTCAAATGCCTCGTAATCATACGGATCCAGCCGTTCCGGTATATCATGGAAGCAGAACTGCTCGTCCACCAGATTTCCCGTCCGCAGCCAGTTTTTAAAGCTCATAAAACGCTTGTCATTGCAGTATTTTTTATAATAACGGATGCTCCGCTCCTTCTGCCCCGACACAAACGAAGCCCCATGCACTGCCCCCGCCGAGACGCCGATCATGCCGTCAAATGAAATATCATGATCCAAAAACACATCCAGGACGCCCGCTGTGTAAATACCGCGCATCCCGCCGCCCTCCAGAACGAGACCGGTCTTTTTTTCTTTTTTTAACTCTGTCATATATCATCAAACTCCTATTAAATATCTTATATACTATAAAACAAGATCGAACAGATAGCAAATACGATTTTTCTATCTAATTCCATATTTTTTAGTATAACGTTACTGTTCACATATACGTGCCCAGTAACGGAATTTGCCGTGGCTTCGCATTTAAATACGGCAAATTCCTGCTGCCACCACGTTTTCTTACGGCACTTTCGGTTCCAAAAGTGCCCACCCGGGAACAATAACAGTATAACACCTCGGCAGAAAAAGGGAAAGGGGGACGTGCGCCGCCTATGCACACGTTCCCCTTTCTCTTTTTCTTCGATATCCCTATTATTTTATTTCTGCATCGCGTCCATCCGCGCCTGCACATACTCCTCCAGCATCTTCGTCGTTCCCTCAATTCCCAGCCGGCTGCTGTTGATCGAAAGGTCATAATTTCTGGAATCTCCCCAGCGTCCGCGGCTGTAACAGTTGTGGTAGGATTTCCGCCGCCAGTCCTTCGTCTTTACCAGACGTTTCGCCTCGTCCTCTGAAAGTCCATGCAGCTGCTCAATTCTCTTCACCCGTGTTTCCTCATCGCCCAGCACAAAGATCGTGATCAGTCCGTCATATTCCTTTAAAACCGTCTCCGCACACCGTCCAACTACCACAAACGATTCCCCTGAATCGGCCTTGTCTTTCAGGTAACTGAACTGCATCTGCGCCAGATTGTTCTCCAGAGAGCTTGAAAATCCGCTGACATTGCGCGCCAGAAAACGGTTTAGCGGCTTCTCGTCGTATTTTTCCAGCACACGAGGATCCACACCCTTTTCCTTGGCAATACTGTCCAGCATCCTATGATCATAAATCGGAAGTTCAAAATGCTCTGCCAGCGCTTCCGCTATCTTGTGTCCACCGCTGCCAAACTGTCTGCTGACCGAGATGATCACTCTGTTTTTCCTCTCCTCCATATAAAAGCCCCCTTAAAAGTATCTCACATATATACAAACCATGGAAATCAGGATTACCAGCACCGTCGCCGGAGCTGCATACCGGCAATATTTCCCCCAGCCGATAAAATGTCCGTTTTTCGCTGCCACTGAGATACCAACTACGTTTGCCGAGGCTCCGATCGGAGTTCCGCAGCCGCCAATATCCGTACCCATCGAAAGCGCCCACGCCAGAACCGAGAGATCCATGCCGCCTGCCTGCGCCAGACTCCGGATAACCGGGATCATCGTCGCCGCAAATGGGATATTGTCCACAAATGCACTCGCAAGCGCCGACAGCCACAGCACAATCGCTACTACCCATTTTACATTATTTCCACTGACTGCGTCAATGATCCCTGCTAAAGAATTTAGGACGCCCGTCTGCTCCATGCCGCCGACCACGACAAAAAGACCAATGAAGAATAGCAGCGTCTTATAGTCAAGCTTCTTAATCATGCTGAGCGCCTCACCGCCGGATGCCAGCAGCGAAAAAGCACCGATAAATACGCCAATCGTCGCAACTGTCAGTCCCGTCTGTGCATGCGTCACCAGCATCACGATCGCCGCCGCAAAGATCACCACGCTGACCGCAAACCGTTTCCGATCCGCGATCGCCTCCTGTGGGGATGGATATGTAACCGCTTCGTCATGCTTTTCACTCGCCTTTAATTCTTTCCTAAAGGAAAAATAGAAAAACAGCACGATAAAAATCAGCGAAACACCCGCCATCATACCTGTATTTAAAATAAAATCTTTAAATGAATATCCGAGCGAGGTTCCGATGATAATATTCGGCGGATCGCCGCACATCGTCGCAGAGCCGCCCAGATTCGAACAGAAGATCTCTGAAATGATCATCGGAATCGGATCAAAATGCAGAAGATGCGCCAGCTCTACCGTGACCGCTGCCAAAAAAAGAATAACGGTAATACTGTCGATAAACATCGCCAGAAACGCCGACATCAGCATAAATGAAATAAAAATCGGGATCGTCTTATAATGTACCGCCTTGGCGATTGTCAGGCACAGCCACCGGAAAAATCCCGCGCGCTCCATACCCTCCACCATCAGCATCATACCGGCAATAAAAAGAATCGTCGCCCAGTTGATGCCGCTCGAGGACTCTGCCGCCGCCTCAGTCTGAAACCAGAAGTTCGGAACCATGAAGCTGCGCAGGCTCAGTGTCTCCGCCGCTGCCGCCTCACTGTGCATACAGATGCCAAACACCAGCACCAGCGTCAGAAGCCCGCATCCGAGCGATACGATATGCCTCTCAATGTGATCCCAGATGATAAGTCCAAACATTACAATAAAAATAATCACAGCCAAAATTTGTGCTGCCATCTTTGTGCCCCTCCTTTGTCAGTCCTTTTTTTGCCATCCTCCATACTGGCTTAGAACCCCTTGCAGTCTCTTCTCAGACCGCCCCTTCCCCTAGATTGTTAAAAAATAGGCAGTCATGAGATACCACCTCTATCTTACTACTTATTTCACAATATGCAAGTATACTTTTTGTTATTTTTTTCATTCCATCAGAAATGACTGTAAGCTTATCCTTCGGCACTCTTTTCATGTATGTATTTTCATTCTATCATCGTTCTGTTTGCAAATATTCTCTTTATTTTTCTCTGTTTTTAAATGTAAAAGAGACAGACCGCATATTCCGTGCAACCTGTCTCTTCTCACATCTATTTTACAATTCTGTCTCCATCTTCCCTGACGGATTTTCATCAAAATTGTTTCTTAAAAATTTTACAGAAGCGCCCCATCTTCCCCGACCTGCTTGCCGTCCGGCGTCGTCGTATTAACTAACATCGCGCCGTTTACATCCAGATAATACCATTTTCCATTCCAGAACACCCAGGTATTCGTCTTGCAATATGCATTTTCATCGAAGAAATACCACACACCGCCGATCTGCTGCCAGTTATTGGTCACATAGCTTCCATCGGAATTGCGGTATTTATAGCCAAGCGCATCCTGTTCCCACGCACCGGCTGCCGGACCGCTGCCTGCTTCCTTGAAGACAAGCGTCTTCTGAATTTCCTGCGCCTGCTCCGCCGTGATTGTGAAGGAATCCGATGTCTGCCATTCGCCGTGCCGTGAATCGCTGTAAACCGCGCGCACATCAAACGTGTAGGTTCCCGCCTGCGTAAGATAACGTCCAAGATTGTATTTCGTTTCTTTTCCCGGTTTTACCGTACTTAAAAATTTCTCATCCCGGTAAACGCGCAGCTCATAGTATTTCGCATCCTCACTGCCGTTCCACTCTGCAACGCCATCCATCTGATCCCACTCTGCCTCATCTACATCCAGGCTGTAATCACTGGAGGTTCCTTTTAAAGCTTTCAGGGTGATCACGACCCGGAGTTCCTCATCGCCCTTGCGCTTGATAGAAGTAACCGTCGCACTGTCACCGCTCAGGGTTACATTCTTTTTCGCATAACCGGATTTAAAATAATAATCATCGTCCGCCTCCAGAGTAACCTCCAGCTTTGGCTTATCCTTGTCCACCCATTTGCCGGACGGCTCATTGATCACATCAACATTGGAAATATCGCAGTCACCGAAATCGAGCGAAACATCCACATCTGAACTCTCATCACCGACATGGATCGAGGACGAAACATTTAAGCCGATCGAGCCAACCGGGCTGCGGTTCTCCGTATCCCTCGACGCAAATGCCTGAAATGGGATCGCCGCCAGAAGCGCGGCGGCTGTGACGGTCAAAAGTAAATATTTTCCCTTTTTCATATGTAAAACCTCCTAACGTGATTTTTATAAACATTATCCCTCTTTTTTCCTTCTTCTCTATATTAACAAAAAATAGCGGTATTGTACACCTTTTTGCATACAACACCGCCATCTACATAGTATCTCAGTTACTGTACACACATACGTGTCCAGTAACTGAATTTGCCGTGGCTTCGCATTTAAATACGGCAAATTCCTGCTGCCACCACGTTTTCTTACGGCACTTTCGGTTCCAAAAGTGCCTACCCATGAACCAATGTCAGTAAGTTAAGCTTTAGCGTTAAATCCCCTATAGGAGTCTAACATATTTTTAAATTGATACTTGACAAAAATGTCAAAATATGCGACCGCTCTCGCTATTGATCTTTTTCAGAAGTAGCGAGAGCGGCCCCTGTAATTAGAAATATACTTTCATTTACAGGAGGCACATATATGACTTTCGTTAGTAAAAGTTAAATAACAAATAACAGTACATAAAATACTTTGTTAAATAACATTCTTATAGGGATAGTTGAGCTTAATGCTCTTCTATCCCCATTTTTTACATTTTTACTAATAAAAATCACAGATTTGATAATATTCACGAAATATAAAAAATGGAGAGATTATTGCAAATTAATAATCTCTCCTGTTTTTGACCACATTTTATAAGCCATAAGTTATAGTTGCTAAAATCTACCCAAAAACACCTGTTAAACACCCTCTTGAAATGGGCTAAAAATGGGCTAAAATGCGAAAAATGGGTTAAGCAAAAATCGCTTAACCCCTTATTTTTCAATACTCGTATCTTAGTCTTCTACTTTAACGATTTCTTTCTTGTTGTAGCTTCCGCAAGCTTTGCACACTCTGTGAGGCATCATCAGAGCACCGCACTTGCTGCACTTTACTAAGTTCGGAGCACTCATTTTCCAGTTAGCTCTGCGGCTGTCTCTTCTTGCTTTGGAAGATTTGTTCTTAGGACAGATAGACATGGTTACACCTCCTTAAATTCATTGAATATCTCCTGGATAACCGACATCCTTGGATCGAGCGACCTAGTGTCACAGGTACAAGTCCGAAGATTAAGATTTGTACCACATCTATTGCAAATCCCCTTGCAGTCTTCTCTGCACAGGACTTTCATAGGCAAGCTCAGTAGCAGTTCGTTGCAAACCAACTGGTCTACATCCAGATTGTACCCCTTCATAAAGGGTTCATCATCTAAACTCTCCTCCTGACCGTCCTGCACCTCAAACTCTCGTCCAAAATCCAGTTCGCAGTCGAAAGATACTGGCTCCAGACAACGCGCACAGTGACCTCCCACCGTCAGCGTCGCATGACCACTCATCGTATACTTATGCCGTGTCTTAGCCGTCAGTTCCAGTTCAAAAGGCTCAGCCTTCTCAATCTGAAACGTCTCTCCGTCAAAATCAACAGAGTCCAGCGCAGTCTCGACTGTATAGACTTTCTTTCTACCCTCGCAGTTAAAAAGTTCCGATAAATGAATCAGCATACTAATCTCCTAATACGCACTTTGATATTATACAAAGGTCTAGCGCGTTTGTCAATGATTAATTTTACATATTTTTGCAAATTTTAATTCATATTTAATTATTTTACCAGTGCAAGAGTCTCGCGGGCGATAGCCAGCTCTTCGTTGGTCGGAACCAGGAGAACCTGAACCTTGGAGTCGTCAGCAGAGATGATTCTCTCCTCACCTCTTACGTTGTTCTTCTCCTCATCCAGTTTAACGCCTAAGTAGGTCAGGCTGCTGCAAACATCTTTTCTCATCTTGATGTTGTTCTCGCCGATACCAGCGGTAAATGCGATTGCATCTACACCGTTCATAGCTGCTGCGTATGCACCGATATATTTGATTACGCGGTAATCGAATACGTCCAGGGCCAGCTGTGCTCTCTTGTTGCCAGTCTCAGCTGCTGCTTCCAGATCACGACCATCGCTGGATACGCCGGAGATACCGAGCATACCGGATTTCTTATTCAGGACTTCGTTCATCTCATCCAGGGACAGACCTTCTTTTTTACCTACGAAATCGATGATAGCCGGATCGAGGTCACCAGAACGTGTACCCATAACCAGACCTTCCAGTGGAGTCAGACCCATGCTGGTGTCTACAGATTTGCCGCAGTTTACAGCGGAGATGCTGGCGCCGTTACCCAGGTGGCAAACGATGATCTTCATCTGATCATACGGTTTTCCAACGATCTCAGCGGTTCTCTTAGATACGTAGCTGTGGGAAGTACCATGGAAGCCGTAACGTCTAACTTTGTATTTCTCATAGTATTCATACGGAATACCGTAGGTGTAAGCAACATCCGGCATGGTCTGATGAAAAGCGGTATCAAATACAGCTACCATCGGTACGCCTGGCATAAGTTCCTGGCAGGCACGGATACCGATCAGGTTTGCCGGGTTGTGAAGCGGTGCCAGATCGTTGCACTCTTCGATCGCTTTCATGGACTCGTCGTTGATTAAGCAGGAAGAAGTAAATTTCTCGCCGCCGTGTACGACACGATGTCCAACTGCACCTACCTCAGACAGGCTCTTGATAACGCCGCTCTTCTCGTTAGTCAGGGCTGCCAGAACTGCGTTGATAGCCTCTGTATGGGTCGGCATAGCGATCTCAGATTTCTCTTTTTCGCCGCCCTCCGGCTGGTAAGTCAGCATACCGTCGATGCCGATTCTCTCGCAAAGGCCCTTAGCCAGAACGCCCTCTGTCTCAGAGTTGATTAACTGATACTTTAAGGAAGAACTTCCGCAGTTAATAACTAAAATATTCATGGTAATAGATTCCTTTCTTTATAACATCACAATTCAGCCGCAGGTATTCTCTCTATATGCGGTTCACACGGAAGCATCTGCAAAAACGTCTGCACTGCCCTGTTGTGAACTGCAGGATTATGTATGAATACCGGGCTGAACTGTAATTATCACTTTAATTCTTAATTAAACGGATTTAAGATTCTCTGACGCGGTGCCAGTTCTCCATCCATTTGATTCCAATTGGTATTAATTATGCCTGCTGAGCCTGTACAGCTGTGATAGCTACTACGCCTACGATATCGTCTGCGAAGCATCCTCTGGACAGATCGTTTACCGGCATGGACAGACCCTGAAGAACCGGACCATAAGCGCCAGCTTTTGCAAGTCTCTGAACCAGTTTGTAACCAATGTTGCCTGCTTCCAGGGACGGGAATACTAAGGTGTTAGCATGTCCAGCTACGGTGCTGCCCGGTGCCTTAGCCTCGCCTACAGACGGAACCAGTGCTGCATCAAGCTGAAGCTCGCCATCCAGTTTCAGTTCCGGGAACTTCTCATGAGCAATCTTAACTGCATCTGCTACCTTGGTAACATCATCATGTTTAGCGGAACCCATAGAAGAATAGGACAGCATAGCTACCTTCGGCTCTGCGCCAACCAGCATCTTGAAGCTCTCTGCGGACAGACCAGCGATCTCAGCCAGCTTGTTGGAATCGAAGTCAGTGTTTACTGCACAGTCAGCGAATACGAACAGACCGTTCTCACCGAACTCGCAATCCGGAACTTCCATCAGGAAGAAGCCAGATACAGAGCTGATACCCGGTTTGGTCTTCAGAAGCTGCAGAGCCGGACGAATGGTGTTGCCGGTAGAATGGCATGCACCAGATACAGCGCCGTCAGCATCGCCGCACTTGCACATCAGGCAAGCATAGTACATATAGTCTTTCTCCATCTGCTCTTTTGCGACTTCCGGAGTAACACCTTTTTTGCCTCTTAATTCAACGAACTTGTCGATGTATTTCTGCTTATTCGGATCATTGTACGGGTCAACGATGGTGGCACCGGAAATGTCGAAGCCTTTGCCGTTTTTCTCAATCTCTTCCGGAGTACCGATGATGATCAGATTTGCGATACCCTCTTTCAGAATTTTCTCAGCTGCCTCGTATGTTCTCTTGTCCATTGACTCTGGAAGAACGATGGTTTTCTTGTCTGCTTTTGCTCTTTCCTTAATTTTGTCAATAAATGCCATGGTTATAAAACCCCTTTCATAAGTGTGTGTCTATTACTGCTAACATTATATACCAGTTGTTTATTGTATACAAGAGCGATTTTCAAATTTTTGATTAATTAAATTTTTAACAAGATGCACTATAATTTTCCCTTTACGCTCCCGCACTTCCACTATATAATGTAAATGAAGCAGAAAATGGCTGCTATTTTTTACAGATTTTTCTGCCGCAACAGCAACGGTCTTTTATTCTTACTTTTATTATAAAAGGCTGCTACAAAATTCCTCGCAAAAATGCAAAAAACAGGATTGAAATTTATGAAAATCGTTGGTTTAATTACCGAATATAACCCGTTCCATGCCGGACATCTGTATCATATGCAGCAGGCAAGGGAACTGACCGGCGCGGACTACTGTGTCGTCCTGATGAGCGGCAACTTTGTCCAGCGCGGCGAACCCGCCATCTTTGATAAATATCTCCGCACGAAAACCGCCCTTCTCGCCGGTGCTGACCTGGTACTTGAGATACCGGCCGCCTTCTCCACCGCCTCGGCGCATGAATTTGCCGCCTATGGGGTTGCGCTTCTGTCGGCGATCGGTGTGGATGCCGTTGTGTTCGGCAGTGAATGCGGGCAGATTGAAATCCTTAAGCAGGCTGCTTATGCGCTGAATCATGAATCGGCGGAATTTCAGGAACGGCTGCGGAAAGGGTTGAAGGCGGGACTGACTTATCCGCAGGCACGGGCGAAGGCGCTGGAAATGGAGGATACATGGGCTTCGGTTCTGACTTCTCCGAACAATATTCTCGGGATTGAATATCTGCGTGCGGCGGAAGATCTGCATAGTCCGATGGAATTTTATACGATTTCGCGGAAGGGAAGCGGATATCATGAAGATACACTGGCAGATGCTAGCTTTCCATCGGCTTCGGCAATTCGCGGGATAATTCGAAACTCACTTTCAAAAGACAAAGATTTGCTCGATATTCTGGCATCTCACTTGCCAGCCGTAACACATCCCGCATATACAGGTGCGGTTCCAGTTTTTGTGGATGATTTTTCAGAGCTTTTGAATGCTGCTGTTTTACAGCTGCAGGCGACATTTTCTATCGCAGATCTCTCCCCGGAGCTTGCCGCCCGCCTTGCAAAACCACCTTACTTTCCTCTCTCTTTTGAAGAACGGATTCAGGCATTAAAGACGCGCCAGCTTACCTACACGCGTGTCAGCCGGGCGCTTCTGCATCTGGTACTCGGTATGCGCGAGGAAGATATTTCCCGGTGGAAGGAAGAGGGCTATGCACTCTATGCACGGATTCTCGGTTTTCGCAGGCAGAGCAGCCCTCTGCTCTCCTGTCTGCATAAAAAAAGCAGCATCCCCCTCATCACTAAAATGGCAGATGCCGCCCAGAACCTCTCCCCGTCGGCGCTCGCGCTGCTGGAGCAGGAGGTGTACGCCTCGCATTTATACCAAACGGTGCGGATGAAGCGCAGCGGCGTATTTCAAAATGAATATACAGAAGGACTGGTTTTTGTATAAAAATGAACCAATTTTCAAGTCGAACGTCCGTGAGACTTGGCGCGTGATTCTGGTCAGCGAAGCTGACATATTCCATACAGAATCACTGCGCATCCCCGCGGAGCGTTTATCTCAGTCGGAGACCCACCTCCCACTGAGACAAATTTGCTATTACTCGCCACCTAAAGAGGTGGGACTCTTCTCGACTGAGATAAAACTTACAAATGGAGGAAAACATAGTGAATAGAAAATCACCTATTATCATCGGAATTGCCGGAGGAACCGGTTCAGGAAAATCCACTTTTACAAACCGTCTGAAAGACGCATTTGGTGATCAGGTAACCGTGCTTTACCACGACAACTACTACCGCGCCCACGATGACATGCCATTTGAACAGCGCAAAAAGCTGAACTACGACCACCCGGATGCATTTGAGACAGAGCTGCTTCTTGAGCACCTTAATAAACTGAAAAACTGGGAGGCGATCGACTGTCCAACCTACAACTACGCCAACCACAACCGCGCCGAAGCAACCATTCACATCGAGCCGCGCCCGGTTATCCTGTTGGAGGGCATTCTCGTTCTCTATGACGAAGCACTCCGCAATCTGCTCGACATCCGCATTTTCGTCGATGCCGATGAGCGAATTCTCCGCCGAATCTTACGTGACACGAAAGAGCGTGGACGCGATATCGAAAACATCATCGATCAGTACCTGACCACCGTCAAACCGATGCATGCCCTCTTTGTAGAACCGACCCGCGCCTACGCAGATGTCGTTACAAACAGCGGGCGGAATGAGGTTGCATTCTCGCTGGTGCGCGGGGAGATTGCACGGCTGCTGGATGAGGCGAAGGCGGGAGAATAATATTTCAAAATATTGGGATCATCGAGGTCACAAATGAGGTCATCGAGGTCATGATTTGATTTCTGACCTCAATGACCTCATTCTGACCTCGATTTACACACCAAAAAGCAGCGGTATCACACTGTCAGCGCTCCATTCTTTTTTGAATGTCTCGCTGCTGCCGATACCGCCGCTTTTTCCTATATACTTTTTCTATGATATCTGCTCTAACATAACATTTTGTTTAATTCATCATCACACAGCTCTGCTCGATCTCAATCTGGCTCTCCGCAATCACTCCCTGAAACCGTTCATATTCCGCCGGTTCCATCCGCCAGGCAATTCCACAGCCTGCTGAGAGTTCGCGTGGGACAGGCACCAGGCGCCCTCTGATTCCCTGTTCCCGGCAGAATGCCTCCATCTCCATCGCCGCAGCCGTCGTGTGAAAGGTAAAAATCCGATATTCCCGTTTCTGCCTCATCATTTCCACCCATTTAATATTCCAGAGCAGCATCACGCTTCAAAGGTAATGGTGAAACAGCCGTTTTCCAGCACCTCGGTGTGCCCCTCTTTTCCATGATACTCCAACGTGCGCTCAATATTCGTCCGGGTGTGTGCCTCATCGCCAAGCACACGGATCTGTTTTCCCGGATGTTCATCCATCGCATCCATCACCATCAAAACCGGTTCCGGACAGGAGAGTCCCCGCACATCTACCTCAACAAAATCTGACATTTTCCGTTTCCTCTTTTCTTTATTTCTTTCTACGTTTCATATTTGCCGCTGCAATCACGAATAACAGGGCAATACATACAATTACGGCAATTTTGCCCGGCATCGCCGGACCACCCAAAACGGCTGCCTCTGTCTCGGTTGCCGCTTTTGCTGCCGCACCAACCAGGTTAAAATTGTGTGCAAGTGCCGCCCCTAACAGCATTCCCAGAAAGGTTACCGCACTGTCCGAGGAGCCCTGCCCTGCCAGAATGATCTGACGCAGCGGGCATCCGCCAGCCAGAACGGCTGCAAATCCAACGGCATACATACCCAGAATATTCCAGAGATGCTGGGAGTGCGCGATCGGCTGACCGGAAAAGCTCAAATGGAAATTGCCAGTTGCAAGGTTAAAAATCAGCATGACTGCAAACAGTGCGCCGATAATGCTGAGCAGATCAAAGTTTTTCATCAGAATCACATCACGGATGCTACCTGCAAAACACATACGGCTCTTCTGTGCCAATGCACCAATCAGGAGAGCCGCAACCAGGGAAATCAGAACCGGTGCGTGCTTGCTTCCCGGTCCTTCCGTGCTGGCTGCGTATACGCCTGTTACTGCTCCAATGATAAAAAGCGCCAGAAGGAGCACCGGAAGCACATATCCGCTTGACTTCTGCGTCTCATACGCTCTGCCCAGCGAAAATCCCTTTTTCAGGAAGAACGAACCAGTTGCAATACCGCCTGCAAATCCAACCAGCGCTACATACGCATTCAGGTCACCGGCTGCCATACGCAGAACCATACGCAGCGGACACCCTAAGAATACCAGCGCGCCGATTACCATGATCGCACCCAGAACAAAGCGGATCATCGGTGAAGAACCTGCTGTCGCCTTATACTCGTTCGTCACCAGTGAGATTGCAAATGCTCCCACTGCAAATCCTACAATCTCCGGACGGAAATACTGAACCGGTGCTGCTGAGTGAAGTTTCAGCGCGCCCGCCGTATCACGTACGAAGCACGCAATACAGATCGCCATATTGGCCGGATTTCCAAAATACGCCAGCAATGCTGCCAGCACACCCACAAGCGCGCCTGCCACTGCCAGCTTCCATGTCTTGTCAAATACTTTCATACCTGCCTCCTTTTTTATTTCATGTACTCTTAAAGTTTTTCTCACACTCGTCATTGTGGGTGATTTCACGCACCACACTCGCATTTCATCAATACATATCAGAAATTTGAGTGCATCTGGCAAAAAAATCATCTCACAAAATCAAACAAGAAAAATTTCAAGCGCGTACATTTCATGGATCTATCCATACTTTCCGCAGACAAGTATAACATCCTGTATTTTTATGGTAAAATCGTTTATATTGATATTTGCTATAAACTTATTGATATTTTCAATAAATAAAGCTACACTCTTCTTTAGAGATTGTTTTCACCTGTCTACTATTCATTTTAATTTTGGATTTTATCACAGAATCATTAAAAATTGATTTTATCTATAGAAAGGATTTTAAATATATGGACATCCGCCAATTAGAAGCTTTCGTGTACACCGTCAAATATCAGAGTTTTTCGCTTGCCGCCCAGAAGCTGTACATCTCACAGCCGACTGTCAGCGCCCACATCCGCAGTCTGGAGGAGGAATTTCACACCCAGCTTTTAAAGCGCACCACCAAATCGCTCTCCCTGACTCCTGCCGGGACAAAATTATATTCCTATGCCACGGAGATTCTGACCCTGCAGCAGAAAGCAATCGTGGAACTCGCCAACGAGACGAAACCGCAGCTTCGGATCGGCGCATCCTCCGTTCCGTCCCTCTATTTTCTGCCGGAACTTTTAAGCGCTTATCACGCAATTCATCCTGATATCCGTGTCTATGCCTCCTGCTCAGACAGCCTGGACGTTGTACATAAGGTGGATGACGGCATCTGCGACATCGGTCTGGTCGGAACTACTACCTCGGACACCTCCTGCGAATTTCTCCCCTTTGCCTCCGATGAGCTTGTGATCGCCGCCCCCGCCACGCCACATTATCAAGCTTACCAGACTATTCCATCACCGCTGGATGCCCTCTTAAAAGAACCGTTTCTGCTCCGGGAAGATAATTCCGGCACAAAACAGGAAACCCTTTATTTCCTGAAAAATAAAGGGCTTTCACTCGATGATTTAAATGTTATTGCCGTAATGGACGATGCCGCCGCCCTCAAGCAGTGTATCATGCTGGGAATGGGCATCTCCATTCTCTCAAAAGCAACTGTACAGGCAGATGCACGGCAGGGGAAACTGCTTCTCTTTCCGCTTGGGGAAGCTGCCTTTCTCCGGAAACTCTATCTGGTGTATTCACCGGTTAAGTATATGGCGGAGGAAGGCGGGGTGTTTTTGGAATTTGCGAAGAGGTTTTATCAGCTATAACTGTCCAGCATTATCAACCCCCATAAAAGTGCTTTCTAAATTTCCTACGCCTCTTCCCCCACCAACAATCCATACAATGTCGGCTTCACATGCAATTCCTTCATCATTGTCTCTAATGCCGCCCCGTCTGCTTTCTTGCCCTGGCGGATCGCACGGATCATGATGTTTTTCGGTGTGTGTTCCATGTCGATGAATTCGAGAATCTGCGTCCGGTAGCCGGACATTTCGAGGAGCTACCCTCGGATTCCGTCGGTTAGAAGCGCCGACATACGTTCTTTCAGAAGGCCGTACTGTAAAACCGGCGACAGAAGGTCGTTCTGAATCTGCTTGTTAATCTCATGCTGACAGCACGGAACGGAAAGAATGACTTTTGCGCCCCATTTGACCGCTTTTGCCAGCGCATAATCGGTCGCTGTATCACAGGCGTGCAGCGTCACGACCATATCGACCTGATCGACGCCCTCATATCCGGCGATGTCGCCGTGCAGGAAGGTCAGGTTCTCAAATCCAAACTTCTTGCTCAGGCGGTTGCAGAGCGCAATGACATCTTTTTTCAGATCCAGACCGATGACACGGATCGAATATTTTTTCAGCACATGCAGATAGTAATACATCGCAAACGTCAGATATGATTTCCCGCATCCGAAATCAATGATCGTATTCGTCCGGTTCGGATCGAGATTCGGAAGTACATCCTCAATAAATTCCAGGAAACGGTTGATCTGGCGAAATTTGTCGTAGCGGGATTTCACAACTTTGCCTTCTGCCGTCATGACACCGAGATCTACTAGAAATGGGACTGGGACGCCTTCCTGAAGGACGTATTTTTTAGTACGGTTATGGGATAACGAAGCCAGACGTTCTGAAAACGCTGCGGCATCCATGCCAGCCGACAGTCCTGTTCCGGCATTTTTCTGCTGTTTCGCATTGCTCTGCAGTTTACCATTTCCCTGTATTTTAGCACTTCTCTGCATCTTTCCGTTTTCGTGACTTGACTGACTCTGACCCGATTTTTCGAGCGAATTTTCTTTCACATCTGCATGACTCTTCGCCGGCATCTGCTTTCCAGCTTTCTGCACATCACCTGCTGCCACCGATACCGTCCGATTCTCTGCCCTTTTAACCCCCACTTTCTTCTCTTTGATCGTCACCGTCCCCTTCTTACTGATCAGAATATTGACAATCCCGTGAAGCGACGCGATCTCCGCATTGCGGTAACGGTTTTCCAGTTCTCCGAGCAGGTACTCGGCGGTCTTTTCTGCGTTCTGATTTTTCTGAAATGCCTGTTTTTCCGTAAATTCTTCCGTCTGAAAAGCAAGCGCCCCCCGCAGAAGCAGAGGACGCACGGTTAATTTCAGATAAGATTCACGGGTTCTCGGGTTGCTGAAAATGATTCGCTCCAGATCGGCATCGAGATACCGCAGAAGCACCTCTCTCAGTTCCTGTGATTTATCCATATGAAACTCCTATTAGTTCTTAAAGCTGTGTACTGGTGCCGGGATACGTCCGGTACGTTTGACAAAGTTGTCGCAGGAGAAACGGTTGACCGGAATGATCGGCGCATAGCCAAGCAGACCGCCGAACTCTGCCGTATCGCCCACTGTTTTTCCGATGACCGGAATCAGGCGGACTGCCGTTGTCTTCTGGTTGATCATGCCGATTGCCGCCTCGTCCGCGATGATACCGGCGATCGTGGTCGCTTTCGTATCGCCTGGGATCGCAATCATATCAAGACCTACAGAGCAGACACAGGTCATTGCTTCCAGCTTCTCAATCGTAAGCGCACCCTCAGAAACTGCATCGATCATGCCCTGATCCTCGCTGACCGGAATAAACGCACCGCTGAGTCCGCCAACATAGGAGGACGCCATGATGCCGCCCTTCTTAACCTGATCATTTAACATTGCCAGCGCTGCTGTTGTACCCGGTGCACCACTGCGCTCTAAGCCGATCTCTTCCAGAATCTCCGCCACACTGTCTCCGACTGCCGGAGTCGGTGCCAGCGACAGATCAATGATGCCAAACGGAACGCCCAGACGTTTGGATGCCTCCTGTGCTACCAGCTGTCCAACACGGGTGATCTTGAACGCCGTCTTCTTGATCGTCTCACACAGCACCTCAAAGTTCTCGCCACGTACCTTTTCCAGAGCCGTCTTTACAACTCCCGGACCGCTGACGCCGACGTTGATGATCGCATCCGCCTCAGTCACGCCATGGAATGCACCTGCCATGAACGGGTTATCATCCGGCGCGTTGCAGAATACAACCAGCTTCGCACAGCCGAGGGAATCATTGTCCTTCGTTGCCTCTGCGGTTGCCACAACCATCTCGCCCATCAGGCGGACCGCATCCATGTTAAGACCTGTCTTGGTAGAACCGACATTGATGGAGCTGCACACACGGTCGGTGCAGGCAAGTGCCTGCGGGATCGAGCGGATCAGAAGCTCTTCCGCCGGTGTCATTCCCTTGGAAACCAATGCGGAATAGCCTCCGATAAAGTTGACGCCCACTTCTTTCGCCGCCTTATCAAGTGTTTTCGCAATCTCTACAAAATCCTCGCTCTTCTTGCAGGCACTTCCACCTATCAGCGCGATCGGAGTAACCGAGATACGTTTATTGACGATCGGAACCCCAAATTCACGTCCGATGGCATCGCCGGTCGATACAAGATCTTTCGCATAAGTTGTAATCTTATTGTAGATCTTCTCATTCATCTTCGCCAGATCACTGTCCACACAGTCTAAGAGGCTGATACCCATCGTGATCGTCCGCACATCCAGTTTTTCATGCGCGATCATGTTATTAGTTTCCAGAACTTCCTGCATGTTAATCATTGGTTTTACGTCCTTTCTGAAAATATTTGCTTAGATTCTGTGCATACTGGTAAAAATCTCTTCTCTCTGACAGAGAATCTTTACGCCGATCTCCTGTCCCAGCTTGTCCAGCTCATGCGCCATATCATCAAAGGATGTCTTGGAACCGGAAATATCCACGATCATCATCATATTGAAATATTCCTGCAGGATCGTCTGCGTGATGTCAAGAATGTTCATGTTGTGGTCAGCCAGATAATTACACGTTTTTGCAACGATACCGACGCGGTCCTGTCCAACGATAGTAATAATAATCTTACTCATAGCTTTCATCCTCCTGTGTGCTCTCCGTCCTATGGCGGAAATATTTTTATGACTTACTAATTTCTATAAAAATTCAACTGCCATCCGGCTGCTGACTTTTATACCTAAAATGATATTTCGTTGCTGTACACGGGTAGGCACTTTTGGAACCGAAAGTGCCGTAAGAAAACGTGGTGCCAGCAGGAATTTGCCGTATTTAAATGCGAAGCCACGGCAAATTCCGTTACTGGACACGTATGCGTGTACAGTAACGATATTTCTGTCAACCCCACACGTTTGTCCATGTCTCCAAGCCATAACCCCAAATATATCTTCTGGCTTGTTTTCAGACTTTGTATAACCAATTTTAATACTTTTACGTCTTCTACACCGTCACAATCTGCGACACTGCATCGCGTTTTGCCACTGTGATCGGGAAATCATTCGCCTTATACGGCGTATCTCCCTCTGTGATCTCCAGACGCACCGTCTCATATGCCAGCTCTTCGTAATTATTTTCCTTACTCAGATGCCCCAGGAAAATATGCTTCAAATTGTCATGCAGGATGGAACTTAAAAGCCGCCCCGCATTTTCATTGGAAAGGTGTCCGTAATCGCCTAAGATACGACGCTTCAAGTAATACGGATACGGTCCTGCCTCCAGCATTTTGACATCGTGGTTGGCTTCCAGCAAAATCGCATCCAGCCCCTGCAGATGGTCAATGATGTACTGGGAATAATGCCCCATATCCGTCGCCACCGCCACCGATCTTTTTTCATTCTGAACCCGGTAGGCAACAGGATTCGCTGCATCATGGTCGATCCGGAACGGTTTGACTTCCAGATCTCCTACCATAAAATCAACATCCGGCGTAATCGGGTGCATCAGATCTTCCGGAATCTCGCCAAGACTCTTGGAATCCTGAATTTCCTCTAATGTCTCTTTTGTGCTGTAAATAGGTGTGCCATATTTGCGTGCCAGCACGCCGAGCCCTTTGATATGGTCGGAATGTTCATGCGTGATGAGAATTCCATCCAGTTCCCGCGCATTCAGCCCCAGGTCATTTAACCCCATCTCAATACGCTTGTTGCTGATCCCCGCATCCACCAGAACGTGGGTGTTGTCGCTTCCTATATAAATACAATTCCCGCTGCTGCCGCTGGCAATACTAACCATCCGCATATGTATCCTAATCCTCTTTTCCTAAAAATGACGCTATCTGCTTCCGAATATCCTCAATCCCGCCGTTGTTGTCCAGCACACGCGTCGCAAAACTCCGGTAATCGTCCTCGGATGCCTGATTTGCCATGATACCCCGGCATTTTTCTTCGCTGTAGCCGCGGCTTGCCATCAGACGCTTGATGCGGTTCTCCACCGATGTGTATACATACCAGATTTCATCAAACATCGCATTGTGGTCGTCATCATAGAGAGCTGCCTCCACAACGATGATCTCCTTGTCGGAATGGTTGATCGCATAGCGGATCTCCTCCCACGCCATCGGGTGGATGATGGCGTTCATCGTCTCCACCGCCTCTTTATTCTGGAAAATAAGCGCCGCCAGCTTTTTGCGGTCAATGCTGCCGTCCTTATTTAAAAAGGAATCACCCAGCGCCTCTACCACATGCTGATAGCCTTTCTTACCCGGCTCCATGAGCTGGTGAGCCACTTCATCTGCCTTAATAATTTCCGCGTCAAATTCCTCCTGCAGCACACGCAGGACCTCACTCTTACCGGAACCAACGCCTCCGGTAATACTGATTATCTTCATGTTTATCTGTACCTTTCCATTATTTCGTTTCAAACCACGAATTTCCCATCTTCATATCGATTTCCAGCTCCACCTGCAGCTGCGCCGCACGTTTCATCTCCGTCGCCAGAATCGACTGCACCTGTTCCAGCTCTTCTTTCCAGGTTTCAATCAGGAGTTCATCGTGCACTTGGAGGACAATGCGGGAACGCAGTCCTTCGCGGCGCAGGCGTTGATCGACGCGGATCATCGCAATCTTGATAATGTCGGCTGCAGTTCCCTGAATCGGGGAATTCATCGCCACACGCTCACCGAACGAACGCTGCATAAAATTGCCGGATTTCAGCTCCGGAATCGGTCTCACACGCCCATACATAGTCTTGACCTCGCCGTATTTCCTGCCCGTTTTTACCAGACCATCGAGGAAACGTTTGACATCCGGGTAGGTTTCAAAGTAGCGCTCAATGTACTCGGTCGCTTCCTTGCGGGAAATGCCGAGATCTTCGCCCAGTCCAAACGCGCTGATACCATATACGATACCGAAATTGACTGCTTTTGCATTGCGGCGAAGCTGCGGTGTCACTTCCTCAAGCGGCACATGGAATACCTGCGACGCCGTGATCGCGTGGATGTCCTCCGCCTGCCGGTATGCCTGGATGAGGTTCTTATCATTCGACATATGCGCCAGCACACGCAGCTCAATCTGGGAATAATCAGCGTCAACCAGCACACAGCCCTCGCGCGGTACAAACAGCTTCCGGATCTCGCGTCCCAGCTCCATACGCACCGGAATGTTCTGCAGGTTCGGCTCTGTACTGCTGATACGTCCTGTCGCTGTGATCGTCTGGTTAAAGGTTCCGTGGATTCGTCCGTCCTCCCGGATAAATGCACCCAGCCCGTCCGCATAGGTCGATTTGAGTTTCGCCACCTGGCGATAGTCTAATACTTTCCGCACAACCGGATACTCCGGCGCCAGTTTTTCCAGCACATCCGCCGCCGTCGAATAGCCGGTCTTCGTCTTTTTGCCGCCCGGCAGGGACATTTTTTCAAATAAAACCTCACCCAGCTGCTTCGGGGAATTAATATTAAATTCACAGCCCGTCTCGGCGTAAATCTCCTGCTCCAGTTTCTCTACCTGCGTCTGGAGGCGTTCGCCGTAGGCTTTCAATTCCTCCCGGCGCACCTGAATACCTTCCTCTTCCATATGGTAGAGACTGTAAATAACCGGCATCTCTATCTCATAAAAGAGATGCAGCATTCCATGTCTTCGAAGCTGCCCCAGCAGGATTTCCCGCGATTTCCACGCCGTATATGCCATGTAGCAGACACAATTCAACGCTTTCTCCGGCATTGTCTCAAATGCATCCGACAGCGCCGTTTTTCCAAGCAAATCGACCTGTGACGGCACGGTCATATCCAGGTAATCGCGCGCCAGGTCATCATATCCATAAGTATCCTTGAGCGGATTTAACAGATACGCCGCCACGCCTGCGTCCATAACCGCACGGTTTCCTTCTGCATTCCGGATGCCGTCCACGATCCGGCGGCTGTGATTTTTAAGAAATGGAAGCTGGATCTTGAGATCCAGAACCGTCACAGACGGAACCACCTCCATCAGGCGTTCCAGCTCCTCCGCCAGATACTGTCCGGTCAGAAACCCAACCGCCGGGATCGCATAGATCGATGTCCCGTCCAGGCAGAGTGCCAGTGCCACAACCTCTCCTTTTTCAATCACCAGCTGCGCGCCGATCTCCTCCGCCCGCTGTGCACGGTCAAAAATCACCTGTGCCTCGCCAAAATCATTTACCAGACGGAAAGATTTTTCTATTTCTGATGACGCAAAGGCGTCCTCACCAAATTTCTGCAGAATGGACTTAAATTCCAGCTGCTTCATATACTGGTATGCCTCCGGCGTGTAAAGCGAATCCAGCTTCGCCTCCTCCAGCGAAAAACCAATCTCGCAATTGATGCGGATCGTTGCCAGATCCTTGCTCATCTGCGCCATGTCATAGTGCTCCCGAAGCGCTTTCTGTGCGCGCGGCGGCTTTACCTCATCAATGTGTGCATACGCATTCTCAATGCTTCCGTAGGTGGTAATCAGGCTGGTTGCCGTCTTTTCACCGATCGATGGCACGCCCGGAATATTATCCGAAGTATCGCCCATCAGCGCCTTTACATCAATAAATTCGATCGGCGTCACCTGATACTCCGCCTTCACATCCTCCGGGTAATAGTCGCGTATCTCCGTCGTACCTTTCGAAGTACGCGGCATCCGAATCTTAATGTGCGTATCTGCAAGCTGCAGCAGGTCACGATCTCCTGATACGATAGAAACCTCCACGCCCTCCGCCGCACAGCGTTTCGCGATCGTTCCCAGAATATCGTCTGCCTCATACCCCGCCTTGGTAAGAATCGGCACGCCCATCGCTGTCAGCACTTCCTTCATCACCGGAACCTGCTCATGCAGCTCCTGCGGCATCGGTTTTCTCGTTCCCTTGTATGCCGCATACATTTTGTGACGGAATGTCGGCTCCTTCAAGTCAAATGCCACTGCCAGATAGTCTGCCCCCTCATCTTCGATCACCCGGAACATGATATTTAAAAATCCGTACACTGCATTGGTGTGGAGTCCCTTCGAATTTGTCAACTCCGGCACCCCGTAAAATGCCCGGTTGAGTATACTATGACCATCTATCAGCACTAATTTGCCCATCTGTTTCCGTCTCCTGTTCTATCACTTGTTGCTTTTTTCTATGGTGCCAGCCAAATCCTGACCTGCAGCATCACCGTCACCAATACCGCCATCACGCCCAGCGTATTGACCGCATACTCCATTTTCCGGAAGCGCCACATCCGGCGCACGCGGGCATATGACTCAGCGATCCGCTTCTGCAGTGCGCCCATGATATCAAAAGTACCCGATCCGGTGTCCAGCTGTTTCAGTCCGACATCCACCATAAAATAAATTTCCAATTCTTCCTGACAGTTGCGGCAATGTTCCAGATGCTCCAGAAACGCTTCCAGCTCATCCCCGCTCAGTTTATCCTGGATATACGGCGTCACAAGACGCTCCGCTTCCCGACAGGTCACAGACGCCACCTCCTTTTCCAGTCTGTCATTCTATATGAATTATCATTCACGCATGACGCGTTCATAAACCCATTTGAACCTAATCATACCTTATTTTAATGAAACACGCAAGCCCCTGCGAATGCTTCGCTTCTTAATTTCAAAACAAACAAAAAAACAGTTGCAATCTGTCTCCAATTTTGGTAAGATAAAAAGCGTCGATAGACAGCCGGCTTGTCGGAATGGCAGACGAGGTGGACTCAAAATCCATTGGTGGCAACACCGTGCGGGTTCAAGTCCCGCAGCCGGCAGATTTGAAAGCCCTTGAAAATATTGGATTTTTCCTTTATTTTCAAGGGTTTTCGGCGTTTTAAGAGTAAAACGTGTAAATGTAAAAACAGGCTTTTTAAGGGTATTATGCAACACGAATGCAACACGGAAAACAGGCATTCTTCTTTCCTATTTAATATGTCCGTCGTCCGCTATCCGGTCCGCTGTAATCATCCAGCCTTCAGAATCAAACGCATACGCCTGTCCATCAATCTGGCAGACCGTATCATGGCGGTAGGTGTATCCACTCAGCAGATACCACCAGCGTCCGTCCTGGCACACCCAGCCAGTGAGATACTTGCCAGACACCCAGCCGTCCGCAGTCTGGATCCACGGATCGCCGCCGGCAAAGCATTTATTAATTGGCTGCACACGCTGATCCTTATTGTAACGCTTGCCTGTGTCTGTACCTTTTGGAGTTGTTCGGATGATAAGTGAGGACGCAGTGACTCTCAACCCGCGTATGCCGCTCTTTACTTCTTTCAGGTCGCTGACCGATACCTGCGGAGTGCCTGGCTGTTCTGTCACCGTGCCCCCGTCCATTACCCAGGTCTTTTTAAACGCCTCAAATGTGCCATATTTCTGTTTCAAAATCCCGGTACCGCTGCCCCAATCCGGCAAATATACGTGCGGCTTGTCTACGATGCTTTTCCAATCGCCTCCCCATGCAAGCCCCAGCTGCTTGGCGATCGCTCCAACCCGGTTGAAATAATCTCCTGCTTCATTGTATGCGCCTTTTCCATCGGCACGGTAAAAATCCGCTGCGATGCCCCACTGGTGCTGACTGCTGTAGCTGCTGCCCTTGGCATTGGTGACAATGCTGCCAGGCTGCGTGCGTCCTTGTGCATACAAAGCGTCCTGTTCGGCGACGCTCCGGAAAGATTCCCCGATCTTAATCGGCAGTCCAGCATTCGCGCATTCGCTTGTAAGCTGTGTGATGAGTTTTTGGAGGCGCGGGTGGCATAACGTGATATCTCTCATAGTCTCACTCCTTTACCTCAAAACAGATATTCTGCCATTTCTTGTATGCATCAAAGTACAGTTCTTTCTTATCTCCGTTATACGTTAATTCGTAGTACATGCCGTCTGAAACAGTAGTACTAAGCAGCGCCTTGCGGTTCTGCAAGGTTTTACAGAACCATACCACAAAAACATCATCTTCACTAATGATCTTCCGATCAGTTTTGTCTGCATTCTCATTAAAATAACCAACGATATGTTTCTTACAAAGCGCAATAAATTCTTTATTTCCCATTATCTAATCCTCCTCGTAAATCACTGTCAGGCCGTATGCAACCGCCGCATCATGCTCAAGGCGGCATCCTCTTGCCTGCTCCCAGCCTTTACAAAAATACACCGCATGGCACAGAGACATATTTTCCAGTGACTTTGCAAGGAAGCAAAGCGGGATCTGCACCACGCCGCGTTTCTCCATGTTTTCACGGTTGTACCACTCATCTGTAAACAGGGTATTCACAATCTCGTATCCCCGCGCCTCCAGCGCCTTGATCGCCTTTTCTCTGGTTGCGATAATTTCCTCATCCGTTTTTCCAGCCATCGGCTGAGATAACATTGCTTTTATCATAGATTTGCCCTCTTTCTTTATAATATGTAAGGAGCGGAACTAGGTCCGCCCTGTTGCGATATAGCAATGGCAGCCATGACCCGGACTGCCGCGGGAGATAGTTGGATCACCTCCTTCTACTCTTCTTTTCCTGACTGCTTAAAAATCTGGTTTACGTACGTAGATAATCCCGCCACAAGGACGCCCTGTGTAAGCGCCGTAAAAACCGCCAGTGCAATATTCTGACCGCTGCCGCAGGCACAGGTAGCAAACACATAGATGGCGCAAATCACAACGCCAATCAGTCCATTAATGAGTGGGATGTATTTGTCTTTCACTGTCTCGCTCTGCTTCAACCACATTCCGATAAAGTACAGCACTACTGCTACTACAAGTAATTCCGGCTTTACATAATCTTTAATCTGCATACCTTATACCTCCATCTGCTTTTCCAAATCTGCGATCCGATGGTTTGCCACCCGGATCTGTTCCTGCATCACTGCCTCAGTCTCCTCTAACTTATATGTACGCTCAATTACCGTGTTGTGTTTCTCTACCTTATTTTCAAGCTGCTGAATCCGATACGTGGTAAGTTTCGACGAAGCTATCACGCCAACAAGGGATCCGAGAAGACCTCCTCCAGATGCTATCAGAGCTACAATAATTTCTGTATTCATGTTATTCCTCCGGATGTTCTTTCAGCCATTTTTCAGTTGCTTTTTTCCAGTAAGTCGGTACCTCTTCCAGTGTCATTTTTCCGCTTCTGATTCTCTTTCCATAAAATGTTCCCATTATTCTGCACCTTCTTTCTCTGCCAGCTCGCTTGTCGCTATTCCGAGGTCATTGATCGCCTCATCCTGCACCGCCTGTCCCTCTTCCAGAGCATCCAAACGCTTTTCTGTATCTGTTTTCACACGGAAAGAAAATGCAGTCTGTACAGCGCCGTCAGATGTCTCCTGCGAAGTCTCTGAAACGAGAATAAGATCTGCATATTCTCCGATAGTCGTCCCGGCATCATTCTGGAACTTGACTTCTGCCAAGTTTTCCGGTGTCATTTTCTTCCAAGCCTGCAGCATATCATCCTTGCTGTCAAACTTGACTGTCACCACTGACAAGGATGCCCCCGCCTGCAGCTCAATTTCTGTGTTGTCTTTGAGAATCATTTTGTCCATGTCTTTTCCTCTCTTTCTATGGATTTTTATATAAATAAAAGGCCTTGCGGCCTATTATTTTCAATTTCAGTATTCTTTTAAATAGCGAGGCTTCCACTCATCTAAAAGAAAGTGGTAGCGGAAACGATTTTTGCGCTGCATTTCAGTCGAGATATCAATATCACACTAATGCAAATTACATGTTGGCGAATGGAATCTACACCACAGACCTTACAGACTTAAATGTCCCGTTTAATGGCTATTGGCTTATAATAACCTTTAATACATCCAAAGATGTTGGAGATCGTTCGTACGCTTGGATCGCACAATTTGCTATTTCAACTGATACGAATAATAAAGCTATTTATTTTCGAAGAAACATAAACTACACCCCGACCACTTGGGAATCCTGGAATAGA
>NZ_QUJT01000009.1:139039-162030 GCF_003480955.1 Clostridium sp. AM27-28
CACCCCGACCACTTGGGAATCCTGGAATAGACTTGTAGCAAGTTAAATAGCGACCTAAGTTCCGTCAAAAGTAAACGATATCTACTGCTGACGGGAACAAATCAAAATGGGATTAAGCTGTACATTAACACTCGGAGCGATGAAACTGTAGATTTATGCTTTTCAAACAATGGAAAATATTTTGGATCAATTCCATTTGAGAACGTAGATAGGTCGTATGTACCGGCAAATCCAGGATCTTATGATTGATATAATGATTTAACTGTGGAAAACTTACTCTGTTTTTGTCACAGATTGTCCCCCACTCCCTTGTCCTCTCCCATCTCCTATTTTTGCGCACAACAAAAAAGCCGCCATTTCTGCCGACCTAAAAAGTTATGCCACTCTCCTACCTACGCTGCATATTTACGATAAGACTCTCTGACATTGTCCTGTTTTATATTGCAGTATATCAGTGTCGTCTCAATCTTGGTGTGCCCCATCAACACCATAACCTCCTCTATTCTCATTCCGCGGTTTAGAAGGTCCGTGGCAAAAGTCCGACGGAACCGGTGCGGATGCACATTTCCTACACCCGCCTTTTTGCCAAGAGTCTTTACAAGATACTGCACTCCCGCCACCGTCATGCGAGTGTATGGCTTCTTGGCTGATACAAAAAGTGGCTTATTTGCCAACTCTTCCATCGTCAGTCCCTCTCTACTCATCCGCCAACGCAGGTAACGGTATAGGTGGAAGCACGCAGCATCCGATATGTACAGATGACGTTCTTTTCTACCCTTTCCCATCACTTTAAACTCCTGCTTGTATAAATCTATGTCTCCCACATTTAAGCTGCATAGCTCAGACACACGCACTCCCGTCGCATACAAAAACTCTATCAGTGCTCTATCCCGCGGACGCTCACAGGCGATCCGGAGGGCTTCTAGTTCCTGTGCCGAAAATGCCTTTTTGATAGTACTTTCGATCCGGAGTGATTCAATCCGCGCCACAGGATTATCTTTCACAAGGTTTTCTTTTTGCAGGAAGGTCCAGAAGCTATTTAGATACCGCATCCGCCCCTGCAGAGTGACCATGCTGATTTTATTCCGCTCCCGGAGCATTCCAAAATACCACCTCAGATCCATCGTGGTGATGTCCTCAATGTTCTTCCGGAGTGCATTCCGGCAGTTGGTAACCTCCCGGATGTACTGCGCCAGCGTATTGTCCTGGCGCCCAGACACCTTTTTAGACGCCACAAACAAACGCATCTTTACGGTATCGCTGTCTGTGCCCGTTGCCTGGAGTTCATTCTTCTCTTCTACTACTCTCACGCCGTGGAAATTGATGTACAGGACATTCTGCAACTTGTCCAACTGCTCCTCATCCAGGCTGTTACTCATCGCATTTACTACATTCATCAGTAATTCTTCAATCATAAAATCTCTCCTTTCTGGTTCAGAGTAGCAAAAAGAAGAGCTTCTGTAAAATTTTCTCAATGAAATCATTATTATTTGATTCTGGTAGCCCATATTTCAAATTGAACATTTAAAGATGTTGATACAAAGGCATAAAAATACAGAGAAGTTTTTTTGGTAAAATCATACATCATGACATTATTTACTGTACGATATACAACATTATCGCGGCAAGTTACAGGCATATTTATTGTTTTCTCATACAATGATAAATCAGAATCGTGCGTGTCTATTGCAGTATCAATATATACACTTGAATCTGCCTGAACGTGTGCTTTATATCCAAGAATATATCTACCCGCTGGCAAGGTAATGAAATTTGTTTCATTTCGAACCCAGTTATTGATTTTATCGGAAAGGATTTCTATATTTCCGACACCAGACCAATAGAAAGTCCCGATGTCGCTATTTAACTGAGTAACCGCATTCTCTGCCGCCACCAGCCTTTTATCCAGCGCCGCGCCCTGCGTTCCCGCCAAAACGGTGGAGGCATCCGTTGCCAGAAGGTTGTTTACAATCTTATTTTTGTTGATGAGCTCATTCATAACCTTGTTGGCGATCGTGTCAATCAGCGCCTGCGCTGTACTCTCCCCCAGGGCACTCACTACCAAACCGTATGTATCGGTGGTCTTGACTTTCGCAGCTGTTCCGTCAAAATCGCCCAACCCCTGAGCGATCTTTTTTGCTTCCGCCGCCGATGCTGCCGCTTGTGCCTTAGATGTATCTGCCGCCTCTGCACTGCTTGCCGCCGCTTCCTTTGACGTTTCTGCCGCCGCCGCGCTTCCGGATGCCTCACTTGCTTTGCTTGTGGCAGTTTCGATCGCGGACTGGATATCATCAACCGCTTTCTGTGCATTCTGCGATGCGCTGGAAGCATCCTTGGACGCCTGATTAACATTCTGCACCGTATCGTTCACAGTTCCTTGTATCTTCTCAAATGCCGCCACATTTGCCGCCCTGACATCCTTGCCGTAAGCCGCATCTTTCCAGGCTTTAATCTCTCCGCTTAAATCAATGTTATCAACCGCCATCTTTAGCCCTCCAATCCATCTACAAGTTCCTGTGCGTATGCTGTTACCGCTGCCACGCTTTTGAGGATATCTTTGTCCACGATAATACGATCCAGGCGGACGTTGTCCTTTGTGATAACTCCCTCATCGTTGATCTCACTGTAAACGATGCTCGCCCGCATTCCTGCTGCCGTCTCAAAGGTTGTGATTGCCGTTACTTTTTTCATTTTATCAAGCCCTCCATATATTTTTGATAATATTCAGTACCAGAGATTCCCAACGTCTCTTTCTGTCGCTTCTCTTTCCGGTTCCATCGGTCAAGACGCTCCTGCTCATGACCTGCCTGTTTTGCCTTAACCTCCCAGTCAAACCCAGCCCCCGGCGGTCCCTGCACCACAAAGCGCTCCGCTGACCGTTCAGAGACATAAAACAGCGCATCCGCATATCCTTGTAAAAACACTTGATATTCTCCGGATATGACCTGCGTAAGCATCGGATCCAGCCAAACATAAGATTGTCCATCCTCACCTATCTGCCCGCTGCCAACATCTCCAAACATCGGAGATGCGGTCTCGTAAGCTGACAAGCAAAGTTTTCCATAGTTTGGCGTCTGCACAATCCGATGCTTTTTTCCTGTTACATTCAGATCTCCGCCGACCGTAGCGTCTCCGGCAACGTACATTTCATCCGGGTTGATTTGGGCAGTTGTCTCCCCGTTTTCACGGATATCAATTCCAAAATGATATATATTACAGAAATTACCGTTCAAATCTTTACCCAAATCATCAAATAAAGTAATATCATCAGGCGTCAATTTCGCGCATACATATTTATCCGATATTTTAACCGCTGACCAAAGTTCATCATCACTATTACCACTAGAGTCTCCCACATAATGGGATACATCAAAGTCAACCCTTACACCATCTCCGCTCAGCGAAAAACTTTCATTATTAAGCGAGCATATTGTATTTCCTGCAGAATCATACGCTTTCAACACTCCATTTGTATTACCGACGCCGCCAAGCATCAGCGTCCCGCCCTTAATCCGGTCCGCATACATAGTTCCAGATGTAATAAAATCCGCAATCAGATTTCCGTCGATGGTCCAGGCGTTCCGATACACTCCATTGTATCCGCTGGTGGAAAATCCGATGCCGTTCTTGTTGAGCCGGATCACGTTCTTGGCATTGGCTTTCGTCGGCGCGTCCAAAATTAGAATTTCCTCTGGCTGACCGTTCTCTGAGCGTCCAATTACCACATAACCGCCGAGTCCGCCGCTGATGAGCTGCGTTGCATTATTAATCTTCTGGTCGATGCCCTTTGTCGCCGCCTGTCCCACCTGCTCCACTTTCGCAGATAATTCCTTTTGGGATTTCGCCACGCTGCCAGATAACGTAGCAATCGTGCCGCCCAGAGAAACTGTGTCTTTTCCTGGCTCCTGCAGGTTTCGCGTATGTTCTTCCAGGATATACATAACATCCACACCGTGAGGACGGGATATAACTTTTGTCCAGTACCCTGTTTTCAAACGCTTGATATCGACATCCACATTCGCCAGATCCACCGCCGTCAGCTTTAAAACATCACTCAAATAGATGGACTGCTCCAGATACGCCCGCGCCTTTTTGATGAGGTTTTCCGGCAGTGTAACATCCTCCCATTTGTGCTGACGGAAGATCCAACCATACCGCTGCACCGCATCCTCATCGTAAATAAAATCTTTGCCGCCATTCACGGATGTAATATCGACTGTTTTGGTGGTACTCTCTCCGCTGGAGGAGGTATCTTCCAGGTCTGCGCCGATCGGAATCAGTGCGGTAAAAAGCTCCGTGGCATCCTGTGTCTTGCTGTAATCTGCCAGATTGACACCGTACCGAATGACCTGATCGTTTATCCCGCCGCCATCCGTCAGATAATCCAGATAGCGCTTTCCAGATTCGCACCGGATCCGGAGATATCCGCCGTGGGTCTTTACCAGCTTATCCCGCAGGCAATCCAGAGAGCACGAATAATCAGAGTTGCTACGGTTAATGTAGTTGTTGCTATCTACCACATTGACGCGCCCCAGAAGATACTGTTTACGTGCCTCTACCTGTTCATTGTGAACCTTCAACACCTGAGTCATAAACTCCACAATACTGCCCTGGAACTCAAATGGCCGGATGATGCTGTCGCAGAGGTATGCGAGATCTGATTCGCAAGTAATTTGATGTGTCCGGTTAAACTCTTCTTCGGTCGTCATGCTCCGCCCTCGGAAGATCTCCATTCCGTCCTCATAAACAAATAATTCGGAAGACAGTGGCAGAATCTTGTCATAATACGGATGCTTCGGCGTAATCTTAAATTTAAGATATCCCGGAGAGTTGCCGGCATATTCTTTCAGCGTTGGATTCTCCAGCCGGAGAACCTGGTTCAAAAGCGGATATTCCTTTCCATCCGTAACCACTGTAACTTTATACATCTACAGCACACCTCCTCTGAAATCAATCGACACGGTGCCGGTGCCAGTAAATTTCATAACGTTTGTTCCGGATCCCAGGATGATGTCATAGTTTTTATTGACTCCTTCTGTCAGCTCAAACGTCTTACCGCCTACCTCTACCGTCATGGCCGCACTGCAGGTGATCTCCGGAACTATCGGCATATCAGATCCGGTCACATCAACCGACAGGGAACCGGAGATTGATATGCCACTATATCCTCTGACTATGCCGTTCTCGAATGAAAACGGATCCCACAGCCAATTTTCCGCCGCTGTGTACCGTTCCATTTTAAATGGCTGCACATCGCCAGTAATCACAAAATCCGCCAGCACATCATTGCTTTTTGTCGTCTGCAATGAAAAACGCCCCTCATAGTAATAGTTCGGATCGTCTGGCAGAACGCACTTGATAACCTTTCCGTGCAACGTCTTGGCGATTTTACTGCTTAAATCATGCCATTCCGTGTAATCGTCAAACAGGGAAAAATTCAAGGTCAGCGTTCGGTTTTTATAACAAATCTGACCGTTTACCTCAGACAGATCCAGGAGCCCGTTCGCTCCTGGAATATCTAACAGATCCGTCTTAGCTTCGGGGAAGGAAATATTTATCGATTCCAATTTCAGCCCCCAGTCTGTAAAGGTTTTTATATCTTCCATCTGCACATCTGGATAAATCATCGTTCACTCTCCTTCCGCGCTCGTTCAATCTCGGTATCCACTGTAGGCGCTACAAGTGTGCCTACTTTTTCTCCATCCATTGTCACATCTCCGGTTATGCTGCCTTTTTCGAGGACAACCACTGTGCTTCCTTGTCCGCCGCCCGGCGTTGGTGCCGGCGGTACCTGATTCCCTGCTACCACAGTTCCGGATCTCTGTAATGCAATTCCCTGCATACTCTCCACCGCCCTTTGAGCAGAGCCAGCCGACGTTTTTTCCAGATTCGGTGTTTCTGCCACGATACCGCTCTCAAATCCGGCGATCATGTTTTTACCGATAACGTCCCGCATCAGCTTCGATGGGGAATGAATACCAAGGAAATCCTTTGCCGCGTCAAACGCTTTCTTCGCTGCATTCTTCGCCGCCTCTGCCAGCTTTCCAACCGAACCCGTGATTCCGGCTGTAATGCCTGTGATGATATTCTTTCCGATATTGCTCCACGACTGCCCTGTGAATCCCTTGACGATGCTCTGAGCGCCATTTTTCGCAAGACCTAAGAGTTTGGACGGTAGCGATGTGAGAGCACTCACAATGCCACTCAGGATGCTGGTAGCCGCTCCTTTAATCGCTCCGAGCATTCCTTTTAAACCACTTGAAATTCCTTCACCTGCCTTTTTGGCAATTTCAAGAAGCTTTTGCGGTAAACTCTGTATTGCTCCAACAATTGCTTTGAGTATCTCTGCAACTGCTGAGGCAATCGCACCTACCATTGATATAATGCCATTTCTCAGCAACGTAATAATATATATTCCAGAATTAACCCAGTTAAATGCCTGCAAGGTACTTACGATCGCCTGGATAATTTGCGGCAAGGCTGCGATAAGATCCGGAATTGCCTGAATCAGTCCTTTTCCAAGAACCACTATCAACTGTACGCCGGCCATTAACAGCTTTGGTGCGTTGTCATTGATGATTCCGGCAATGTTTATGATGATCTGCGGAACATACTGAAGCATCGCGGGCAGCCCGTCCATCAGACCCTGTGCCAGCTTTAATATCAAATCAATGCCGCCATCAACCAGTTTTCCGGCGTTGGAACGTAAGTTTTCGGTAAAGCCCTCTACCAGCGGAAGCCCCTGTTCGATAATCGATGGAAGATTCTCAGCAAATGCATTCGCCATCTGACCGGCAGCGTCGATCATTCCCATGACACCGCCAGTTTTGAAACCTTCTGTCAGATTTGATACCGCATCAATTCCTAGCCTTGTGATATCCGTCAAAGGTGCTTTTAAGGATTCGTATATTTCTAGCGCCAGTCCTTGAGCTGCCGAACTGAGAATTGTAAGCTGTCCCTCCAGATTGTTCTGCATGGTTTCTGCCATTGCCGCCGCAGCGCCATCGCAGTTTTCGATCGAGCCTGCCAGTTTTTCATAATCCGCATCTGACGCGTTGATGATCGCCAGCATTCCGGACATAGCTTCTTTTCCAAACAGGGTCGCAGCCGCTTCCTCCTGCATCGCCGCCGTCATGCCATCCAACGATTCTTTACCGAGGGAAGATGCAAGCTGATATAGCTCTTCCTCCGAGAGCTGTCTCTCTTTCGTCAGCTTGATTCCAAGCTTCTGCTTTGCCTGAGCCTTAATCTCTTCTTTGGTCATATCCTTGATAAGCTCAATGCCTTCAAGGTATGCTATCTGTGTATTCCGCTGCTCTCCGCTTAACCCGGACAGACTGTCCGCCAGCCCCTCCGCGGTAAGGCGTTGTTCTGCCATCGCGTAGTTCTGGGCGCGCTCCGCATCCGTGGTAATCGCAAACTTGTCCCTCAGATCCCCGATCAACTCTCCGAATGGCTTAATGCTTCCGTCAGCATTTTGGATCGATATGCCAAGCCGCTCCATGACGCCCCGCATATCATCCGTTGGCTTTACCATGTTTACCAGCGCCGCTTTCAGGGAAGTACCTGCCTGGCTGGCTTTGATACCGGAGTTCGCCATCAATCCGACCGCCAGCGCCACATCCTCCGCCGAATATCCCATCGCGCCAGCGACCGGAGCCACGTATTTAAACGTCTCGCCCATCATGCTGACGTTGGTGTTTGCGTTGGAGGACGCCTGTGCCAGTATATCCGCAAAATGCGTGGAGTCCTGTGCCGACAAGCCGAACGCGGTAAGTGCGTCAGTAACGATATCAGATGTGGTTGCCAAGTCCTCGCCGGATGCTGCTGCAAGGTTCATGATACCCTCGATGCCGTTCAGCATATCGCCGGTTTTCCATCCAGCCATTGCCATGTACTGCATCGCTTCGGCGGACTCGGTAGCGCTGAACTTCGTCTTTGCGCCCATCTCCTTAGCTTTATCCGTCAAGGCTGCCAGGTCTTCGCCGGATGCGCCGGAAATAGCCTGCACTTTCGACATTCCGGATTCGAAATTCATGCCGATGTCCAAGACAGCTCCCGCAGCATTCTTCGCCTGGGAGACCACTTCTGTCAGCATATTTCCGGCAAAAACAGACAACGCATTTTTTCCGATTTCACCAAACTTCGAAAATCCCGATTTCGCTGTTCCGTTAATATCCTCGATGCCTTTTTTTATCCCGCTGCCGTCCAGCTCTGTGCCAATCTTTACAGTTCCATCATAAGCCATTTATTCCACCTCACTTTTCAGTGAGAGAAATCATCGGCTCATAATGGCTCTACTTGATTTGCTCTCCATTCTTTATCTTGATTTCAAATTCTTTTCCACAATTCCGCCCTTTACATGGGACGGTTACTCCATGACACTCTGATTTTTCGGTAAAAAAAATAAGCATGGAGTAGCCGCAGTAAGGGCACTTTACCCGTTTTGGCATTCTTCCATCCTTCTTTTCACATACGCCCGCATATCTGCGTTACGCTTTGCCAGTCTCAACCGGCTATCCATCGTTGCCTGCGGCTCTTCCAGGGAATAAAGTGTCCGCATCTGCTTGATATACGCTTTTTGCTCTTTTCCCATTCCTTTGGTATCACAGGTCCGCCAGTACATGACCTTCGCCATCCGGGTGTTTTCGTCCAGTGCCTCAAACATCGCCAGGAACTCCCACCAATGCAGGGAGTCGTTCGGCGTCTGCCTGAGATTGATGCCGTACTGCTGCCGGAATGCCGCATAAATCAGCGGGGCATCCTTCAAAAAGCAATACCCCCGCCGCGTTGTCCGGCGTTTGGAACCGCCACCTTTCCGCGCTGGTTCTCCGCCTCGATGGAACCACAGCATATAATCTACCGCAGCATCCAGATCCGGCGGGATATTTCGAACGTAGAACAGATTCAGCGCATTAAGCATCTTCTGTTCATCGCTAATATCCTGCCGGAACATTTCTATTTCTGCTGCCATCATCGTCCGATAACCAAAGGCTACATCATACACCACTCCGCCAATAGTCGCCGTACTGGGGAGCCTATCAAAAGTTACAGACCATTTCATCATTTGATTTTATCCATCGAAAAGCCGAGCGCCTCTTCTTTCTGCTTTGAAACCTCGCAAAGCATCTCGATGTAGGCATTTTTTGCTTCTTCCACATCGTCGCAGTCTTCGAGGACATCCTCTCCGGTAGCTTCTTTCACAAAATTGCGGAACATTTCGATAGTGGCTGACATGATTTCTGTGAGTTTCCCCTTGCGGTTGATTTTCTTCTCGCTTTCAGCCATGTGGTCAAGGGCTTTTTCCATTGCCGCCGCATCCTTTAAACGGGTAATCCTAAAATCTACTTCTCTACCTCTGATCTGCATCTTTCATCCTCCTATTCTGCCGAATACGTATACTCTTCCGGTTCTGATCCAATCTTCTGCAGGTTGATATCGATAGACGATGATTCTCCCGCATTGCCGCCGCCCTCTGAATTGACGATTACGGACACCTGACCTTTCTCACCTTTACCATTGAGCATACAGAAGTACACATAATTCGTTACCGCTGCGTTACCTTTCGCATATTTCATCGCATGGGACAGCATGAAATCCTGCGCTGGATCGCCAATATAACGATCACCGGATACCGCAAAGGATCTTGCTGTTCCAGTCTTCTGGGTAGATTTTCCGGCACGGATATAGGTTTTTTCTGACGTTACCGGGTTAAGATTCGCATCCAGACCCTCGACACCCATCTGCACAACCTCATAATTTTTTACTTCTGTAGTTACTCCCGCTGACGACTTGGTATCAATCGCCAGTACCCAGTCATCTGCCGTTACCCAGCCTTCATAGGACGCGTTCGGCGTTACGCCTGCCATTAATTCACTAATTTTCATCGCTTGTCTCCTTTCTCAAAATAGACAATCCGGCACTGTACCATGTACCGCGCCATTCCTTCCTTTACATTGACGCCCGCCAGATTTGGCATATTCTGGAGCGTCTCCATCTTCTTTATCTGGCAACTATTCGGAAATTCCGGATAGTTCCGCTTTTTATTCTGTTCTTCCAGCCAATCTATGAAAGCCTGGGCGAAATTCATCGCAGTGAGGTTCAGATCGTCTGTATCGGTCGAATACGGCTGCACAATTATAATCGAGAAACCGTATTCTTTTTCAGACCCCCAAAGATACTTTTTAAGCAGCTTGTCCGAATAGTTTGTTACCAGCGAAATGCCGCTGTAATCATCCGAATAGTTAAATTCCAGGTACTGACCCGCCAGCTCCTCGGCTTTTGGTTGGAAGAACGCCGTCACTGCATCATGCTTTGTCATGTCACTTACCTCCGAGATAGTTTTCCAGCGCCCGCACCAGATCGCCCTTGCGCGCCCTCATCATAGCCTTGTCCCATTCGGATGTAGCCTGCGGGTGGCGGAAATGGTTGTATTTCAGCTTCTTTCCTGTGGAGGACTTGTGCGGCGGAGAATAATATCCCATCACAGTGCCGCCATCCATCAGTGGATAGTTCGGACCGTATGCCACGCCCTTGTATTGGTAATGAGCATATGGCGATTGATACTCAATCACACCAGTGTCTCCCTCTACATGGACGCTGACATTCTGGGCAAGTGCCAGGCTGTCAGCCGGAACATACGGATCCATCAGCCGTTTTGCTTCGTTGGCGAGAAACAGAAGGCCATCATTGCCCCTTGTTTTCTCTTTGGCAATCTGATCCGATGTTTTATTCCATTTGATTTCGACATCCATCATCAGCCCCCCAGTCTGTAGTGCTTCGCCATCCGATAGGCGGTGTTGTCTGAATATGCGCTGACAAGAAACGCATTCGGCTTATTCCGGCGCAGGACTTCCGCCGCCGTGTTAGGGCTTTTTCCAGTGATCTCGTCCGCACATTCGCCTAACACTACTACATCCCCCGGAGACGCCGAAAAATCGCTTCCGGCCGCTTCCAGGGGAATACGTACTGTGTAGGTGTTCGTCTGCGATGCTTCAGTATCGTTCTGAACCACGGTGATCCCAGACTTCCAAAAACATTGCTCGAACACACTCTTGCTCCACGCCGTTCCAACCTTCCGGAAGACTGTAATTATCTGATTGTAATTCGGGTTCATTCTCACACCCCCCGATAAAGCAGTGGCGTATTTCCCAGATACCGGCAGATGATCTCCCGGCACTTTTTCCGTTTCCCCTCTTCGGTGTAAATCGACCGTGACAGGTCAATCGTGCCGGATTCTCCGTCGTTGGAATACGATGTCAACGGACCGCCAAAATCAGATGTGTTCTGTGAAGCCTTGTCCGCCCGATAGAGCAGTTCTGTCAGCTCACAGGTACAATCTTTCACATCATCCGTCAAAAGGCTGTCATTCGCCTTAATTCGGTCGAATGTATAGCTGTCTACGATCCGCTCCGCCTGCTTTTCCCAGAACAGGAAATCCGCATCCGGCACCGCAGGGGAACGCCCCTGCAGATAACCAGAAATGTAATAGTCCCGCGTTGCATAAGCCATTGCATCATCTCCTTACTAGGCCTGCGCTACCAGAGTGATCGCCTTGTTTACGGCAGAAGCGTCAACCGTGAACGTCTCCGTTACCGGAACAAAGCCTTTCTTCGTGATCTTTGCCACATAGGTGCCTTTTCTCAGGTTAAACTCCGCTTTACCAGCCGAATCCGTCTTAAGGATTGCACCATCTACGTTGATACGGACATCCTCATAGGCCGTCGGGCTGGACTCTTTGCCATCCGTTACCGTAAAGGTTACCTTCTGGGTAACAGCCGGAGTGCCCGGCTCCAGATAAGCAAATGTGCAGCCGGTGCGATCCTCATTGAGGCGGGTTGCCGGATTCGGGAGCGCCCAGCCCATGCGAAATACTACACGAAGCGCAATCATATCCTGCTGTGCCAGGTTATAAACGATATCCTTCGTATTCGGATCCTGGATGACGCCCTCTGTCAGCAGTTTTACGGTAATATCCTGGCGAATCGCGTAAACAGCCTTGGAGAAATCACCGACAACCAGCTGTGCGATATCCGGCATGAAGGAACCGTTCTCCGGGAACTGGATCGGTACGCCATCCAGCGCATACTTGCTGGAATCCTGCATATTATGTGTGAAAATCGGCTGCTTGTTTGAATCACGCAGTCCTCTCAGCTTGGACTTGAACGTCATCGGGGCGATTGCTCCGGTTACCGCATAGCCATCATCCTCAACTTTGGAAAATACGCCGCCCTCTCCGAGGGTCAGATCGTAGTAGTCCTTGCCGGAAGATGGGGAAACATTGTTCCCAGCCTGACGCGCCAGGGTAATGATATCTGCCTGCCACTCTCTCGGTCTGTTATCGCCAAAGATAATTGCCGCATCGACTCTCTGACCGATTGCCTCATTGACTCTTGGGGTAATCTCGCCCAGAATATCAATCTCGGCATCATCAAATACAGACTCCGGAATCGGCACAATAACCGCCAGCTCTGCCGCTGTCAGATATACATTATCCCATGCCTGCATAGAGGTCTGCTTCATCCCGGTGTCGCCATCCACCCAGTATGCGGTCGGAAGGAAGTCCAGAACGCGGATACGGGTCTGCTTGGATGTCATGTTTGGAAGTTTGCGCGCCATCCCCATGAATGCGGACTGTTTCGGTGCATCCTGGAAGATGGTAGATACAATCTGCTCACGGATTAAAGCTTCAACTGCTGATCTATCTGTGATATTTACTGCCATATTTTACTCTCCTTTTCCGAACAGGTTTCTCAGTGCTTCGTTCGCCTGTTCTCTCTTTGTCTGTGCATCGTTATTGATGCCTGATGTGCTGCTTACCACTCTCGGAACCGGCGCAGAACTGCCAAACAGGTAATCATTATCCTTTTTAACCGCTGCCAGAGCCGCGTCAATGTCCTGTGTCTGATTCTTCGATGCCTTTAAGCCATCCACATCCAGAAGCGCCATGATCGCGCGCTCGTTCTTGCCGGATGCCTTCCGGATCGCCTCCTTGACCGCCGCATCAAACGCATAATCAGATTTGATTTTCTCGATCTCCGCATCCTTGTCCTTCATCTGCTCGGATAATTCATTGATTTTGGTCTGGAGTCCCGCTGCATCGATCCCCTCCATTGCTTTCAGGGATGCCTGTGCGGTCGCAAGCTGATTCTTATAGCCGTCCCTCTCCGCCGTCAGGGAGTTCACCTGCTTTCCAGCCTCCGCCATGATATAATCAATCTGTTCCTGCGTCAGTCCTTTTTCCTTGAGTGTCTCAGTCTTAAAAATTGCCATGCTGCTTCCTTTCTCGGCTTTTTGCGATGGGTAGCCGTCCATCTTAAAAGTAGGCTTTTACGGCAGCCACGCCAAAAGAGTATAAAAATAACACGCATTTCTGCGTGCTGATAACTGATTTTGGTTATAAAAATACCACCTATCTGCTGACGGGTGGTATTTAATCGTCCCTATGGTTCGGACATTGCAAGCATATTTTTTTATAATCTGGAGTTTCTAACACCTTCTCGGGAATTGTCCATTCTGGTGCCAGCCCTTCCACATTCATGTGGATGTCATAGCATATTCCTTCATCAATTTCCGTATCCATTAACGGACAGCTAAGTTTTTTTATTGCCATATCATTCTGCCACCACAAATCAATAACCATGCCACTTGCAATTCTTACATATTGTTTCCCAGTCGGATTTTTTCTTAAATCTTAACGGGACAGTTTCTTTCTTTATGATCCCATCTACCGCATCTGAGTTTTCAATACAATCAATATTTTCTATTTCTACATCCACCAATGGACATAATACAACATCAGGCGCCTCCATGCTTTAACACCTCCATCGCTGCCTCAGCAGCATCATCGTATTGCTCTCTCTTAAACGCTGTTCTGATAGAATTGTTCTCGTTATTAACAAAAGCCGCACCTTTATCACTGTAATAATTCGTAAATGCTCCATTCCATTTTGTTGTCGAAAACAACGCATTCTGAATATAACTTTTAGCTTCTAATTCCGTCACGCCGTGGTTTCTTTCTTTGTTTACATGAGCATCATCAAACGACAGCTTACTAACATCCGGAATGCTTGGATTCAATGTGATTTCTCCCCTCATTCCGGCTTGCTTTATACCTGCCTTTATTTTATCATTTTTCTCCGACTCTTCAAGCCTTTTCTGTTCTGTCTTTGTCGGTGTAAACCGTCCGCGCAGACCATCTTGTGTGATCCGCTGCTTCTGCTCCGGCAGATGCATTGCCTTTGAAAAATCCGCGTATTTCTGCAACTGTCCCTGATACTTGGCTTTCTTGAGGATAACATCCTTTTCATCTGCACTGCCCGCCTGCAACAGCTTTACCTGCTGCCGAGTCGCCCGCATATTCCGTTCCATCTTACGCTGTTCCTGTAACGCCTCATAAGTGGTGTAAGACTTGCCGTAGTAATCTTTCGGAGTGTTTTCCTCGTCTAGCATCTCTTGCAGCTGATCGTCGGTGTATGTCCGCGTGGACACGCCAGGAATAAACGGGCTGTAATCATGATAGCAGTTTGCTCCATGCAGACCCATCACGGTACCAAGCCCGCAAACGCTCTGTAGCTGCTCCATTGTCCAGACACGCCCTTGCCAGGGCTGATGCGACGGACGGGCGCCCACATGATAGGACACCTCATAAGTGTTTGTCCCGAGGTCTGCTGCCACCTGCTCATTTATCTTGCCCTGCACCTGCCGGAAGCCGGTCATAACTGCCCTTCTGGCCGCCACATCCACGCGGCTGTGAACGCCTGAATCATAATCAATCCAACGCAGCCCCGAGTTTGTCATGCGGCTAACAGTCCGTTTGAGGACAGTGTCATAATCAAAACCGCCAGACTGTATATCCAGAACAGCATTATCCAGCGTGGAGCGGTAGAACGTCATAAGCGGCGATGCCTGTATACGTCCATCAGATCCGCGAATCGCGAAGCCCATTGAACCTGCGATATTCTTATATTCTCCCGAAAGCTGAGACTTGACCGCTTCGGTCAGCCGTATGAGCGGCGTGTTCTCTTCGAACGGCAGCATCTTGACGCCGGATGCTTTGTAGGCTCTGGAGTGCTGATAATACTGCTCATACACTTCATCTGAAAAAATGTGTTCCATTTCCTCGTCACTCTTCTGCAGTGTTTCCTGCACCCAGTCTTTTATTTCTGATTCTGCCTTTCCGAGTTCCTCCAACCTCCGGATCTGCCAGTCAGACGAAGCGTTCGAAAAGCCTGCGTCTTTGATTCGCCTGGCAACATCCGACATGATCCGGATCTCCAATTCTGAAAACAGATTTCCAGTTTTCAGCGCCAGTTTTTCAAGTTCTCCCTGCGTCACTCAATCACTCCTCCTGCACCGCCTATCTTACCGATCGCAGCTCTGGCTTCCTCTTCGGTTTCCCCATACCATTTCATCCGGTACTCATAAAGCGCCATCGCCCCCATTGCCACATCAGCGCGATCGTTGTCGCGTTCGGCTTTGGCATCAACTACGATGGAATCATCCCACTGGAAAGACAAATGATAGGCTCCTGCCGGGCACAGATGGTAAATATCACACCAGAATGCCATCGCGTCAACCAAATCGGTCAGCGCTTTCTGCAGAGCTCTCTGGCAGTCTGAAATGAAATCATAGGAGCGCTGTTTGCTGGCTTTAATTTCTTCTGCTGTCTTGTCCGTATTGTTTGGATCCGACAATGTACCATAAGCCAGATTACACCGAAACTCAATCAGGCGCATCTGCTGATTCCAGCCGTTGTAATACGCCGTGTCGCGGATGGCAGGCGAAAAGACATCCAAAAGCGGCTTGTCCTGCGCGCCAGCGGCGTATTCGACGCCCCTGTACAGACGTTCCTTTCCGCCTGGATAATCATAACTGTTTGTAGCTGGATTGTATTTAAGCAGGCTCTGAGCGATATGTACCGCTGTCTCTTTGCTGTCGTACTCCCAGTTGATTTGCGTGTACCGCCGATCCGCATCCTCTATCTGCTTGATCGCCCGCGAATACACCGACACGCCCAGAGGACTGCCGGAATCTCTGTTATTTCCAAGCGGTACGATAAAATACCCGATCGGAAGTTTCTTAATCCCAGAAAACTGCATTTCTTCTGCCAGTTCCGCCCATCTTGGCACCGTGCCGATCGGAACCTCCGTCCCCAATATTCCCTCCGTCCGTGCTATAAAGACGTGGTTTTTGATTGAGAGCACATCCCCACTCAGACTATACAGTTCGATGCGGCTGTAAATTTCATTGCCCTTCCGAAACTGATCCAAAAATGCGCAGCGCGTCATTTTTTCGGAGTCAAAATCAAGTGGGAAAAACATATCCGCCTGGATATACTGGATCGCGATGGCTCCGTCAGGTGTGATGTACGGTTTAAACACCATACTGCCTTTCGCGAACGCATATTCTGTCTGTACTCGGAGTTTTCCAAGCACCTGCCGATAAACCGCATCCATGCATTCAGCCCTTGGACTTCCCTCCACCTTGCTCTGCAGCTCCAGCGTAGTCAGTCTTGCAATCTCTCCCGCTATCGTCGCGGGAATATTGGCATTGTCTGTATTATGCAGCCAGGGGGCTTTTTCCTCATACATCCGGGACCATAATTCAATTAAGGCACTGCTCCGTCCGGACATGGCAAAATCAATCTGCTCATTTCCGAGGACTTTCCGCAATGCCTCATACATTTTCGTATAATTCATTTTTCATCACCCATATTTAATAAGCTGGCTGATCCGCCGCTCCAACGTGTACTCAAAACTATCCAGTGAGTCGATATCACTGGTGCCATCATCCAACCGTACATTCTTTGTCAGTTCCTTCGGATCCCACACTGCTGTGCACAGCGCATTTACCAGACTGTCACACTCTCCCTCAACATACTGAAAGCGCCCCTGCGCCATCAGAATAAGCACCGCGTTGATACGGTCATTGATGGGAGCTTTTAGGGCATTCTCAACCCTTATCCATCCGAGACCATTGCGCCGGAGACTGCTCCGAATGCCAGCGATTAATGTCTGCTCTGCACTATCCGCATACACCGTCGTGACATATCCGTACTTGCCAAGGACCCGCCGGGCAAAGTTGCAAAACATATCCCCCAGCATCTGAGGATCTATCTCTATCTGGTTGCCAGACTCATCCTTGCATCGAATCCACTCAGACGCAAGAGCGATCACGTTATGATATCCACGCGTGATTGCGGTAGCCGTGAACGAATGCCCCGACCCGCTGCCACCGAAGTCAATCCCCAGATTGATCTCCATGAGATCCGTTGGCTTGCCCTGAATCCCGAACGTGCTGGATCCTGTGCTGATAGCATCTGCAAAACGGCGGTAAATCAGACCCGTTGCCACCACGCGCATCCCCTTGATATCCCGAAGATACCAAATCGAATTGATATCGTATCGGCTCTCAATCTCATGCAGACGTTCCGGCGTAATGTTGATGTTATCGTAGATGGTGCAATGCATGTAGTTGTATCCACCAGGGAACTCCCCCGCTTCCTGCTGCTTCTGGTATCGGTCAATGTACTCTGAGTAGATGGCAGCACGCGGGTTATCCGGGTTTAAGTCCCAAAAGACCTTTAAGCGTTTCGCCGCCAGCTGACGGTTAAACGCCTCCTTGATGGTTTTATCATGATGTAAGTTGATCTCCGTGGCAATCCACATTCCGTAAGAGTTGCCTCGGATCTTCTTGTAGCTGTCTTCCTTGCCGCCACCTGCGAAGATAACTATCTTCTGTTGCCAGCGCGTCGATGGTCCCTTGACAAATAAAGCCTCATTGTCTTTGTATTTGCCCCAGTGGCATTGACCTCGGAAAATCCACTCCAACCCCAGACCATTACAGTCCCCGATGTTCAGCTTGGCGTTTCCGACCGTCGATCCGGTTGCCAGGTGGATTCGATCCGGAGCCGTTTTCAGCTCATGCGCGAACGCGAAGATGTTGTCCACCGTTTTACCGGCACGAACAGCGCCCTCCGCCACATTGTAGGAACATTCATGGCACTTCCGGATATACTCCTTATGCTTTTCCGAGAACTTAAATTCTATGGTTTTCTTCTTAACCGTCTTACTTGCCATAAATCTCGCCCTCTATCTCATCCAAATCCTCTATCTCTTGCCCCTGTCCGGTTATCTTATCGGTCTGGGCTTTCAGGTGTTCCATCCGGCTCCGCTGTTCGTCAGTGGCTAAGTCCATATGAGCCGCCAGCCATTCCAGCGCTTTCATGCGGTCAGCCAGCTTTACGCTCGCCCCATCTTTACCCTGCTTAACTTCGGCAATGATGCTGCCGTCCACATCGCAGGACTCCCGGAAGCGAACTGTATTGATGACTTTGGTAACTGGTACCTTCTGCCCTGTTTCCTCATCCGTTATCATAACTGGTCCGAACGCTCCCATGACCTGAACCTTTTCCCGCCCGAACTCGACATAATCGGTAATGTCCGCGAATGCGATATCCATGTACTTCTGGAAGATATCGGACTCATCTAGAAGCTCTCGGTTAAGGCGCGCCTGTTTTAAGCGCTGGATTTCGGCTCTAACTCCATCTTTCGCCAACAATCTATATCCGACAGATGCCGCCGTTGCATAATCACAACCGTACGCTTTCTGGTAGGCTTTTGTAGTGTTGAAGCATCGAACGTAATACAAGCAAAAAAGCCGTTGCTTGTCGTTCAAGTCAGGGTTTTCTATAACCTGTCCCACTTCCTCTGCAACCGCTTTCTTTACTCTTTCCGATCGTTCGTTCTTCTTTTTCGAACGCTCGCTTTTCTTTCCCGAACGTTCGCCATCCCATCCGTAGGTGTGTTTCCACCTGCGGACGGTTCCTTCTGGTACTCCAAGCTGCGCCGATATCTCAACCAGCTTCTTGCCCTGCTGATATAATTCTTTCGCCTGATCTACTCTGGCGTCCGGCGCTCTTGCCATACCACCACCTCTCAATCGTGTTTGTTTTTTTTTGAGTATAAGAAAAGAGTCACACTGGGTGACCCTTTAATCATCATTTATTGTTTTCTTTGCGTAAAATGGTGTGCGTATATTTTTTCTAATTCTATTTTTTCACCAACATTTTTATTATTCGCAATTTGTTCCTCGATAGTACCTTTGTATAGCTCATACCCTTCCTTTCCAAGTGGGGGAATAAGAACTCTTTCTAAAGCTGTTATTCTATAAGAATCATAACATTGCATTACCTCATTTTCATTGTTCCTTTCATCACCTGAATTTACAATAAAAAATATTTCCAAACAGTTTCCAATTAATTTTACAGCATAAAACAATACAAATACAACCAGGTACGAGAACACAAAAACCAGAACGATAAAACTTCTCTCTGAAAACACACTATCATTTACACCGAAAATAAAGCAACAAATTAATCCCACAACTGTAATTGCCGTTACTAATCCAAGCAAATAAAAACTTAACAGTATTTTTTCTAAATGTTCAATTTTTCTTGCCCGCATTACAGTCTGGACCTCTTTTTTTGATATAACCCCTGTTAATATTGCTAATCCTGACACAGTAAATCCTAAGAAACTTATTAATGCTACAGCTATGTCTTTAGTCAATGCCGAAATAAGTATATTAATATTTTCTAAAGTATTATTTCGAGTTGAAAAATACGAAACCCCTGCTAATGCAATAGCAGAAATCAACGCAATCTTGCATTCAATGGAAGCAAAATCAAATACGTCCACATATTTTTTGTATTTTATAAACTTATTAAATTGAGCATCTTTTATCATTTTAATTCACCTTTTAACTGGCTACGGATTTAAGGAGTTTCATAATCCACTCATGTATAAACGATCTTGATTCTCGGTTATATTCTTCTTCTGTTAGATTCTCATCAATTATACGAATTAATGCGGCATCTTGATTGCTACTTATTGTCTGTCTTTTACCATTTTGATTAATTCCTGTTGTATTTACTTCTCCATACCCCTTCGACACAGCTGTGTATATATCTTGCATATATTTTGAATCTATTTTTAACGAATGCCTTTCATCTGTCGTGGACATCTCCATCTTGAATTTATTAGCATTCACATCACGGCAATCTTGCATATATCGCAAACTATTCCTAAACTCTTCCAAATCCTTATCATTTGAATTCGGTGGTATCAATGTCGCTTTGATATTCTGTATTGATTTTAATGACCTGATTTTGCCCTCTAAAGCACCTTTATCCTTTTGCAGAAATATTTCAAATTTATATTTTTTTGTGTTTTGGCTTAGAATAAATGCAAATGCTGTCATAAATTGATTATAGCCAAATGATTGTCTCTCCGAAAATGCAATCATTTCTTGTTTTGAATCTAAATAGAAATATATACTAACAGCCTCTTCGTTTGAACTTTGTAATACTTTACCCGATTCATCAATTATTTCTGTCGGTTTATTAAATGCCCTAACTAACTTCCCTGTAATAATTCCGGCATCCTGCTTTTTTAATTCTTTCAAGCTATATTTAGATAATTGCGGCATTCTTCTTATATTTCCCAACGAATCTCTGTATTTACAATTTGAAGAAGTAGAAAACATTTTATTCTCGTCTAATTCATCATAAATCGTTTGTTTTACATCATCTAAATTTAATTTATTATCATATACGTCAAAAATACCTGCCGTCAAATTTATTTTAGCTAGATACATTAAAGCCATATTGTCCATTCTCCATTTCGACATTTTCTTTTATTTTAATCCATATTTCAGATATTTACAACACAAAAAAGACACCCTCTTTCAAGGATGTCTTTTACGTACCTGGAATGTCCGGATGGAGAGTCCTAAACCAGGCAAATATCAAAGGCTGGATTCGAACCAGCGACCTCCGGGTTATGAGCTCGGCGAGCTCCCAGACTGCTCTACTTTGCAAAATCAGAACGGAAGGACTCGAACCCTCGCCTTACTGGATATAAGCCAGCTGCTCTTCCGACTGAGCTACGTTCCAAGGAATCCCGCCGGGGGCGATTTTCCGACGGGATAAATACATACAGGATTCAATGCCAAATGAACCAGCATTCGCATGGAAATGCATGATACCATATTAGCACCTTTCATCGGGACATTGGGGGACATTTGCAAATTTTTCAAAAAATCTTTGTCTCCGCTTCTTCACGCTCTCATCCGTGTATTTCTTTTTTCTTTTGGGGAACATCCGATTCATCCGGTCTGCAACTTTCAGATCGCTCAGGCCATCTATGAAATACAGCCGGAACATAATCCTCAGCTCTGAACTCTGGATCGTCTCTATGTATTCTTCGGCCTGCGTGGTAAGCTCCAGCAGCTCCGCCTCTTTCGCCGCCAGAAGCTTGCCATATCGCTCCCTGGCTTTCTGCTTCCGGCAGTAAACCGGATCCGGAATACCTGTTACCTTGATCGGCCCGATTGTTAAATCCCTACGAGAACCTTTTACCGTGTCCGCCACAATCGGCGGATGCTCCAGGAACCTGTCCAGCTCCCGGATGCGCCTTCTGATATCTTTTATCTCTTCCATAAGCTCACAGTACTGTATCAGGACTTCTTTGTCCAACGGTGCCACCTCCCTTTATTGGCTTAGCTATCTTTCTCCTGTCTTTCATATCTGCATTCCAGTTTTCTACCGCCCGGAGTAAGGCGTCGAACCTTGTTTCGATCCTTGTGTACTCCGGCGATATAATAACCGCTAATCAAACACATATAATCAACGTCTCCATACCGATTGTTTTTCGGATATGCTACGCAGTTTTTGCAGTTGGCACAACATTCAGCCTCAGGTTTTGCTTTGTCCAACGGTACCACCTCCCTCTATTTTTCTACGCGAACCTCAACTGCCCGCCGGTATCCTCACCCAGGCGATCCGCCCGGCAGTTCGGCAGCCGCTTCGCAACGCATAGCTCTTTCAGATTCGCCCGCACCAGCGCCGTAGGTATCGGCGGACACACAGCGTTTCCACAGCGTCGCACCTGCTCCGCTCTCGGATAAGGCTTCCCGTCGCAATCCCGGTCGATGATGTAGTCGTCCGGAAATCCCTGGCAGCCGTATAGCTCTTTCGGTTCCAGCATCCGCAGTCCGATATCCACAATCTGATATTCAGTGCCATATATGGTTACCAGCCCGAAACGATCCTGCGCTGTGATAGTATCAAGCGGCGCTTTTATGTCCTGCCCAGTACCGGCACCGTAATACTTCGTCAAAAACGCCCGCACCTCTCCAAAATGCCCCGGGGAGGTCGTCACTGTATGTAATGGCTCCCTTATATCTTGTCCGGTACCGCTCTTATAGAATTTGCTGATAAACGATGTAACAAGACCGTATCTGTTCGAACCATCTACCGTCATAAGCGGATCTTCTATTCCTTGACCACGCGTTTCATTTTGCGTCGTTTCCGAATGGTACTGAATCAGTATCGGTGCCACTACTCCAAAACCATGCTTTCCGGTAATTGTCGGCATTGGCTGCCGGATATCCCCCGGTTTACGTTCGCCGCCGTGATTGCACTGGATCAAGAACGGCTCCGGGTTATCCAGAATGAATTTCTTGATTCCACGGGCAATGCGATCCATTGTCTTCTTCGCCAGCGGACGCACCGCCCGGATTCCGTACTTTTCTTTAATTTCTTCGGCACTATCGAAGATGCTCGGACATGGGAGTGAAAAATCCAGCTGTGTATACGCCCCCACATAAGGTTTCAGCAAGCCAGCTTTTACCTCCGGGCTGTCTGCCGGTCCGTGGGTACGTCGCGCCCATACGATCGGCTTGCCATCGCATCGCGCAATCAGGAAGAACCGCTTCCGCATGGTAGGAGCTCCATAATCTGCCGCCACCAGCTCCCGGAACTGCACTTCGTATCCCAAATCAGTAAGCTGCTGGATAAATTTATGAAACGTTTTTCCCTGCTTTGCCTTGATCGGATGCTTCCGACGCCCAAGCGGTCCCCACGTCTTAAACTCTTCGACATTCTCCAACATTATCACGCGCGGACGTACCAGTCCTGCCCAGCGGCA